>CAMNGU010000006.1 GCA_946538525.1 uncultured Lachnospiraceae bacterium
CAAGTCCGATAGCCTTTGCAGCACCTGTTGAGTTAGGTACGATGTTAGCAGCACCTGCACGAGCTCTTCTAAGGTCACCCTTTCTGTGTGGTCCGTCAAGGATCATCTGGTCACCTGTGTAAGCATGAATTGTGCTCATGATACCGCTCTGGATTGGAGCATAATCGTTAAGAGCCTTAGCCATAGGTGCAAGGCAGTTTGTTGTACATGATGCAGCTGAGATGATCTGATCATCAGCTGTAAGTGTATCATTGTTAACTGAGAATACGATAGTCTTAAGATCGTTTCCAGCAGGAGCTGAAATAACAACCTTCTTAGCACCAGCGTTGATGTGTGCCATTGACTTTTCCTTTGAGCAGTAGAAACCTGTACACTCAAGAACTACATCTACACCAATCTCTCCCCATGGAAGCTCATTAGCATCAGCCTTAGCATAAATTTTAAGTGTCTTGCCATCAACTGTGATTGTGTTAGCCTCATCATCAGCTGTAACTGTGTGAAGGTTCTCACCAATCTTTCCAGCGTATCCACCCTGTGCTGTATCATACTTAAGAAGATGTGCAAGCATTGAAGGCTTTGTAAGATCGTTGATAGCAACTACCTCATATCCCTCAGCACCAAACATCTGTCTGAATGCAAGACGACCGATACGTCCAAATCCATTAATCGCTACTTTTACTGCCATTTTTTAATTCCTCCTAAGAAATTTATTTATGAATACTGATCTGATGTGGCATGTTCATCTTAGTCTCTAAACAAATGAAACAATTATGAAACTCATCAAACCAGCTACACATTCTGCCTTAATATAATAACTTTTTTACTGTTCAATTTCAAGTCTCGATTATCAAAAATAATTAAAATATAGTAGGTTTACCCCTAAATATTTTGTTAAATATGCACTTAGTTTTCAATAATAAATTTATGTAAACTCATTTCACAAAATCTACGACTTATCTATGGTAGTAATGAAAATAATATGCTAATATATTTCAGTAAAACTTATTTAATTATAGTTTTATATATTTTATATCGATTATAAATCAACAAAAAATTCTAAGAGGACTTTAATATGAATAAATATAATATTCCGGATTACCATTTACACTCTTCTTTTTCTGCAGACTGTGATACGGATATAAATGAATTAGTTAAAACTGCAATGTCAAAGGGACTATCTTCCATTTGCTTTACTGATCATAATGACCTAGACTTTCCTGATACTCCAGATAAGCTGGTATTCGATCTTGATATTCAAGAATACATTCCAACTCTCATGGAACTTAAGGATAAATATTTAAGTTCAGGTTTTGATATCAGAATTGGAGTTGAACAAGGCGTCATGCCTTCCACATGCGAAAAGCTAAATAGCTATAGCGAAGAACATCCTGGCCTGGACTTTATCATCTGTTCCTCTCATGTCGTAGATGGAGGGGATCCATATTATAAAGAAAACTGGCTATATCCTGATGGCACTCCTAAAGATGCCAATAAGCTTTATACAGAATATTTCGAAGATATGCTTTATAATGTCCAGAATTTTAGAGATTATAATGTATACGGACATATAGATTATATCTTTAGATTTGGTGATAAGATTAACAGTAACATATTTGGCGAAAAATATTTCCCTAGATATAAAGAAATCTTACATGAAATCCTGAAGACCATCATGGAAAATGGAAAAGGAATCGAGATAAATACTGGCAGCCTTTATAGAGGGCTGGACTTCCCACATCCTCATATAGAAATACTAAAGATGTATAAAGATCTGGGTGGAGAAATACTTACTTTTGGAAGTGACGCCCATGACCTTGAGCATATAGGTCACGCATTTGATGGTGCCGCTGAACTAGCCAAATCCATTGGCTTTAGATACTACTGTACATTTAAGGGGATGAAACCTGATTATATAAACCTTTAATATAAAGAACCGTCTCAGTGAAATACGCCCAGAATTCTGGTACATATCTTAATAGGACGGTTCTTTTAATAGAATCTTATATATAAATCAATATCTTAAGTTTCTATAACTTATATCTTACTAACTCTCATCAACCACATTTATACTGAAAGAGCCAGGTCCAAAACTTACTGCCACAACAGGACAAGTCTGTAAAAATACAATTTTATCAAAACTACATTTCATCTCTATATATTCTTTGATAAAGTCTGTCTCTTTCTTTGTAAGTCCCACATAGCTGACAAATATAACTGTGCTATCCAACTTACCAGATGAAAGCGCTTTGTCGATATATTTTTTCCAAACAGTTTCTGTTGAGCCAAAAAGTATACCTGCCGTAGCAACCTGTCCATCTTTTACATAGCATACAGGTCTCAGCATAAGAGATTTCATAAAATTTGCATAACCCGAACTAACCTGTTTTGTTCTTGCCAGATAATCAAGATTATCAACCATAAAGCTGCTTCTTACTCTATCCTTCAGATGACCAAGTCTAAATACAATCTCCTCAACTGACATACCTGCCTCAACCATTCGACAAGTAAAGAGCGCCACAAGCCCCTGACCACAACCGAAATGTCTACTATCAAATATGATAACATTATCAAATGACTTCGCAGCCTCCATGGCATTCTCATATGGTCTATTATCCAAATCCTTAGATGTACAGATATGAATTATATTATTGGAAGTTGCAAGATTTTCTGCAAAGAATTTCTCATACTCTTCTGGCATAGGCGGATAAACTGACACTTCTTTATCCGGATCAGCCATATATTGCATAAGACCAGCTGTGTCAATATCAACCCCCTCTTTAAAGATTCCTGCCTCAGTCTTGATCTTATGATTGATTGCGGAAATCTTATATTTATCCAACAACTCTTTTGAAAGATTGGCGGTACTGTCAGTAGTAACTGTAATCCTTCTCTTTCTCTGAATATCATTCATCCATGAAACAGTCTCTCCAGATTCCATACCCGTGGAATCAATCACACGAATGAGATGCTGTGGAAGTTGTCTAAATACTTCATTTTCAAGATCTTCCCCAGTTACAGGTTTTACTACATAACCATTAAAACCTTCTCTTGCATAGATAATCCTGTTTTCTTCACCAGCATTAGCTGTAAGAATGACAATCTTTGTTTCCCTATTCTTACCACCAACCTGCTTTCTAATATTTCGGAAGCATTCTACTCCATCCATCTCAGGCATAAGATGATCCATGAAGATCAGATCATATTCTTTATCAAGCGTCTTTTCTAATGCCAGAACACCATTCTTAGCTGTATCAATCTGAATCTTCGTATCTCTGAGAAGTTTCGTAACAACCAAAAGATTTGATTCATTATCATCAACTACAAGAATCTTAGCATTTGGTGCTTCAAACTTATGACTATAGCTCTGCCTGTTATGCACCTTATGTTTCTTCTCATAATCATATTCACCAATCTCTTTATCAGATACTGCCTTCTGAGGTATCTCTATAACAAATGTGGAACCCTTTGTATAAACACTGTTTACAGTAACTTTTCCTCCCATAAGGTCAAGAAACTGCTTAACAATAGAAAGACCAAGTCCTGTACCCTCAATATGCTTAGTATTATCCTCATCAACTCTCTTAAATGCGGTGAAAAGATACGGAATATCCTCTTTCTTTATTCCCATACCTGTATCTTCAACAGTATAGATAATATTGTAATTATTATCCTCTTGAGCTTCGCATTCTACCGTAAGAGATATAGAACCTTCCTTGGTATATTTGATAGCATTGTTCAGGATATTCATAAGAACCTGTTTAATTCTTACTTCATCACCTCTAAGTTCAGCAGGAATATCAGGAGCAACATTTATATGGAAATCAAGATTTTTCTCTTTTGCACGAATCCATAGCATTCCTACAATTTCAGAAAGCATATTTCCAGTATTATATGTATCCAGAAGAAGTTTCATATCTCCTGACTGAAACTTAGACATATCCAGAATATCATTTATAGTATTCAGGAGCATTTTACTTGCTGCCCTGATATTTACTGCATCCTCAGCGATTTCATCACTAATATCCTCACGAAGAATCATCTCATTAAGGCCAATAATAGTATTGATAGGTGTACGAATCTCATGACTCATACTTGAGAAGAATCTGTTCTGTGCAGTAACAAGTCCCTCAATCTCTTTCTTCTGCTCTTCTGACTTCTTCTGCTCCTGTTCAAACAGTCTACTCTGATTAGCTACAATAACCACCATATTACAGCTGGCAAAAATCAGTGTAATGAATGAAAGCAGATATGCATCATTTTGTGAAAACATAATTACACTTTTAGGACTAAATACAGCTATTAGATAAAGAATAACCGCAAGAACAAAATCTACTATTGTAAATATTCTCTTTTGTCTTTCTGTTCTAAGGCTGATTATAAAAAGTATAACTGTATAAATGAACCAAACAGGAGCATCTCCCACAATTCCTCCACCAGTAAGGAACATTACCGGGAAGAAGTAGAAGCCTAAAATGGCACACATTATAACAGCGCCTCGTTCAATTTTATTCTTCTTAATTGATAAATATCCATTAACAGCAAACAATATAATAGTAACAAGAACAGCTGAAGCATTTACTGTAAATCCATTTACTATAATTCTGGCTATAAATGTGACAATCAGCATACCCGTTATGGCCAGAGTATTAAATGCAAATCCTCTATCTTTAATACTTATCTCTTCATTTTTAAGATATGCACCTATTTTACTAAGCATATGATTTTTTCTCCCAAAGACTTAAATAACTCTAAAACTCTTGAATGATTTGTCTCGATATATTCAGCATTTTCATTATGTGCTGCCTTTTCAAGTTCATAGGCCTCATCAGAAACCTGCGGTAATGCACCGATCATCTTTGACGAACTCTTCATCGCATGAATTACTATCTCGTAATTCTTCCAGTCTTTGTTATCGAGGAAGGTATTAAGGTTATTAATCTTTTCATCCATTTCATTCGCAAACTGCAAAATGATATCCCGGTAAAGCTCTGGATCACCACCTAGATAATAAAGAGCCTTATCCATATCAATATCTATCTTAGCCAATTCATTTTTTAGAGTCTCATCATCATCGTCACTTGACGAATTGGAATCATCAGGGGCAAATTCAAAGACTTCATCATCTGATGAATCACTTCCATCCACCGCATCAAACTCTAAAACTTCATCATCTTCTATGGTTACATCACCATCTACTGCGTCAAATTCTAGAACCTCATCTTCACCTTGTGTGGCAGCATCACCATCTACTGCGTCAAATTCTAGAACCTCATCTTCATCTTGTGTGGCAGCATCACCATCTACTGCTTTATCTCCAGTTTCTTCATATGTAATAGCATTATCCGGGAGCACCTTCTTCATAGTTCTTTCCAGTTCCTCAATCTCAATAGGTTTACTTACAAAACCATCAAATCCTTCTGAAAGGAACATCTGCTTTGCTGAACTCATAGCATTTGCTGTAAGTGCCACAACCGGAACATCCCTATTAAGTCCCTTAACATCCGAACGAATTTTCTTCATGGCTTCAACTCCGTCCATATTTCCCATCATATGATCCATGAAGATGATATCGTATTTATGGTCACGGCAAAGTTCGATGGACTGCTGTCCGGAAGTTGCTGTACTAACTTCCATGCCATATCTCTTAAAGATACTCTTTGCTACTATAAGGTTCATAGGTTCATCATCAACAACCAAAGCATGAATTCCATTTATCTTCATATGACTTCCAGCTGAACGACTAGCCTTCACTCCACTATTTAGAATATTTGCTATTGGAAATGCATAATAAGGTTTCAACTGAACTCTAGCCTTAGAATCCTTTGGAAGCTCAAAGTCTTTACTAGCCACAACAATAACAACTGCCTTTTCAGCCAGTTTTTCCATATATTCTTTATTCGCTACATATTCATTTTCACCAACTAATAAATGAGTGATATTCTGAGTTTTTGAGAGGTTTTTGAGTGCTTCCAAATCTTCTGTTCTATGGAACTCTACCCCCAATCCTCTAGATATAGAAATAGCCTGAGAGGTAAAGAAATCTCTAACCATAGGATTGGATATTCCATCAAACTTAAGATATGCAGCCAGAAGAATATCCTTTGGATTTGAAACAGACATACATGAATTTGAATCAACAACCTTCTGAGGAAGGCTTATTCTAACAGTAGTTCCTACTTCAGGCTTACTATTAATTGTCATGAAACCGCCCATCAACGAAACAAATCCAGATACTATAGAAAGACCAAGACCAAGACCTCCACCGATTCTGGCTCTTCCGGAATCAGACTGGTAGAATCTTTCATATACTTTTTCAAGTTCATCAGGAGTCATTCCGATTCCTGTATCCGTAACCTCGATACAGAGATTAACTCCATATTCTTGAGGTTCAGAAGTAATCTTAAAATAAACCCCACCCTCATTGGTATATTTCATACCATTTGAAACAAGAGCCTTTATAATCTTCTTAAGCTTAGTAACATCTGTATTCATTACAGCTGGGATATTCGGATCAATATCTATAACCAGCTCCACGCCTTCTTTAGACATTTCTCTAAAATCAGGTATTATATCGTTGATAGCTGAGGAAAGCATATAATCCTCATCGTTCCTAACAATATTCCCTCTATCAATTTCAGAGAAATCAAGAATGTCGCCAATCTGCTCAGAAACTCGGCGACCAGCCTTACGAACTTCTTCCAAATCCTTCTTTAATTCAGGATTTTCTTCCTTTTCATGGCAGATATTTGAAAGACCAATAATAGCATTTACAGGAGTACGAATCTCATGTGATACATTTGCAAGGAAATCATTAAGTCTTTCTGTAGATTCTGTCAGAAGATCAATCTCTTTCTTAGAAGAGCTAATAACTTCACGCCAATTATTGATAATAGTTTTTAGGAAATAAGCCAGCATCGTGATAACACAATAATGCATGGTAATACGGCATAATGTAAGAATATCAAACTTACCACCATTTAGAAAATATATTACCAGGTCATAGGTCATTACTATATAGTAAGTAAACTGGCACAGAGTAAGAAGCGACTTTTCACCAGTCATGATAAAGAGCATCATAACGGCCGCCATAACTATAGACAGATCAAATGTACTAGTATTATGAATTCCATATAAAAGATAATTACACATCATAATAAGTGCAATTATCCAAAGTTTCTGCTCACTATGTAAGTTAGAACGAATATGAATATACCAGCATGAGCCTACAGCAAAAGCTATAAGCATAAGAACCCATTTGTCCCATCCCAAAAGAAATGTGATGATGACATGCATCAATGCAAAAATAGTATAGCCAATAACCAAAATTATTCGCCCTGTATGAAATAATTCATTTGTTTCTCTATTAAATTCCATATACTTCCCCTAAGTTTATTTGCCCACAAAAAACATAGATAAAATCCATAATATACAAACTGGGCAATTATAGAAATCAAATTATTGAAATCTAATATATAAATATTAGGCAAGAACACGATACTTCTTTCTAAGAACCGAAAGTTCAAGGATATGATTAACTCTTACTTTAAGTATCTCTTTCTCAAAAGGCTTCTTAATAAAATCCATAACCTGATTTCTCTTTAGACCTGATACTTCAGCTCCATCACTATCTGCGTCCGCTAAAAGTATTATCGGAACTCGGGCTATATCCCCACCAATCTCATCAAGTTTATCAATCACATCAAAGCCGCTCATATTCTCAAGCTTCATATCAAGAAGAATAAGATCCGGAACCTTTTCAACTGTATTAACATAGTCAAAGAACCCAGATGTGGAATCGAATCGCCTTAGATCAATACCATGTCTGCCAAGTGTTCCGCCAATAAATTCTGCTTCTTCTTCTGAACCTTCCACAAGTGCAACTTCAGCTTTTAAATATGTAGGAACTTCAGTTTCATCATTTCGAACATATAAAAATTCATATACAATATCTATGGAAGATTTATCCAGATTGGAATCTACAGAATCATTTTGATAGTCTTTCCAATCATCAACAATCTGCGCTATCACTCTTTCTACAAACTCCTCACGGATATCTGTAAGCATTACAAAATATTGATTGAAACGGCTTCTGGTAAGCACATCTGACTTACGAAGAGCCTCTCTTATATGATTACCAAATTCATCACAGCAATTCTTATAGGCTGTAGGATCCGCCCCCTCAACCTGTTCAAGAGTAAAAAGAACCTTGCAGGAATTTATGTTATTTCGAACAAAATATCTGGTGGTATAACGGAATACATAGGAAAATGCTTCCGTATCCAGCTGCATAGCTACATTCGGAATATTTCTCTCTCCCATGATTTCTGAAATAGTATTGATATCCATCACCGCAGATTCATCCTCTTCCTCAAAAAGATCTGTGGTATATAAAGCATATCCATGTTTACCATTTTTCTTCACAACATAAAGGGATTTATCTGCCAATTTAAGAAGAGAGGCATAATCATTACCATGCTTCGGAACCATGATAGCACCTATTGATGTTCCAAGAGGAATGCTCATATCTTCGCCCATCATCTCTTTTGCAGAAGCAACAAGCTTCTCATTTAACTGCTTGGTGATATCTGCAACAATTTCCTCAGAATCAACGCCAGTGCAAAATGAAACAAACTCATCTCCACCGATTCGTCCATACTTGCTTCCCTTTGGAACAGTCTCTCTGATAATATTTGCAAATGATATAAGAACCTTATCACCCATCTCATGGCCAAAGATATCATTTACCAGTTTAAATGAATCAAGGTCGATCATCATAAGACAGCCAGCTTTTTCGATACACATCTTTGAAAGCTCAGTTGTGGTTGCTCCTTTATTGAGAAATCCAGTAAGCTTATCGATAGTTGCTTCATTCTTAAGATTCTTCATCTCACTCTGAGTAGAGATAGTTTTGTCTATTCGACGAAGGAGTACTTCCGGATTAAATGGTTTTCTAATATAATCAGAAACTCCCATCTCAAATCCTCTAGTCTCTGTTCCAGTCTTCTCATCTGCTGTAAGGAATATAACTGGAATCTCGTGTATTTCAAGATTCTTCTCTAATTCTCTCAGCTTTTCTAATGTTTCAAAGCCATCCATCTCAGGCATCATGATATCAAGAAGAACTAAGTCTGGAGCACCATTTTCAGTTATGTAATTGAGAAGAGCCCGACCTGATTTAAGAGCTGTAACTCTCATATTATTTTTACTAAGAATACTGCCAGCAGCCTTAAGGTTCGCAGTATCATCATCCACCACCATAATCCATTTCGCCATGAGTAAAACCTCCCCTCATATATCTAGTTGAGTTTATTTATTAAAAAGTGTAGAAAAAATGCCGCGCCCAAGACTTGCGCCAATATTTCCCCCAAGTGTCTTTCCAAACTTACCGAACTTTCCGCCTACAGTTTTTCCAACCTCACGGCCAACAGTACCGGTAATTGTATTTCCAACAGACTTTGCTGCACGCTTCTTTGCAGCTTCTTCCTTTTCTTTCTCTCGCTGAGCAGCCTTTGCTTCGGCCTCTGCTTTCTTAGCAGCGTCTCTTTCAGCCTTTTCAGCAGCTCTGGCAGCTTCCTTCTCCTCTTTCTCACGCTGCTTCTCAGCTTCCTTCGCTTCTTTCTCTCGCTGTTTCTCAGCTTCTGCGTCCTCCTTAGCCTTTGCCTGAGCCTGAGCCTCTTCTATTCCTCTTCTCTCAAGGAACTCAAATGCTGAATCAGGATCAACCGCCTCTGCATATTTGCTATAGCAGATACTTGACTTAATCAGTGTATCCCTCTGGCTATCTGAGATAGAACCAAAATTTGACTGTGGAGGAAGAATATATGTCTTCTCTGCCATAGAAGGAATACCATCTTCTCCAAGGAAAGATACAACCGCTTCACCTGTTCCAAGAGAAAGAATTGTTTCATATGTATTAAATGCCGGATTCTCTCTAAATGATTCTGCAGCAGCCTTAACTGCTTTCTGATCAGATGGAGTATAAGCATGAAGACCATGCTCTATCTTGTTTCCAAGCTGAGCAAGAACCCCATCCGGAATATCTCTAGGATTCTGTGTACAGAAGTAAACTCCCACACCTTTAGATCTTATAAGTTTTACAACCTGCTCGATTTTTTCCAGAAGAGCCTTTGGTGCATCCTTAAATAAAAGATGAGCTTCATCAAAGAAGAAAACCATCTTTGGCTTATCCATATCACCAACTTCAGGAAGTCTCTCAAAAAGTTCTGAAAGCAGATAAAGTAAAAATGTTGAATATAGTTTCGTATTATTGATAAGGCTTGAGCTATCAAGGATATTGATCATGCCCTTTCCCATATCACCAAAACTAAAGAAATCCATAATATTAACAGCCGGTTCACCGAAGAACTTATCGCCACCAGCAACCTCCAGGGCCACAAGAGCTCTAACGATAGCAGCTATAGACTGAGGACTCATTTTACCGTACTGAGCCTCAAATTCTGAATTATGCTCTGATACATAGTTGAGCATAGCTTTAAGATCTTTTGTATCTATAAGAAGCAGATTATTATCATCTGCAATTTTGAACACTATTGATAAAATGTCAGACTGAAGATCATTCAGTTCCATAAGACGAGCAAGAAGTAGAGGTCCTATCTCTGTAATGGTTGTTCTAAGTGTTACGCCCTTATCACCATATATATCCCACAGAGTCACTGGATATCCTTTAAATCCAAATCCAGCTTCTGCCAGACCAAATCGCTGAATTCTGTTTTGCATATTCTCACTGTCTTCTCCAGGCATTGAAAGACCTGCAATGTCCCCCTTAACATCTGCCATGAATACAGGTACGCCCATATCTGAAAAACTCTCAGCTAGAACCTTGAGAGTTACAGTCTTGCCAGTACCAGTTGCTCCAGCAACCAGTCCGTGACGATTTGCCATCTTAGGAAGCAGACAAATCTTCTCACCTGCATCATTAATTCCAACCCATAATTTACTTTCGTTATACATAGTAACCTCCTCATATGCAAGCTATGTTGCTAATTCTTTCTAGGTTTCTTAGCCCCAAACTGTTGACGCCTACGCAGAAATTCATATTGCGTAAGTATCTTGTCACTTTCTTCGCCTTCACCAGGTTCTATCTCCATTGTATCCCTGTTATAGCGAAGTAACCTCCCACAGTAGTGACAATGCCCAGGGGGCAGACTTATATCAATCCTTAAACTGGCTTTACAGTCTGGACATATAATATCAACCAATTCCATGTTGTTTTCCTCATATAATATCTATAACTATTTTGATTTTATTTATATTTAAATATCTCAGATAATCTCTCGAGACTTCAACTCTTCCATAAGGTCATCATATCCCTTAAAAAGAATTGCCTGCATTCCATAGGAATTACCTGCATCCACATTTACCTGCCTATCATCAACGAAAATGCATTCTGTAAGCTTTATACCAAAACGACTTTCCAATAAACGGTAGATTGGTTCATCTGGTTTAGTCACCTTTTCATAACCAGAAATGATATGCCCATCTGTTAGTGGTAAAAATTTAAACTTAGGCCAATGCATTTCTGCTGTTTCTATAGGATAATTTGATAAGATATAAACTCCATAGCCTTTATCTTTTAACATCTGCACAAGAGGTACAGCATAGTCAAATTCTCTAACAATATCATCAATATTATCCCAGAATTTAATAACTTCTTCTTTATATTGTGGGTACATTTTTGTAAATGTTTCTACTGCTTCAGCATTGGTTTTGACACCCAGATCAAGTTCATGCCAGAACTCAGTTTCCACCATATTCTTAGCAAGTAGTTCAACTAAATCCTCATCAAAACCCAGATCACGCATGTAGTCTCTATAGCGAAATGCTACCAACACTTCCCCTACATCAAATACTATATTTTTTATTGCCATTTTTAATTTTTCCTCACATTTTTTACATAAGAACATACATATAAAATTTTACTATTATTACAGCAAAGTGTCAAAAAAAAATGCAAAATAAAAGGTGCCGATAACTCAGCACCTTTTATTTCACACTATTCATTAAGATCAAAAAGAAAGATCAAAAGTTTGATTGGTTTTCTTTGAACTTGTACACATGTTATCATAGAAAATCCAGTATGTGTTTAAGAAATCGTAAAAAAGTTTTGAACAAATTGTTAATAATTTATCTGTGACTTCTTATATTCAGTCGAAACCTTAATCGCTAAAAATATAAGTAATCCTCCAACAATTAAACAAGCGAATCCAAATATCAAACCAAGTGCTCTGTTTGAATCACCCGTTATTGCCATTAATCTAACTTTAGTATCATCATCTATTATTTTTTCTTTAATCAATAAGTCTGTGTACTCTTTATAATACTTTTCCAGCTTTTTATTTTTGATTTTATCTAAAGTGCCAATACAGGTATATGAACTACTGGATTTTCCAGTTTTTGACAATGTATCATCAGTTATTTTCTCCAGTAATTCCAGATCAGCTTCTTTTGATGAGCTAACTTCAATAATAATGGTTGAATCATCATCTAATTGAACAACATAATATTCATCATCCCCTAATTTTACAGATATTCTATCTGCAAAATTACCGTAACACTTATTTATCTTTAAGGTAACCATCTCCTTTTCCGGTAATTCTGCACTTGCTAAATTCTTACCATCCATAAACTCATTTAAATTTGTTGTATTTCCATAAAATAAATAATTCGCACTTGGAATAAGGGTACCACAACCAAAAATCAAAAGGACTATACCCCATAAATATAAATTGTAAATAGCTTTTTTCATAAGTCTCTCCTTTTCAAGTAATTTTCAAGTAATTTTCAAGCAATACTCCAGCAGTAATCAAATAATCATCAATTTATTATATCTTAATATCTTATCAGACAAAATAAAAGGTGCCGATAACTCAGCACCTTTTATTTCACACTATTCATTAAGATCAAAAGTTTGATTGGTTTTTCTTTGAACTTGTACACATACTATCATAGAAAATCTAGTATGTGTTTAAGAAATCGTAAAAAAGTTTTGAACAAATTGTAAACATTTTGATTTCAATATAAAAGAGCCGGTTCACTACCCCAATGAACCGGCTCCCATATATATAAGCCTTCTCCAAAAATATGCAAGCTGCAATGCAGCTAATAATCTTATATATTTAATTAATTTAGTTAGACGCAGGTATCACACCTTTACATAGTTGCATCTTTCATATCATTTGCCACGCTCTCATCAAGCTTAATAGCCTTATGAAATTCTAACACCCTTTGTCCAACATATGTCCAACAAAAACAATAAGCTTTGAAAATTTAATACTTTTCAAAGCTTATTAATATTTATTATTTAAAACTTAAATACAATATCTCTTTCGATTTCCTCATCATTAACCATAATCTTACATCTACCATTTACAATGGTTATATTTTCATCCTTCGCATAGGTTTCACGACCAATAGTATTATGCACCTTAATCCTGGTATCTACACCTACAAATGAAGCCACTGTATTATCCGTAAGTCCACCAAAGGCCATTGCATTCTCACCTACATTATCAACTCTGAAGGACGCAATATTAATATCCAAATTTGATGCACCCTCAAGACTGCCCATGGCTGTACATGCATCTGCATTAATATTCATATTGACCATAGAATTATATTCTTTAACTGATGCAGTATCCCCCTTCAGGGATCCAAGACCTGCAACCTCTCTACCATTTATAATTCCTTTTATAGAACAATCGGACACACTAACATTTGCATTTTTTTCCATAGAACCAACACCAACAACTCTCGTTCCTGAAATATCAAGTTCCATTCCACACTTAGTTATTGATACATCTGACTCTTCGTATAGAGCACCCACTACAACACAATCAGTACTGTTTCCTTCAAGATTAAATGAGCCACCTTTTATATCAATATGTCCACCTAGTCCAGAACCGATAAATGTTCCTACAGTTCCATTTGCTGTAATAGTAACATTTCCTGATTCAAGGAAATGTAATCCACCATGTTTAGACTCAGCATCATTTCCAATCCCATAAAAGTTTTGATTAGTAAGATTTATGGACAGATTACCATTTCCCTCTATGGAAAGATCTGCAGAGGAAGGAACTAAAATACCAGTATTATTAAGAGTATTGTAACCCTTTATAATTATAGATACATCCGACTTCTCTCCCAACTCAATACATGGTCTATTCTTAATATTTGAGAAGCAAACATTTTCAAGTGTTATCCTTCCAGAATATTCCGGTTCAATCCTTAGATGCATATCTGTACTGAGGGAAGGCATTCCAATAATAGAAATATCATGATATATCATCTCAGCTTGACCAATGATGATATCAGTTACATTTTCCTTCATCAGATTGAGAAGCGAAACTCTGTTGGTCTTTCCAGCCACATATACGCGCTTTGTCTTTCCATCAGTCTTCTCCTGATGATAAAGCTTTATCTCGTTGATAATCTTCTCATCTATTCTGCCGACAAATTCAGGCTTAGGTTTACCTGTATAAAAGCCCTGAATAAGATCCGCCCCAAGAAGTATAACGGTTCTAAGTTCTTCAGATGTTTCAACACCCTCAGCAAGGGCCATAACATTATTGCTGTGGCAGAAATCAATTATCTCTCTAACAAAATGCTGCTTCTGCGGTTTATTTTGAATTTCACTAAGAAGAGATCTGTCAATCTTAACATAGTTCGGCATATATCTCAGCAGATTACTGATATTGGAATAACCTGTGCCATAATCATCAACCGCTATCTCAAGATCCAGACTTCCAAAGAATTCCTTAAGTCTATTCAGATCTTCTTCCCCCAGCTCAGCCTCTTCAGTAAGCTCTACAACCACCCTGTCATGATTAGCTCTAAGTTTTCTGGTAATCTCGTCCAGATCTGCCACTTTTATTCCAGGAATACTGTTGATGAATATTTTGGCGTCACCAATCTCTTCTTGTTTTTCTGAAATGATATCAAGAACATTATTAAATGTCTCACTCTCAATTTCTGGGAATTTATCCAGCATACTTGCATACTTCAGGATAACAAGTGGAGAAACTTTCTTTCTTGTCTTGGATCTCATAAGTGCCTCGTAGGAATAAATATGTCCATCAACCGCACTTACTATTGGCTGAAAATGGTATGTAAAGAGATTTCCAGCAATGATTTCCTTGACAAGATCATATTCCTCTTTTTCTTCAAGAGAGAAATTCTCGTAAATATCTTCGTATTTATCATATTTATATGTTTTAGCAATATTTAGTTCATCATTAAGACCAGTGGCGATCATATTCTTGCGAAGATTTTCAAAACCATAGGACACAGCCTTAATCCAATTACGGCAGATCCCATCGTAGCACCGAGGAACATTTCCATAACTTACTACTGCATAGCCAAAACATGTATCCTCAAAAAATACAGGTAGGAAGAAGAATGCTCTAGGATCCTTTCTATATGTTGTCAGTTCAGGAAGCATTTCACTGGTATCAAATGTATCCTCAAGACTGACCTTATCTTCCAAATGGCTACGACTATATTTGACGGCATGAATCATCTTATCGGGATAGCCCTCATTTCTAAGAAGCCTTTTATTGGTCATATCGCTAATGTCTTTAGATAGACAGAGATCAAAACTATCTGCCCCCTTAATCTGATAGGCATAGGAATATACCGTTCCGACAAAATCCATCAAGTCACTTTGAATCATAAGATTCTCAAAGAGCATATTGTTGACAGAGCCAAATCCCTCTTCGTAGATTTCCGTTGCCCACTCATCTCTTCTAAGCTTATAACCGAAGTCTTTCATCTTATCACAGCCACAGGTTTCTCCATATATGATCTCAGCCTCAGCGGTAAAATCACAAAGCATCCTTCCAGCTTTTATATCTTCAAGAGCATCAACACAGTATCTGCCCAGTTCAAAAGCCGGAGCAATGTAAGATGTTAATATCTTAGGACTTGTCTGTCCCTCTTCATTGGAATCACATCCCACAACAATAAGATCATCCGGAACTTTGAAACCTTTTTCTTCAAGTGTTTTACAAACACCAATAGCCATCTGATCATTTGCACAGATTATTGCTTCAGGCAGTTTCTCTCCCGATGACAAAAGATCCTCTATACACTGTTCACCACTAAGATACCAGAAGTCACCTTCTATAATCCTGTTGGCCGGAACCTCAAGTCCATGATTCTTCATGGATTCCAAGAACGCTTTACATCTCTGAATCGAGTGACGATGTTTCTTCTTACCAGTCAGAAAAGCTATATCCTTCACACCATGATCCTCAATAAGATGATCCGTTAGCTTAAGCACTGGAGTATAGCAATCAATAAAAATCGACTTATAGTATTTACTGGTAATATCCACCACCAAAACAGGTCCGGTATAGGTCTCATTTAGCCTCTTCTCTATATCTTCCGCAACCCCAGGTGTCTGAATTGTATCCTTAAGAATTAAAACACCATCAAAAAAATCAGGATTAAACAGAGAGAAAATGTTTGATTCACCCATTTCTCTATCCGTCGTATCCTGATATTTTTTATACATAGAAAAAACGCAAACATCCTTACCACAATTAAATGCTTGCTTTGTAAACCCTGTTATAAAACGGGTTGGAAAACTTTCATCGGCCTGTCCGACTAAAAGAGCAAGCCGTTTCCTCTTTTTTGCCATAGCACACCCTCGCTAAGTTTTTTACCCCCTTAACCACTTTGATAGTATTATAACATATTTCTATACAATAATAAAATTTATAGATAAACATTTTTATACAATTGACACATTTGTCAATCAAAATGAAACACTAAGCTTCTATATTCCCGCATCTTTCTTTACATCTTTATTGTTATAAAAAAGCTATTATGATATATTATTTTATATGGGGTTAGTATAAAAAGGAGAAGTGTTTATGAATAATTTCAAGGGGTTAAATGGACTCAAAAGACATATCCTGGTTGTCGATGATGATATGATAAACCGGGAAATCCTATCTAATATTCTACTTAGTGAATACGAGGTTCATACTGCAGAGAATGGACAAGAAGCGCTGGACATTCTAAAGGCCGGCGATTGCAGCTTCTCTCTTATTCTCGTGGATCTTCTGATGCCTGTTATGGACGGCTTCGAATTTATCAAAATTCTTAAAGATGACGATTCACTTCGTTCAATTCCTATAATCGTTATGACATCCGAAAAGGACGCAGAGGTACGCTCTATCAAGCTTGGTGCTGCAGATTTCATTACCAAGCCTTACGATATGCCCGATGTAATCCTGGCAAGATGTGAAAGAATCATCGAGCTTCAGGAAGGTAAGAACATAATTCACGACACTGAGCTGGATCATCTCACCGGACTCTATTCCAGAGAATATTTCATCGAATATATAAATCAAGTTGAAAAATATAAAGCGGACCGAAAGGTTGATATCCTGGATATCAATATTGATCATTTCCATCTTCTAAATGAGCTTTATGGCCGTAAAGAGGGAAATAATGCACTTATCCGCATCGGTAACATTTTGCTAGATTTCTTTAATAATGAACCTGGAATAGCCTGTCGTACAAATGCTGATAATTTCATCATCTACTGCGAACATAGAGATGATCACTCCAAGATTCTGGACCTTCTCATCGATGGACTTTCTGACGCTTCCATGTTCCATAAGATCAGACTGAGAATGGGTGTTTACTGTGACGCTGACAAGTCACTTCTTGTTGAGAATTGGCTGGATAGAGCCAAGACTGCCTGTGACAAAATTCGCGGTGACTATAGCAAGAATATTGAATACTACAGCAACGAATTCTACGAGAAGTCCAAATATCAGGAGAAGCTGATAAATGATATCGATGACGCCATAAAAAATAGAGATCTTATAGTCTTCTATCAGCCAAAATATAATATCAAAGGGGATGAACCAACTCTCAGAAGTGCCGAAGCACTTATTAGATGGAAACATCCTGAACTTGGTATGATAAGTCCAGGAGATTTCATTCCACTATTTGAAAGTAATGGACTTATCCAGAAACTGGACCAGTATGTATGGGAAGAAGCCGCTAAACAGGTGGGCATATGGAAGAAAGAATATGGTGTCTCTGTTCCTGTTTCAGTGAATGTCTCAAGAATGGATATCTACTTCCCTGAGCTCAAGGAAAACTTCGTTAGATTACTTAACGAAAACGGTCTGGATTCCCACGAACTTATGCTGGAGATAACAGAATCAGCCTACTCCGAAAATGCCGAAGAACTCATTTCCATAGTAGAAAAACTTAGAGCTGAGGGATTCCTTATTGAAATGGATGACTTCGGTTCTGGATATTCTTCGCTGAATATGATCACCTCTATCCCTATCGATGCACTTAAACTTGATATGAAGTTTGTGCGGAACATGGAGAAGGATGATAAGAGCATGAAGCTAGTGGAACTGGTTCTTGATATCGCTGACTTCCTGCAGGTTCCTGTTATTGCTGAGGGGGTTGAAACCGAAAACCAGTTGAAGCTTTTAAAGAAACGAGGATGCGATATCATTCAGGGCTACTACTTCTCCAAGCCAGTTAGCGCTGATGAGTTTGTGAAGTTCTTTGATAAATAAAATATTAAGTGAGGAATTAATATGCTGACAATAGATGCATTAAAAGAATACGGAGCTAATGTTGATGAAGGACTTGGTCGATGCATGGGAAATGAGGCTCTTTACCTAAAGCTTGTGAATACCATCCCAAATGAAAAGAATTTCGATGCTCTTAAAAGAAGTTTGGATGTTCATGACCTTGAGGCTGCATTTGACGCCGCACATGCACTTAAAGGAATCACTGGAAATCTTGCTCTCACGCCGCTCTATGAGCCTATCGTTGAGATCACTGAGCTGCTGAGAACTAAGCAGGATATTGATTATAGTGATAAGCTGGCGGTGATACTGGAGAGCCGAGATAAATTAGGAAGCTTGATATAAGAAACATACACGGAAGTCTTAAAATAGTTCTTCTATATTTCTTAACTGTTTCTTAATGGTGCCTGCTCCATTACTGCATGTAGCCGTCTACGCCAAAGTAGTAGTTTACACCGTCGATCCACAGGTACTGGGACTGTGGGTACCAGCCGGAGGCGTCTTCGTACCACCAGCCTGTGGAGTCGCTGCACCAGTGGCCGCCGTAGTATTCTTCTACCCAGGCACCGTCTGAACCCAGCCAACAGCCGTCACGATATTCGCTGTAGTCCATGTATCCTGAATCCAGGAAGTAGTACCATGAACCATCTATCTTCAGCCATTTTGAAACCGGATACCAGCCGGACTTATCTTCAATCCACCAGCCAGTCGCATTTGACTTCCATTCCATAGAATAATTTTCGTCCAAAGTACCATCTGCGCCGAACCACATACCGTTTGCATACTCATTTGCAGCGGCATATCCTCTGGCATCGAAGTAGTACTTCTTACCATTTACAATGCCCCACTGATTCTTAACTTTTGTACCGTCTGGAAGAGTTACACTTAGACCAGTTTCAAGAGTACCGTTAACAGTACCATTTAGCACTGGCACTCCAGATTCGTCTGTAGATGAATTACTAGAACCTGTTGAACTGTTCGATTTTTCAGAACCAGTCTGTACTGGAGCTGGCTTGATGGTAAAGTCCTTAGTAATCTCACCCTTATACTCATTTATACCAGTCACTACAACCGTTGCGGTTCCAGTTGAAATGTTATTCTTGTAAGAAACCTCATAGTCAGCATCCTTAACAAGAACTTTATCGCCATATTTTACAACCGGATCAGGTTTAATCTCCTTACCTGTAAATACAGCCTCAGGAATTTCATCTATAGTTGCCTTAGCAATATCACAATGAGCAAAAATCACTGTAATTTTCGAATAATATTCCTTGCCCTTTCGATTAATCGCGTCTTTATCTTCAGCGCTGAGGCTTAAAGTCACATTTTTAGTGGTTCGAGAATCTGCTGATTTATATATATACTCTTTATTATCCCAGCCAATTGACAGATCATTATAACCATCTAAGTCAAGATCATACCCCTTATTGTCAAAGTCATATTTTACTACCTCATCATCTAATCTATCCAATGAAGTGAAAAATGGTTCAAAGCTAAATGAAGCTTCATGCTGCCTGATTTCATATGGCTCCTTGCTTAAGTCAACATAGGCTGTTCCTAAATCAAAGGATGGAAGGTCATCAGAAATGGTTACTAAACATGAAAATGTCATTTGATCAAAGGTATTTACATCATCACCTTCAATGAGCGAACATTCTGGATTTGAAATGAACGAATCATCCTCAGGATTAAGCTGGTTAACCAATTCAACGCTATATCCAGAGAAATCCATAGGTTTATTATTATTTGTAGATAAAACAACCTCATACAAATATGTAGTATCTTTCTTCAGAATAGTTCCGTTAGGATATTCCTCTTTAGTAATCGGATCTTTAAATGTAGCATCTACTATTATTGTTTTAAAGTTTAAATTATATGATTGATAAAAAGTACCAGTATCAATAGCTTCATTTACCTTCAGCCCAGCACAAGGCAAAATGTATAAGGTAAAAATCTTATTACTAGTATTTACGGATAATCCATCAGCAGCATTACTCCTTATGGAAGGAACACTGACAAACGAAACAATCAAACAAAATGCAACTAACAACGCAACAACTTTTTTCCCTAATTTTTTCATACCCTTTTCCTTTCGTAACACTTTTTGTACCGGGGTCTGCCCCCACCTCCAAAACTCACACAACGAACTTATAGTGATTGTTAGCATGAAATCTGTTGCATAAAAAAATCATAAAAAAGTGGCTGGGGTCTGACCCCAGCCACCATCGTCACCAATCGTGGGCTATTCACAGTGGCAAACAGGAAGGTAAAGCCCAGCACCATTGCTCTGGCTGCAATAACAATCATCACAATGCCCATAAGGTATTCGTACCATTTCAGTTCCTTAAAGCTCTTCTTAATGTTTTCGAATCGTAATTTTTCCATAATGTTCTCTCATTTAAAATGCTTCTCCATGGCACTGGGTTCATTAATTCTAAATGAGCCTCTCCGCCACACTTTTTGCACGAATCTCAAAATTCTCAAGAGTAATAATCATTTCCGGATCAAGATATTTCCTGGCCTTCTGTATGTACTCATCCGGAATTTCATACATTCCGGCTGCCATGGCGCAGGCAATATCCGTCAGGGTGTCAGAGTCACCGCCGAGAGAAACGGCATTTCGCATCACATCCTCAAAGTCGTTTCCCTCGAGAAATGATATGATAGCTTCTGGAACTGTTTCCTGGCAGCTTTCCACCATATGGTATGTAGGCCTTATGTCATCACAGGTTCTGCTCAGGTCGTAACCAAACTCGTCCACCACATACTTTCTAATGTAATCCTTGTCATATCCATTTCTCGCCAGGAAAATGACCGCTGCTACAGACTCAGCACCTTTAACCCCCTCTGGATGATTGTGGGTCACCTCTGCAGTCCACCTTGCCACCTCCCTGGTTCTGTCCATTGTGTTGTACAGCCATCCAGCGGAGGAAACTCTCATAGCAGAGCCATTTCCGTAACTCCCATAAGGCTTGGAGCCAGGGGAGAAAAGCCAGTGGTAAAATCTGCCGCCATATCCAGCATGAGGAAATTTCTTTCCCCAGATTTTCATGGCCATCACCAGATAAGTCTTAATCTCCTCCTCATCCGCAAGTGGATCCGCCCTAAGGAGCGCCTGGGCAACCGCAATGGTCATCACCGTGTCATCGGTAAAGTTGTTTTTTCTGGTAAATGGTTCAAACTCCTTCACCTTCGGACTTCTATCGAATTCAAATCTACTTCCAACAATATCTCCAATAATTGCACCAATCATATCTCTACCTCCTAATCTTTATCTGATAGCTCGTACTCTCTTTTTGATGGCAACAAATGTGTAATCTGCCAATCGCATTGGCCAATATGCCGCCAGGGCCACGCCACCTATTGCCATTCCAGTAATATCCATGTCCATCAAGGATAGAACCAACATTACGATTCCAAATGTGAGTACTGTAGTTCTTATCATCAACATCACTGTTTCAATCATAAATCCCATTTCAATCATCGTCATATCATTCACCTCTTTCTTTGTTTTCTGTATGATATAACAATCCGAAATAAAAAAGGTCGCAAAAAAAGCGACAAAAAAAGGTGCCTGACCCCATTACAAATTCGTTACGCTTCCGTAACATTTTTGTAATGGGGTCAGGCACCTTTTAGCACTAGCTTCCCAGTATATCCTCGCCATGTTCAAAAAGGCTAAGATTTATGGTTTGAACATCGTAAATTCCCCCATCCACGAAGTACTCAACAATCTTATCAAATTTGCTACTAGGTGAAAATGCGATTCCTGCCCTTCCCAAAAGATCAACCATCTCATCATGCTCTAACTCCAGCGCCAGAGCTAACGCCACAGCTGTCTTCTTCCTTGGAGTATAATCTGGAGTACATCTAATTTTCGAAAAGAGCTTTCTATCAATATTGGCTTTCTTATAAACCTCAGGATCGGTCATGCCCCTCTCATCAATCAGTTCAAAAAGCCTATCATGGAAATTCTTTTCATCAGAGGAAATGATTTCATCTAAAGTTTTCGGCTTAGCTTTTTCCTGAGGCGCCTTATCCATATAGTGCCACTTGAACCAGCTCTCAGCGCGGTCGAAATCCCGCCTACTAGTATATTTCTTAATCACTTCCAGCGCTGAAACATCATCCCTCACGCCCGAGAGCATTTCCATAGCCTCTGTCCTCTTATCCGGCTCAATCCATTCCAACAGCACACGATACTCATTCCCCTGACTACTCAGCACTTCATCACTATCGATATAATCATCCACATCAGAGAAAATCTTGCCACTCAGCTGGAAAGACTTTTCATCAAACACCACCAGATACACGGTCATATCATGTTCAAAAAGAAACTGGCTGATAGTACTCATTGCCACCTGAAGCGCCTTATCCCTAGGAAACATATAAACGCCAGTAGAGATAAGTGGAAATGCAATCGACTCGCATTTCAGTTCAACCGCCTTCTCAAGTGACTTTTGATAACAGGACTTAAGGTGATCCAGTTCTCCCTTAGTACCACCAAACCAGATAGGTCCAACCGTATGAATTATATACTTTGCATTCAAATTAAATGCAGGAGTTACCGCAATATCTCCAACATTAATATTTCCTATCTTCTTTCTCTCAGCCAAAAGTTCTTCAACTCCAGCCGCATTATATATGGCATAATCCGTGCCCGTTCCATACTTAGGCTTAGGATTTGCTGAGTTGACCAGAATATCCGCTGAAACTTTAGTTATGTCGTTACGAATGATTTTAAGTGGCATTTAAATAACTCTCCAAACTAAAATTCATAAATCATAAAAAAGACATCTGCTGCCCGGTGATGCTCCACATTGCCTACGCTATTGAAAAAAGAGTCACGCGAGCAATACAGCCTAAGCCATACTCTTCCGAACAGATGTCTAATTCACATAAATTATAACATATGTCAAATAGTGTCAAAAGCCAATTTTTCACAAATCTACCCAATCATCTCCTCAAGAATCCTGGCAGCATCTGTAACACAGGCTCTACATGATCCAGGCACCTTACCTCTAAGATCAGTACACATTACAGATCCCTTATCAGCAGCTATAAACTTCTCTTCAAATTCGGCAATCTTTGCATCTGCATCCTGTCCAAACTTCTCTCTAAGCACATATTCAGCCGACATGATGGCGCCACATTTTCCTGCTCTACCTCCTGCAAATGGCATCGAAATGCTTTTTGCTTCCGACTCACTTATGCCAATACTATCTGCAAATGCGCACAGTACAGCACCTGAACATGTATAAAAGCTCTTATGATTATTTACAGCCTTTTCCGTTAAACTTCCCATCTATCAATTCTCCTGTTAATCTTTTCCTTATGTTTCTAATCCTAATTCCAGGCTTTAATCTAGACTGCCTTCAATCTTGATTATAACTTACTTCATATTCTTCTTAACTTTCTTAGCCCTCTTCAATAAGATATACCACATTATCTTCATTATACTCTATTTGTTCGGACCATCTTCTCACAGCCTCTATATCATCATGGAATGCCTTCTCATAAAGCATAATAAATATAATACTATATACAGAATAATCTATAATCTTCTGTAATCCATATGTTTCAATAAGCTCCAGCTGCCTGAACAGAATATACTGATAAATCACCTCATACTTCTGAATATCTAGGTTTTCAATAGAAAACTTATCCTGATTATCCTTAAAATACCTTTTAACAAGTAGCACTTCATTTATCCAGCTGTCATCTATTGGCTCAGTGCTATAAAAAAGATCTAATACATTTTCTATCTTAGTCTTTTCCAGATAATTCGGCAACACCTCTGAAAGATTTAAATTTTCATGAAGAATACTAATATCTAATAACTCCAATAGTTCCAAAAAACTGATCTTCTCTTCAGTATCACAGTTGATAAAGTCAAGACTGGACTTATCAAACATCAATTCCGAAGCTTTTTCGCAGCTAAGCCCAACACCAGCCAGATTAAAATCATTTATACTTTCATAGAACCTTGGATGAAGCCTGCATATATCACAAAGACCATCGTCCCCCAGTTCCTCTATTATCTTGCAAAGTCCGCTATCCTTTAGAAATGGGCATCTCTCACCATCGGTCAGCTTGAAAAATGTATCTTCTCCCTCATGAATATTCTGCAAGATTTCATTTCCCAGCTCCGTATCCAGACTTTTGTAATAATCCAGGGTATCTTCATCTATATCGATTTCCCAGCCTTTGCAGCAACTATGCTTACATTTATCTGCCTTACACCTGAACTCTCTATATATCTCCGTATCTATATTTATCATAGTTAAATATCCTTATTATATTTATCTAACGCGTCCTGCATCTTCGAATTTTCTAAATGTTCCCTCAGCTTTGTAATACCCACACTAACCAGCATACTCACTGCATAGGATATAACAAATCCCATCCATGCTGTAATATCATTTGTTGGGAACCAATGAAATACAACTATCATTATAACCATAACTATAAAAACTGTCCCGAAAAGAAGCACATTTCTTAAAACAATCGAGAGATTCGCTATCAAAACATCAGTTACAAAAATAACCTGTGCTACTGTAATCATCACTGAAAGCACCAAAAGCTGAGCAAGTATAGGCAGTGATATACCCTCCTTACCCAGAGCAAAGAGTGGTGAATATTCCGCTGCCGACTCACCTATAAAAAGACTGAATAATACGAAAATGAGTACTATTACTCCATAGGTTGCAAATGTCTGACTTATATAATTAAAAATAGTTTTCTTTTCTTCCATCATTTCAACCCCAACTTTCTACGGAGTTCATCCGAATACATTCGAGAAACAATAATCTGTTCTCCATTTTTAAGTGTTACTCTTATCTTCCTGTTGATGTCTGTCTTAAGACTCTTGATCATCCTTATATTAACTATACTTTGCTTACTTACCCTGAGAAAATCATGTTCCAGCAGTTGCTGCTCTATCTCATAGAGTTTTAAGTCAGATTCGAAAGTCTCATCAGCTGTATAGATAAATGTTTTTCTTTCCACAGCTTCAATATATAGAATCTTTCCAATATCCAGCAGGAAGGTCTCATCACCCTTATGAACTCCTATCTGCATATTGACCATTCTGAGCATAGCAATAAGCCGCTCGACATCACTGTCGAGCCGCTTAGCATGGATACTTACTTCAGTATCAGAATATTTATCATCAATGTCGATTTCTATCTTCATTTATTCCAACCCTTTTTTCTTAAAAAGCCCAAGAAAAAGCAGCATCATCAACATAGCATTGACAGCAAGAATAATACCTGTACTAGTCTTCATTCCATCAAATGTCATCTCATCCAAAAGGCTCTTTAATTGTTCGGTATAAAAGAACTTTGCTATCTTCTTAATATTATCATTAAACATGGAAAGCATTGGTAAAAATGCAAATACCACCATAACCGGCATCACTGCAGAAGTTGCTGCCATCTGATTTTTTGCATACAGACCGATACACGCACCTGTAAGTGCAGATATAGCAAAACCTATAGCCATAATCAGCATATAGAAAGGAATATCTCTACTATCTAGCCCAGTAGCAATTACTCCCGCTCCCATCATACAGATAGTCCACACATAGATGCATACTCCCAAGAGGTACTGAACAGGTTTTACATTTGCCATAATTAGAACCCTAAGAGTATTACGCTCCTTTTCTTCAGCAATAATCGAAGCTACCGATGTAAGTGGCGCCATTCCAATATACATTACCGAGAATAGTTTTGTAAAGAAATGCTCCGGCATATCATCTATTTTTATTGCATGTTCAAAAATTACCGTAAGCAGTGGGAACATGATAAACTGTATTAGAACGGTCTTATTCTTAAAGGTATCTATCAGCTGTTTCTTAATTATGACCAAAATATTATTTATATTAGCATTTTTTATTCTATCTATATTTATTCTATCTTTATTTATTCTATCTTTATTTATTATTTCGTTATTCATTTTTCTTCCTCCTCAAGTTTTCTTCCTGTCAGTTCCAAAAATACAGTCTCAAGCGTTGGTTCTGATGTATGGATTGTCTCCAGCATTCCCTCCGACAGAAGACATTCTATCTCGCTGGCTGCTTCTCTATTATGATCAAGTTCCATATCTTCCCCCGAAGTTAAATGTATCTTTATCTTCTTCTGATGGTTATATTTTCTACATACCTCCTCAGGATTTCCTTGCTCAACTATGACACCTTCATTTAGAAGTGCTACATTATCACATAGTTTATACGCTTCTTCCATGTTGTGAGTCGTGAGAAATATAGTACAGCCATCTTTCTTTTTCTCAAGAATAAGCTTATGAATCTGTTTCATGGTCTGTGGATCAAGACCACTAGTTGGTTCATCCAGGAAAATGAGTTTTGGGGAATGCATAAATACTCTGGCAAGACTAAGTCTGGCTCTCATTCCCTTTGAAAGCTTTGAAGCTGGTGTCTTTGCATCCCTTTCCAGTCCAACTCTGGTTAAGACTTCATTTATCTTAGAATGATGAATACCATATATATCTGCAAAAATCTTCAGATTATCAAAACAGGAAAGCCTCTCATACACTCCAAACTGATCCATCATTATGCCAATATTCTTCTTGTCTATTCCTGTCAGTGAAGCAACCGACTTATTCATAACCGTTACAGTTCCGGAATCGAAGTTCAACTGCCCTGTCAATATCTTAATCAGTGTCGTCTTACCTGCACCTGATGGTCCCAGAAGCCCGAATATCTCTCCATCCTCTATCTCAAAATCAATTCCTGATAATACCTTCTTACCAGAAAAACTCTTTTGAACATTCATACAATAAATCATGCCCGATCTCCTTTCGTATCTTGTAAGCACAAGTTACTAAAAAGACCGGGCATATTCAATAGTTCCATACATATGTTGCCATATTACGAACATAAGATGCCATATATATTATTTTTCAAAACTAGGCTTCCAGCCTGCAAACATAACCAGCTGTTCATCTGTACGATAATAATATCTTTCATCCATATCAAGTTACTCAATCACGCTATACTGGAACATCTCATACGCCAGTCTTGTTCCTTCGTCCACCTCAGCTGGAAGTAGCGCTCTGGCAACACATTTCAGTTCCTCAGATGGATCAGCATCATTTCTAAGATACGCATAGTCTCCAGCTATTTTCTCTACCGTATATTCAATTCGTTCAAACATATTGCCTATCTCCTTTTTGTTTACTGGGACAATTCTTATATATTCGAATGCTCCATATCTTACGAACACTTTAAGTCCTAGATAATTATTCCATCCAAATGATCCACCTCATGCTGCACTATCTGAGCCGGGAAACCACTGAACTTCTGTACTTTTTCTTTGAAATTGATATCCTGATACTTCACTTCAATATCTTTATACCTGGTAGTCTTTCTGGTTCCATCAAGTGACAGACATCCTTCTTCAGCTTCAAATGGTCCTGTCTTTTTGATGATAACCGGATTATGCATGACCAAATCCATTATTCCCATAGATACAATGATCGTGCGTTTCTTATATCCAATCATATTTGCCGCCATGCCCACGCATCCTGCACGGTGGGCTGCAAGTGTATCCTGCAGATCAATAGCCACCAGCTTATCAGCTTCTGTGGATGATTCTGATTTCTGTCCAAGAAAGAAAATGTCTCTTACAATTGGTTTTACCATAGCTTATCCCTCTTCTCTAATCCCACTCTTTCCAGACCTCAGGCTTATAACCTACAGTTGCCTTTTTTCCATTTCGCACGATTGGCAGAATAAGAATCTGCTGGTTCTCCAATATTTTTTCTTCTTTATCCTCAGCAACAATATGCTTTACAAGAGCAAGTGTATCCTGATCTTTTGCATTTTCATCTAGCATATTGTCTACGCCGCCAACTGCCTGCTTCACTGAATTGAACTCGCCCTTGCTGAGTCCCTTTTCTTTCATATCTACGAACTGAAATTTTATTCCACGCTCTTTGAAAAATCTTTCGGCCTTGCGGGTATCAGCGCTTTTCTTAGTTCCAAATATTTGTATGTTCATGTTATGTAAACCTCGTTATGTTATATTATAATTATGCAATCATAATCTCGCCCAAAATCACTTCACCCCTACAGATACTCCATAAATATCATGGGATGAGCCGTGCTAAATGGAGTCGTCTGCATGTACATTCCCAATGTCACATCGTTATCATCAATGCATACCACTGACCTTGGATCAATGTCCGGAAAGAACTTCTCCACTATACCCTTCACAATCTCCGGCTTTTCCTCTGCCTCCAGAGTATAGTAACAATGAGACTTAGGTATACCGTAAAGCCTTTCTACCATTTCCGACTTCCACTCCTCATGACCATGGGGTTCTCTTGAAATGCAGAAAATCCTGTCCATATCATGGCCCTGAATGAAATCATAAAGTGGCTTCAGTCGCCTGCAATCTGCATAAATATTCACATCTCTAAATTCAGTTGTATAATCCAGCTCATGATGAGCTTGATATTCTCCATAGTTAAAACTCGTTAGCGTTCCATCCACATCAAAGAAGATAACTGTATCTTCTTTGTGCAGAAGCTCCCACATCTTACTTAACATCTGTCCTCCCATAAAAAAGGCGTCATATTTCTACTCAGCCTTTCTTATTAATTTATTCTATAAATTTTCCTATCTTATTAATTTTAGTCCTCATCCTTCCAGGACATCTTAATATACTTCCTTATCCAGTCTGGAACATCGTAACTACTATACTCTCCCATATGGCATCCATGACAAAGGTCATCTGCCACTTCTAAAATGACATCGTGAAGCTCAAGATTTTCTCTCGTTCTTCTCTTGTTGTATCTTTTATTATAATACTCATGCTTGCCTCACTACTTAGAAAATATATGAAAAACTATTCGTCATTGATTCATTTTACTATCAATTTACTATCTATTTTAAATCTTTATCTTCATAAATGGTAACACGCCTTAATTTCGTTCCCGTTCTCGCATGTAAAAATCAAAGGTCTGCTGGTTGAGAGGGATACTTCTTTCTTGCAATGCATTTCTTGCCTCATTGATATACTCTGATTCCTTATCCATGTCGCCTGTAAGTCTATAGATTCGTGCCATTTCCAGATATCCATCCACGAATTTTTCTCTGACAGAGATTGGATTTTTGAGTATAGCTTCAGCATACTTTTTCGCAGTATCATAGTCCTGATTTATCAGATAATAAAAGTAGTAAGACTCATCAATACCCATATTGATCAACTCATTTTTCCCTCGAAACTTTTCAAGATAAGGCCGCGCATCTTCCATAACCCGTTCTGCTCTTCCTTTATCCTGCAGTCTGTAACAAACATTTAGCTGAGAGTCAAAGTATAAAATGAGACTATATCCGCCATCGAGAAATGAAATGTCCCGGCTCTTCAGGGCCTTATTGTCCACCATATTGATGAGCTGCAGCGCCTTCTGATAATCCTCTTTATAGATGTAGCCTAGGGAACCGCACACCACCATCTCTAGAAAATAGCCTATGGAGCCATTAGTGTATTCCTGGCGAAAAAGTTCAATCCCCTGAGAATTGATTTCAAAAAATTCATCAGTGAATCCATTTTCCCTCATCTCCCGCTTCATTGCAGAGTGAAGTTGATCCAGCGGATCATTCTTCTGGCGTTTCATCATAACACTAAATGTAATGATAGCCGCTATGATTGAAATCGGTAGCGCAATCAGGCTGATAAATCCGATATTCTTAAGTATTGGGCACAAGAAGCCGATGATTCTGCCTAGGACAGACAGAATCAACCATATCAATATATAATATAATATAAATATCAGCCCTATGGTTTTAGCAAATGCTAAACTTGTTTCTTTCTTACCCACTTTTATTCCTCAACTTGTTCAAATAGATAAGGTTTCCTCTTGTTGTAGCGAATTCTCATGGTGGTTCCCTGAAGCGCACTAACATCAGGTTCAGGAGCCGGGTAAAATGAGTACCATGAGCGGCACTCCTTATCTCCAGCCTGGTAAACGATCTCGTACTGGTTGTAGCTCTGCTTCTTCGTTCCATACTGAGTAAATGTTACCGCCTGCTCAACATTTCCAGTAAATGTTGCCGTTGTCTCCACCCAGTTTTCGTCACCATGATCAGTTAAATTATTAAATAAATCCTTCAGGCCCATTTTACTTCTCGATAATCTTCACAACCTCACCGATATACATGTCGTGAGGTGCGTCATTCTTGTAAAATGCATCAACTATGTCACTGCTCATATTCTCCTCAGCAAGTGGCTGCATGAAAAGCTTCTTGCAGACAAGAGTAACTTCAGCTTCCGCAAATGTAACTGTTCCATCAACTTCCTGAGCTGTCAGTCCCTCGTAATGCATCTTGTCGATATCGCGACCAGACTTGGAGCCGTAAACTCCGAGGATTTGTTTCATTTCCTCACCGTAAAAGCTGACAGTAAAGTAGTCGTTACTATCCAAAAACTCATGAGTATATCTGGATGTTCTCACATAGGAAGTGACCACCGGCTTTCCCCAGAGGGTTCCCAAGCCACCCCAGCTGATGGTCATGGAGTTGAAATTATCCTTAGTTCCTGCTGTGAGCAGCGCCCACTTCTTGTCAAACTGACTGAAAATATCTGTATTGAATGTCATGTGTTGTTCCTCCTTGTAACACTTTTGTAATGGGGTCGTAATGGGGTCAGGCACCATTACGGAATTGTTTCTTCATGTAACATATTTGTAATGGGGTCAGGCACCAGTACCTGTCCAGTAGCCATCGGCGTCGAAGTAGTAGTTTACTCCGTCTATCCATACCCACTGTGACTGTGGATACCAGCCAGAGATATCTTCGAACCACCAGCCTTTGGAATCGCTCTTCCACTCACCGTAGTAACCGTCCACCATGGCTCCGTCTGAGCCCAGCCAGTAGCCATCGCGGTATTCTGAGTAGTCCATGTAGCCAGTGTCTGTGAAGTAGTACCATTTTCCATCTATCTTCTGCCACTGGGATACTGGGTACCAACCGCTGCTATCTTCAACCCACCAACCGGTAGAGTTGCATTTCCACTCCAGAATACCCTGATAGGTCTGTGTGCCGTCTGCATTATACCATTTGCCATTTACCCACTCATTAGAATACTTTGGAGCAGTTGTGCCGGTTGAGCCGCCATTTGACTGGCCGGCAGCTGCATTTATCTTAAATGTCTTCGTTACCGAACCCTTGTATGAACCTGTTCCTGTGATTGTCACATTTGCAGTTCCTACATTTACATTGTTGCTGTATGTAACAGTGTAGTCAGTGCCTTCGGTAAGGGGGGTGCCGTCATATGTAACGGTCATCGCCTGAGTTATGGCACTGCCAGTGTAGGTCTTGTCCGTGATACCAGAAACGCTGAGTTTGGCAGCATTTTTCTGAATATCCATCTTCCAAATATCAATCGGAACATAGATAACAATATACTCATGTCCCGGATTACAGCTTACATACACATTTGTATTTAAAGTTCCATTTGTATAAACCGTTAATTCAGAATAATTCTTGATAGGATGCACTTCAAAGCCTTTATTTATAATGCTTTTTGGCCACTGGTAACCTTTTGTATGATAGAGCTGATATGCGATATAATAATCCTTGCCAGCATCGACAGAACCAGTTCCATCATAAATACCATACATTTGACCATTCAGCACGCCCTTCGGAGCGCCTGCATCATCATATAGAAGTGTGATATTTCCCTGCGTACCTAAATGGTAATTGGTTCCTGATATAGAGCTAGCTCCATAAATTCTTGTATTTACTTCGCCTTCAGTGCAACCAGGAGCCAGATAGATCATATCCTCGTCATAATTTATATCAACTCTGGAAATTTCTGTAGATGTACCTATACGAATTTGGATTGTTTTATATATGGTGCTTTCCTTCGTATATGCCCTCAAAGTAATGTCGGAAGCCGTTTCATTTGCATCAACGCTCACAACAGCAGTGGTAGAATCTTTTTTCACAACCTTAGTTTTAGAGCTATTATTTCCCGAAATGGACCAATAAGCCTCCTGTACATCGGAATTTGCTCTAACATTTGCATGAAATGTTTTCTCCTCGCCCTTTTCGATACTCACATCTGAACCAGGGTAAAATGAGATACCAGCAATTCTTCCTTTCGTTGCTGGTTCCCCCGCTGGAAGAAAGAAAGTTGCCATTGAATAGTCATCAGCAAGCAATAAATATCCTGTTTCAGATATATTAGCAAAACTGCTATCACCTTCAGCATCAACCAAAATGTTAAATGGATAATCTTTAAGAGCCTTCGGTTTTCCCTTATAGTCTTCTACCTTTCTGCCTTTCAGTGTATATCCATCAAGTACCACAGTCAGTGCATAGTAGTAAGATTTTGATGCGGACACATTTTCATAAGAACTGGATAGATTTTTAAATGTTCCATCAGCCTCTTTGCTAGCCAGATAAGAACATTCATGCGATATTGGATACTTATTCGAACTTGAAGCAACACTATTTCTAAATCTATTTGAAACTTCGGATTCCATCCAAACAATATTTAGATCAGCATTAGTCTTATCAAAAGATAAATACATTTCTGTTATTTCTGTAGATTTAGCATCAACCTTCTTCGCAGGAATCATCACGAGCGTCAGAACAAGCCCGAAACTCAGGACAAGCGCAATCAAACTCTTTAATTCCCTGTAGTTACACCTTAAATTCTTTTTACTCTTAACCTCCATACGCTCCCCTTTCGCACATATAGATTTTTGTAACACTTTTGTAATGGGGTCAGGCACCATTACCTCGCCTTCTATTATACTAGAAATTGTGAAAGTGAACCATAGAAGATTTTTATAGGCATAAAAAAGAGGACGGCTTTTCACCGTCCTCTTAATAGGGTCAGGCACCTTTACATTTTGTAACACTTTTGTAATGGGGTCAGGCACCTTCGACAAACTTGCGGTATTGATCAAGATTGAGGTTGAACATCTTCAAAGCTTTTTCTATATCTATCATGCTTCTAAGAAGGTCAAGAAATACGTCCGGTTCTGTATCATATTCGTCAGGTGCGAATAAGCGATAGCTGCTGTAGTCATAGGCCTGAGGCTCATTTACCATGTTCGCCCGTATAGGATTAAGATGAATGTAGCGACTAACCTCCAAAAAGTAACTTTCGTCTTCGATGATACTGGCGGTGTAGCGGCTCTCAAACAGATGGCCGGTATAGTTATACTTGAAGTTGTACGCCTGAGCATACAGAGACAAAAACCTCTGCATTATCAGCGACAGGTCTATGTCCTGAGTCTCAATAAGCATATGAAAATGATTCGTCATGAGACATATTGAGTGGATGTTGAATGAGTACATCTCGCGAACCTTTTCCAAGAATTCAAGGAACTGAATAAAATCATTTCGTTCTCTAAATATCTCTCCTTTTCTATTTCCGCGGCTGATTACATGATAGATCGCACCCGGATACCAAATTCTCTTTTTTCTAGCCATGTTCTCTCCTTTATTAGCTTAAAAACTTTATATGTAAATGTGATGCTAACAAGTTCGAGAACTAATAAAAAGTCAAAAATAGCTCAGTTATGTTGCGCAACAAATGTAAGCTTTTTTTGCTTTATTAACCAGCCAGGTAGCCAATTCACTAGCGTTTCATGATGTTTACACACTCATTTTCAGTGCTCAAAAATGAAGATTATTAAACACTTCTGCACATTTCACCCCATTATAAATGAACACAACAGAATTCTTTGTACAGTTTGACTGTAATATTTGTTAAAAAAGCTGGAAACAAATCCGAGCATTTTCAAAGTGTAAACTAAAAAGCGAAAACCAAATTGAAGATTTCGTAACAATTTTGTAATGGGGTCAGGCACCATATCACAGGCACCCTAATACATTGGCGGGAGTCTCTGCAAATGTGGTCGCTCCTTGTTCAATCAAAAAATCTTTATCTCTAAAGCCCCACAGGACTGAAATACATGGAAGTCCTGAATTCTGGGCCGTTTGGAAATCAACTTCGGAATCGCCAACATATACCGCTTCTTCTTTCGATGAATTTAGTTCTGCTAATGCTGCAAGAACTGTATCGGGAGCAGGCTTTCTCTTAATTCCATCCTTCTCACCTATAGCCACGGATACATAGTCAGAGAAGACCCTCTCATTCAGCTCCTTTACCGCTGAATCGATTTTATTTGAAACGATGGCCAACTTATATCCACGACCTTTTAGTTCCTTCATAAGTTCAAGAATCCCATCATAAGGTTTGGTCTTATCAAGGCAATGCGCATTATAATGCTCCTTAAATATCGGGAGCATTTCTTCGATAACATCATTAGGAGTATCATCAGGAACTGCACACCTTAATGCAAATTCGATACCATTTCCAAAGAACCTACGATATTCATCCTTCGTTCTTCTCGGCATTCCATACTTATCAAGGACATAATTCACCGAATCTGTCAGATCATCAAGTGTATCAAGCACCGTACCATCCATGTCAAAAATCACTGTATTTATCTTACTCATATTGTCTCATCTCCTGTTTCGTAACACTTTTGTAATGGGGTCAGGCACCAGCACGAAGGCACCACGCAAACCCCTTGGCCATCCTCAGATCTGGCTCCTTAAAATGATTCCCCTCATTCCATTCAAGCGTAACATCAACATCCGCCTTCAGCCTGTCATATATATAGCGAACGGCATCCCCCACCTGGCTCATAACCGGATTCCTGGTCTTCTCTTCCTTCTTCCCCAGGCTCAGATAAACTCTATCTGTCAAAATGTCCCCGCCAGCCACATACTCCGTAAATCCCGGAAACCACACGGAAGGCGAAGCTGCCGCACAACCCGAAAATGAGTCCGTCTGATATACACTCCAGAGTGCAAATAACCCAGCCAGTGAGTATCCACCTATAATCAACCTTAGTGCGTCCCCAAAACGACTCTTCAGGGGCTCTATCACTTCTGAAGAAACATAGCCAAATGTTTTCTCAGCCTGTCCTCCAAAACCTTCATCCCCGAACACCGCTGGTGCTTCCCATGGAGAAAGATCATCATTCCAGTCATCCACTTTCACTGCTATGAGATGAAAATCCGAGGTACCGCTCAGCTCCTGAATCAGCCTTATCTCATTGTCTAAAACACGCAAATCGTGCTCATAAACCATCTGTATGAGCACGGTCTTAGAATCTTCATTTCCGAAATGAAATATCTGCATTTAATTCCACTCCCAACATTTCGTAACACTTTTGTAATGGGGTCAGGCACCTAGCACCAGCGACACCAGCAGCAACGCAAAAACAGCCTAGGCCTTTATTTTTTTTACCAGAGTCTGAAAATCCAGGATTGTGTTTTTTAGTTCCCGTGTCACATCGCCAAGTTGCTCGGTATATGAAATACGCTTGGCATAGTCATTTGACGATCCCACGATTGCCCATTTCCAATCTTTTCGAGTCCTGGAAACAAATCTATTATCTAAACATTCACCACAAAACAGATTACGTATTTCTTTTCTTTTCTCAATCGGCAATGCATTATCAACCTTCTTGCCATTTTCATCTATCTTACGCTCACCAGCTCTGATTAGAAGGGAAAAACTCTCTGCCTCTATTCTTCCAATGATTTCCATGGAACAAAATATTTTTCCGCTTGGATCAGTATATTCAATAATCACCGACGGATAACCATACCATCCTGGATAATTGACTTGAACACTTCTCAAATCGCCAGCCGCCGGAAGAAGCATTTTCCTAAAATATGTTCTGAATTCATAGTAATCCCACTCATTCATACTCTTTTCCGACACAGTGGAAACCATTTTATCGATTGCACGAACTCGAGCCAGATAATCATCAAGAATATCACTTCCTGTTTCGTTAAAACCTTCCAGAAGCTTTACTATATCTTTGATAAAATAATACTTCCATTTAGGGTTGCACTCCTCGCAAGCTTTAATATCATCAGAATCTTCATCATCCGTTTTGTAATAAATGCGATTGATTACATCCACATTTCCGATTTTCTTCAGTTCCTCATTGTATTTCTGCAACTGATTATCGTGTTCGCGTGAATGGGTTTTGTCTTCGATCACCGTAAGATATCTCTTGCCGTTATAGCTGAATCGGACAATGATATCCATCTTTTTATACTGTTTATCCACCTTTATATTGGTAGCATCGCCTGGTTTCATATCCAGATCGTTGAATTCGTTGAGCAAATGATATGCCACGTCGCAAACCTTTGGCTTTTCACAATCATAGTTCCAAAAAAGCCAAGTAAGTAAGGCGTCCTGCGCCAATTCTCTAGTTGCATAATCAAACAGATTCTTCATATCTTCTCCTTATGAAGTTTACACTTTGTAACACTTTTGTAATGGGGTCAGGCACCTAGCCAACACCGCCACCACCACCACACCGTAATCATTCTGGTCGTTGGGCGTATTTCATCAAGTACTTCCGGAGGCTTTCATCGGAGGCATAGATGTAGCATTTCTTCAAACCTCGGGTTAGTAGCACTCGGTATTTCTTCTTGAGGGTGCTTAGTTGTTTATCGACTTCCGGATAGAAGTACTCCATCTTCACGAAGCATTCGTCAAAGTCTACAAAGTCTTCCTCGTCGTAGAAGTCGTATGGGCTGGCCAATTCTCTCACGTAAGCTGCAAGTTCGTACCATTTGCAGTTTTTCCATCTAGTATTAAAAATGTCATACCTTTCGCCAAATCGGGCGGTTATTTCTGCCCTGGTATTTTTATCAAGCTTACTCTGCCACAACAGGTCCTCGTCAAGAGTCAGTCTATTATCTTCCACACGAAGCCTTCCGTCTATTATTACCAGCGCGGATTTATATTCAAGCCCCTGAACCTGATAGGCCCGCCCTATTATCTTCTTCCTGACGCCTTCACTTTCTATAAATGGATTAACAATTCCATTAATTTTGGCAAATGAGTATTCTCCATCGACATCTCTAAAAATGTCATTTATCTCCTGCTCATCTGCTTCACTAAGGCACATCAGAGCGTCCTTATCATCCACTGGATCACCTAAATCTTCAGATAATAATTCAATCAAACGGTCTCTATCTATTATCTCTGCATCAAAATCCAGATCACTGAGATATATACTGTCATCCGAAGAGTCCTGACCTATTACAAAGCAACTGCTACTTGGAGTATCCAGCTGTAAGACACTATCCACCCAGGAAATGTACCCTTCCTGAAAATTACATCTGAACTGCGACCAGAGCTGCCTCTCAGTCACATTTCCATATTGCTCAGTCAAATTCTCACAACAGGTGACGCCTCTGTCACGGGAATCTATATCCTGAAGCCTATCAATAAGTAGTACAGTGCCTCTCGCCTTGTCCAGTATCTGGTCTAATTCTTCATCTGTTCCATCAAATCTATGAAACTCGTCAAAAAGTACAAGGTCGTAACTTTCATCCTCTTTAATGAAATTAGAATAATGTCTGACACAACAATAATTCATCCATTTTTTAATGGTTTCAGGAAGCTTTGTTTCATACATATCGATACAGTGCTGCCAATAGTCCAGGTCATCAAGAATCCCTTCAAGAAGACCAATCAGAGGATAGTCCGGATCAAGAATAAATTCGTCATTTTCAGGGTTAAAATGTCCAGCCTGTAACTGATCCAAATTATACATTATCAGAGGTATATTATTTTTTATTGCCCGTACCGTTTCTTCTACAATCTTTCTTTCTCTACTTCCTCTGATAGTTTCAGGCATTTCATTTATCTCAGCAATTTTACTACTTACCTTATCTCTGAGCGAACTGATAATACTACTTGTAACTACCCTTCCTCTCTCTCCCATGGCAAAGGTGCTAGCAATCATATCAGAGTAAAATGATTCATCACCATTTTCAAAATTAAATGAGTCTCTAGTTAATCTACTAATAAGTTCCGAGGTAAATAATGCATTTCTGGGAGCAGTCCCATGATAGACAAATGCAACTTTCTTCTCATGCTGAATAGCATACCTGATTAGATAAGCCACCAGTACTGTTTTCCCACTACCAGATGCGCCATTTATTATCTCTATATAATCTCCCCCGGAGTTGATCTTTTTAATGATTTCATTATAAGCATATTTCTGATCAGGTCTTAAAGTTTTAGTACTACCGAGTTCAGTGTCCAAAGTATTGAACATTATTTCAGCTATTTCTCCAATGTATAGCACACTTGTATGTTGCTTAAGTCTTTTAATTATATCTTTTGCCTCATTCTCAGAGTCAGTGAATAAATCATTTAAGAAACAGCCAAATGAAGATTCACGCAGGAACATTTTCACTTCCCAATCGTCTTCAATTATATTTTCATCTTCATTTGCAGTACATACTAATGCATCATTTTCATCCAAATTAAGGTCTATATTTTCCGTAACATTTTCCGGAAGTTCACCAAGATCACCCCTTGACAAATTGTGTAAATAAACGCATGGGATTATCTCTATCCCGGCAGTTTCAGCTTTATCTTTAAGAAGGGATGCATAACTGACAACCTGGCTTACCGGATCATATAGTTTTATTTCTTCTCTTACAATGTATTCTCGGCTCCATTGTTTTAGTTCAACAACAATAATTATAGGATGTCCATCATCTCCAAAACCTGCGATTATCATATCCGCTCTCACATGGGAGTCAGAAGTCTCATCCGTATAGCTTTCCAATCCTATAACTAAATTGTCCGTTTCGATACATTTGACAACATCATGCATATATACGCCCACAGACTGGCACCATGCATGAAGCTCTGATATTTTAACAGAGCCTATCCGATCATTTTTATCTGGTACCTTCCAGCTCGCCAAATTCACATTATTTACCAGCCAGGCGGTGAGATCAGACACAGCAAGACATTCCTTACATCTCCAATATCTATCCTCGTCATTAAGATCAAATTCACAGTCCCTATACTTATAGCATCCCGAACATCTGTGATTATTTCGCTCACACCCTCTGGTTCTACCATAGAATGACCTCTCAGGATTTTTCACCAACTGGTAGCCATCATTACCGTTAAGTCTCTGCTCAACTCTATAATTAATACGTTCAGAATCTCCTAGAAATTCTTTCTTTGTTCTAAGATATGGAAACATCCTCTTCTCCTATTTCGTAACACTTTTGTAATGGGGTCAGGCACCTAGCATCAGGATTCTTCATTCATCTCCGATAATGCATAAGCATAGCCAAGTAGTCTTGCTCTAAAATCTCGGGGCAATTTATTATAATCCATAACTAATTTACCAAGCTCCGTATCCTTATCTATAACAATTAATTTTGACTCATTTCCACGATTCCCTTCTCTATCTATTCCAGAAAGAAGCCAAACTGGGGTAACTTCAAGCACCTGACATATGATCAAAATCTTATCTGTTGTCGGGTTGGTTTTCTTAGTCTTCCACTCACTTATGGCGCTTTGCGAAATACCTGTTTTTTCAGAAAATTCCTTTTGTGACATATGCAATTCTTCTAAACGCATGAAAATTCTTTCTCTAACTGTCATAACGATTTCTCCATAACTATATTGAAAATATTCAATGTATGTGATAGATTATTTATAGAAGGTACTACCGGCAGACGGTTAGTCCTTGTGTGTGAAAAAAATAGCCGCACAATTGGACTTGGGGCGGCTATTTTTGTGTCTTATTATTATCTTTACGACCGATGGCGTATCCAATGCTAAAGCATGCAATTCCAAAACTCAGAACAGCAAGTAAGCTTTCAATAGTCAACATAGCAAAGCCCTCCTTTCTAACACAAGTCTTCCGAAGAAGAAACAACTAATTACATGTGTTTAAATACTTAGAGGGGCACTGTCCCTCCGAAGAAGGACTAACCGCCTACCGTTACTGGTAGTACCCATAACTAAAGAATACCATCTATACTACCAATATTCAATACGCATTGTCGAATTATTTCGTTTTTACGAACCCATTCATAATAAGACTCCAACCACCAAACCATTTCGTAACACTTTTGTAATGGGGTCAGGCACCCTATCAATATTTATTTTCTTGATATATTTCATCATATTTTTTCTTGGCTAATAATAGATCCTTCTTCAACTGCTCATATAATTCTTCAAAACTAATTCCATTATTATTTTTCTGTTTTGCTTTAAACAACCTCTTCCATTGATATAAAAACATATATTTACTTTCTTTTCCAGCTACCTCTCTTGTTGAGTAAACTCCATCAAAATTCGTACTATACTTACAATATTGTTTTTCCATTCCTGTTTCATAAGGAACCGAATCCCAAATTATTTTCTTGCCTTCCTTTTCTCCGAACCATTTATATTTTATGGCGAAATCATTAACCTCTTGCTCAGGTTCACTAGTAGATTTTCTCATCTCAAAAAATCTTCTAAATTGCTCTCCTTCAATCTGTATACCTATAGAAAAATAATGATCATTCGTTCTATCATTAGATAACTCTCTCGTATCAAAGCGAAAATCAAGTACTGCTTTTTTGTTGCTAAAACCCATACTCATACTCAAACCATTAAGTATATCTTTATCTTCTTCTGAAAATCTATTTTTGAAATATGACATAAATCTATCAGCAGACAGTTTAGAACAAATATCATTCAAACCAAATTTTTCGATTTCCGGATCAAAGTATAACCTATATATATCTTTAGCATTATCTCCATTGTCCATATCCCCTAAAATCCATAGAACATTTTTAGTATCCTCACAATAAGATTTAACTAATTCATAATCAAATGGTTCTAAATTATCTTTCTCTTCATCTGCTATTTTACGAAAACTAGCTATTATCGTTTCATAATCCAAAAAATAATAATCTTCTCTATTGCCTGGAAGTTGAACTAATTTTGTATCCTCATTGACTATATCTGTTTTAAATGGAGCGCATAGTATTCCTTTATAAAACTTCATCTTACTTGGGAGAAGATCATAATACATACATAATTGTTGCTTTGTCGGAACCGATTTAAATTTATTTTCAAGTACGATTGCTCTATCACCGGATAATTCAAACAAAATATCAATAGATTTCTTGCCTTTTCCATAGTCCACAGAAACTTCATCCTTATTTTTACTAGTTTGTGATAATTTAAACTCTCTGGTCACTCCGTTATCTTTAGACTTAAGCTCAGAATAATCATCTCCAATAAAAGCCTTTGCAAATACAGGATATTTCCTAATTAATCCCGCCCAAAAGTTTGTATGGAATAACTCCATGGACCCCTGTGTCATAACATAAGACAAAGAGTTGCTCAGTTCATCTATTTTTTCTTTTCTAATATCAGATTCCATTTTTTCTCCTTTTTTTATATTTACATCTTTCCTATGCGTTTTCCACAAACACCATAATCCTTTAATTTTCGTAACACATTCGTAATGAGGTCAGTGACCCCGTATTAGGCAACCCTGTATTAGGCATTGGTGCAATAGCCGTCTGAATCGAAGTAGTAATGGGTTCCGTCTATCCAGAGCCACTGATCAGTTGGGTACCAGCCTGAAGAATCCTCGTACCACCAACCTTTTTTATCATTCAGCCAATGACCGCCACTATACTCTTCGTCCCAAGCGCCGTCATATCCTAACCAACATCCATCACGATACTCTCCATAATCCATATATCCCGAATCAGTAAAATAGTACCATTTACAATCTATTCTCACCCATTCATTTTGTGGATACCAACCGAGTGTATCAATTACATAGTCTCCATTTTCATCACTACGCCAAGCAAGATAACCTTTATATGTCTTTGTACCATCAGCATTAAAATAATATCCGCTATACCACTCATTATGATACTTAAATATATCTATCTTGCTTCCAACAGTAACCTTTGAGGAGGAAAGTTTCACATGAATAACCGGTCTGACACCAAGTTCATTTGTATCTCCCCAAAGAGATTTATTGATCATGGTAAATGAAATTACAGAATTTGTGCTGGAACTTGAATTATTCAGTCTAGCCCACCAATACATTCCAACATCTTCAAATTTGTCATACTGTCCAGTTACACCTCTTCCGTATCCTTTTGCTCCTCTACGCTTTATTGCATAAGCAGTCGGATATGCCCTAAGACATTCATCAACCAAAAATCCATACTTCTCATTTTCCAAATCCTCAGTAGAAATGAGAAATACATTATCCCCATTTAATGAGCTTTGCGAAATAATGGCTTTCTTTTCTTCAGAATCAAAAGCAGCATTATAAAAATCCTTATTCAAAAAATCTCTGATTTGACATTCAGACCATTTTTGATATTCATTTACTTCATATCCATATTTACATACATCAAGAATTTTATCGGATATAAGATAAGCATCATCACCATTTACTGACAGAACTCTCCACAAAATAGGCTGTTTACTATCTTTGTTATCTGCTACTCCATCACCATTTGTATCTTCCTGATAATAACTTCCAAAATACACAGTATCCCATGCACCATTACTTTGAGGAGAACCGTTAATTTCAGATTTATCAGCAGCAAATGAAACATCCGGTGCATAAATCATCCCAAATGTCATTGCAATTACCAGAAGAATCGAAAACCTCTTAAACATACTTTTAAAATGCATATTCACCCCTCCTTAACTACTCCTCATTCAACAATAGATAACATATTAATATTTTACTATATCGCCTGGACGCTATCAATAAAGACAAACTAAGAAAATGGAGTGAATTAACACTCCATTTTCCACATGAAAAAATAATATTACAACTGATTTAATAATCTAACATATATCAGTAATTATTGGCACACACCATTAGCACCAATCCAGTAACCATCTACATACTGATTTGTAACCATATATCCTGATAAATCAAAATAATACCAATTTCCATTTATCTTAAGCCATTTACTTGATGGCCACCAACCAGATTTATCTTCAACCCACCATCCAGTTGAATTTGATTTCCATGTTAGATAATACTGCTCATCCCATGAACCATCTCCATTGAACCAATAGCCATTGTAATATTCATTTTCCGCCATATATCCGTCAGGCTTAAAAAAATACCATATTCCATCTATTTTCTGCCACTGATTTTGAGGATACCAACCAGTTGAATCCTCAACCCACCATCCTGTACTATTGTTTTTCCATGACAAAGTTCCTGAATAAGATTGTTTTCCATTCTTATCATACCATTTACCATTTATCCATTCGTTACTATATTTAGGAATAGACTCTTGTTTATTTTGAAATTGACTTCCTTCGTTTCCCCCATCTTTTTTCACAGTATTTGGAGAATCAATTATATCTGGCAAAATAACGGTGTTGATATCGACATTTGAATTTGAATTATTATTTTCCCCACCTATTTCTTTAATATGTTTAGCAAACCATGTTTTTTGATCATCTGAAATATCTTGTCGATCGGCAATCGTTTCAATAGGCACTTCCTCCACATACGTTAATTCAGGATACACATTTTCTTCAGTTCCATATCCCCCTAACAAAAATGGATTAGCTATATAATCTGTCGCCTCCCAACTGGTGCCCCAATTAAAAAAATCATATCTATCTCTAGCTTCATCAAGTGTAAATGTATGTCCATATGTAACCCATCCATTAGTCCGCATAGTAGCAGGACCAGTATGTATTGATTGAATACTCTTATAAATCCACGTATTACCGTTATAAATATATTCATCTTTAGCTGTCGTCCAATTATATGCATCATGCCAGTCATCTAAACTATTCAAATACTCATCAAAATCATCGTAACCACTTGCTGAATACTTATCCAAATCAACTTTCCCCACCTCACTGTCCAAAAAAGAGCTCAAGTACTTATGAATATAACAAGTATCTTCATTTAAATATCTGTTTATAGCATTATTTATCGCTTGCGTGTCATACCCATCAACCCAATATTCTTTCTGACAATCTTTACATTTTACATAGGTTCTGACAGTATTATAACTATCTATTTTACTACCACCAGTCCCCTCAATATTATGAGACTGATGTATATCATAATTATACATATAATAAGTTAATATCTGTTCTTTTTGAGAATCCGTACATTTTTTAGGATTCTTTCCTCGTTTAACCAACTCAGATTTTATGGTTTTTATACCACATCTTTTATAAGTTTGATTAATACGTCTATAATTCTCAAAATAATAATCTTCATCACTATTTTCATGTTCATCATATGATTTAATAGCTTCACTATATGTATCAAATTCAAATGTCTCATCTTGCCAACTATAGCTAAAATTCTTCTTGTAATAGTGTATCTCTATATCTCTTATTGGTTGTTCTTCTTTATAATGATGAACATAACAAGTATCGTTTTCCATATATTTATTTATTGCTTCTTCAATGCCTTCTTCGCCATAAACATCAGATGTATATTTTGTAAGACATTTTTTACATATGACGCAAGATGGGTAATCATATAATGCGTTCGGTTCTATTTCTTTTGCAGAAAGAACAATATAATCATATTCATTATAAACCCAATCATCATCCGATGAATCAGAGATACTATTGTATGATTCCGCATAAGCATCATAATTATAAGAAAATGAGACTGCTATAATCATAATAATAGCAAAAATTATTGATTTTTTTATTAATTTCATATCTCCTCCATATATCTACAGTTTATGCTTTCGTAACACATCCGTAACACTTTTGTAATGGGGTCAGGCACCTTGCCTACTCCACATCCCACATCTGATACCCTTGCCTCTTCGCCGAGTCATAAACCGGCCTCATGTTCTTTTCCAAAATGCTAACAAACTCCTCCCGACTATTCCCGGGCCTATAGAGTTCCTGCCCTGCCCAGATTGAATGCAGGTTATCCCTGAAACACTTCTCATAGAGCCGGTGAATCTCCTCACTGCGGGAGATCTCCTGATACATAATAAACTGATTATTGGCAAACCTCTCAAAGAACGGCTCCCAATACGGCAGCTTATTGCTCTTGCTGGAATTGAGACTGGAATCCATCGGAATCAAGTTCCAAAGCTCATCATTCATCACAAATGACCACGGAACAAAATGATCCACATCAAAGTCAGTATTGGAAATGAGCCTTCCGCTATACACATCTCTAAACTCATGCTGCGTCATGACGCCCTTCCATAAGCTCCTGACATTGGTCAATTTCCTCATCTTCTCGTTCAACGGAGCCAGCTTGTATACAAGTCCGGGAACTTCAGGATTGTTGTTCTGAAGCCATTTAACCTTCTCATACTGAATCCAGCCAAGTATAGCAACTGTATTATCCTGAATCATCCGCATCCATTCAGGATTAAAGAAAACCTCTCTCTTCAGTCCTGAACTTTCCCCCAGAACATAAGGAAGACTCTCGCATTCCTGATTAAACGCCTGAATATAGGAAACCATCCGGACAACGCTATCCCAATTCACATTCTTATCAAACTTAACAAAGAATCCGGATAAGGCACGGTACGGAACCATATTGGTGAGCTGCTTCTTATAGACGCTCAGTTCCTTATCATGTTCCTTGATTGCATTCTTAATCTCAACCTTAGAAGCATCACTCTTCAGGTCACTCTGCTTTGCAAGCTCATCCACCGCTCTCTCAAGTCCATCTCTGGCTTCCCCCAGGACTACACCACTCAAATGAATATGAAACTCCCTGACAGAGTACCAGGCATTAGCTATCATTTCATCGATGAGATCGTTAAATGTGGTGGTTATCTTCCCTTCGGAAAGGAGATTGACTATCGCTTCCAACCAGTAAAATTTATAGCAATAAGAAGGGTCCTTCATCATATTTGAGAACCCTTCTATATCTAGCTTGTTATAATATTCTTCCCCAATCGAACTAATAATATCTTCTCGCATAACACCTCACGGATAATTATATTTCACTTATCATCTTCTCTACCAATAAAGCGCTCATCTCTATATGGACTTTGCATATTAACTTCACTATTATGAATATTTGAATTATTCAAATGAGTCTCATCCACATACATATGCTCATACTTGGCGCGCTGTTCGGCGTTATATCGTATAAAATATCTAATCAAAAAGAAAAGCCCAATTGCTACACCAATAAGAATAATAATAACTATAATTAAGTAGCCCAAAACAAAGATAATATTACTTCCACCAGAAGCTGCTCCCAAACCAACCATCTCCTAACTTAAACTAATATATTATGAATATTTATCTAAATTTATCAAATAATCCTACACTTATTGAATATTCCTTTTCAATAAACTCAATATATTAAAAATCCAATATCTCCAACAGCTGCTTCCTGGTCATCTTGTCCTTATAATTCGCCGCGCCAGAAAGTACAGCTCCTAAAAAATTAGTGTTCTTCATACGCACATTATAAAAATCCACTCTTATCAATGTGGCGCCAGTGAAATCCCCACCACTAATATCTGAATGATCCAAATCCGAATTTTCAAGATTACATCCAAATGCTTTCACATTGATCAGATTTACTCTCTGCAAAGAAGCAGTTTGCCCAGTCACATCTCTAAGATCCACACCTTTCATAAATGAACCATCAAAGATAGCATTGATGATATTACAGAATCGCATATTTGCCTTTGAAAGATTAGCCTTTTTCACTACCGCCTCTTCAAATATACACCCTTGCAGATTAGCTCCACTCAAATTAGCTCCTGTTAGGTCACATGCAAAGAAATTTGCCATAGATAGATTAACACCTGACAGATTAATCTTCTTCATATCTGCATTACTAAAATCTGCTCTTTTACCATCAGGCTGATTATCCAGCCACTTGCTATGTAGTTCCAAAATTTCATCTAGATTCTTCTTTATATCACGATCCATTTTATCAATCTTCTTTCAAAGTTATTTTTCAATCAAACTCAGCAACACATACGCCGTTGCCACATCAAACAGCATCTATCGCTCACTCATTTCCCTTCCTGCCTGCTCTAAATACACCAACTCCAGCTCGCATCACACTATCATTTCCATATTTGCTCCTGATCTTATCCAGCGCCTTATCGAGATTCTTCTGCTTTTCTTTCTCTTCTTCGCCAAATAGCGACATCTGCTGAAATCCATCCTTATCAATATCCGACGCAGACAGCCCTATCAACCTCAAAGGCTCGCCCTTCCAGGCTTCCTTCATGAGCTTAACCGCCATATCATATATTTCAGAAGTAATATCCGTTGAATTCTCCATCTTCTTACCATGGGAATGACGCTTCATATCGCTGGTACGATATATGACTGTGATCGTAAATGCTTTCACCTCATCCGCCCTAAGCCGCCCAGCCACAATATCAGCCTCAGCAAGAAGCAAATGATTCACTTCCTCAAAGTCTGTCACATCATCCTCAGTCGTATTCTCAACACTGTAGCTCTTCGCTTCTCTCTCCTCATTAACTACAGGAGAATCATCTATTCCATTTGCTGCATTATGCAGGTACGAAGCGGTCTTTTCTCCAAATGCACTTAATAGCATTCTCTCATCCGCCTCAGCAAGATCGCCGATAGTATTTAAATGCATTTCCCGCAACTTCTTAGCTGTGGACTTTCCGCATCCAAATAGCTCACCTACCGGAAGTGGCCACATCTTATCTGCAATCTCATCCGGAAAAAGAGTATGAACCTTGTCCGGTTTCTCAAAATCACTGGCCATCTTTGCACACAGTTTATTTCTGGCAATACCCACATTTACGGTAAATCCCAGTTCATCTCGGATTCTATCCTTCATCTCATGGGCAAGCTTTATAGGATCCGGATGAAGGCGCTCCATTCCGCTCATATCCATAAAAACCTCATCTATGGAAAATGACTGCATAAGCGGTGTGTATTCATCCAAAATGCTTTTGAATTCGCGGGACATCTTCTTATAAAGCTGGAAATTCGGCTTTACAACTATAAGATCAGGACACTTTCTAAGCGCAGTTGCAACCGGCTCCCCTGTCTCAATCCCGTATTTCTTTGCAGGAATAGATTTGGTGGATACTATACTGGTACGCCTCTCTGGATCCCCGCCCACGCATGAAGGAACAGTTCTAAGATCCAGCGTCTCTCCATTACAAAGACGGTCCACCGCCTCCCAGGAAAGAAATGCACTATTCACATCCACATGAAATATCAGTCTGTCACTCATTTATCCTAATCCTCTAATCCTTATAGGTTTATTTAAAATTCTAAAAATCCAATATCTCCAGCAGTTGCTTCCTGGTCATCTTATCCTTATATAGTCTTTGTGGATAAATGAATTAAGCGTGTATATCTCATCTAAGAGCATATCTTCTTCCGGAATCTTGCCGTAGTCTTTCTCACGGAAGGCGGAAGCTTCTGTGAAGATGGCGTCAGACTGCGCAACTAACATAGACGGTATATATTCATTTTCCTCAGCCATATCGCTAACAACTCCGACATAAGCAACTGCAAACTCGGTTGAATCAGGAGAATTCACAATTTCTGCAGCTTCGAGCTGCTCCACGATTAGCTCCATTTTGACAAGAAAATATAAAAGAATACTATGCCAGCTATCTACCGAATTATATTTTTTATCACCCCAAAAATCCCACGAATTTTGCGCACTATACCTCTCCTTTCCTTCGAAATGATATGAACATTTTCTTCAATATAATACGTAACATAATTACTTCAACATATATACCGTAATATACCATATTTTAGGTCAATTATCATTTCATTTTACCAAATAAAAAAGGCGGGGAGTCTCCCCGCCGATTAGGTAGGACCTGGGTCTCACGACCATCCCACAGTTGCATCACTGCAACCTTCTAACTGAAATAAAATACAACGCCCATCAATTCTCAACAAATATTTCGGTCAAATTTCCTATTACAGAAAAAAACATATATCGGACATACGGCACTAAAAATCACCATATGCCCGATGTATATTTTCTCGACTTTGTTTTGATACTATTCCTACAGTCCTTTTTCCTTCTTATACTCAGTTACATTTGTCTCCAGAACTGTCTTTCTTATAGGAAGAATTCTACCAGGCGAAACTGATAGTTCATCATAACCCATTGCCAGGAAATCTTTAGTAAGACTAAGGTCAGCTCCTAACTCACCACAGATTCCTGCCCATGCTCCATGTCTATGAGCAGCATCTGCTATCATCTTCAGCATTTTCAGAATTGCCGGATGATGTGAATCATAGAAATCATCCAGTGACTGGTTCTGTCTGTCTATTGCCAATGTATACTGTGTAAGGTCATTAGTTCCTACACTAAAGAAGTCAACTTCTTCTGCAAGCTCATCAGCAATAATAACAGCCGCCGGAGTCTCTATCATAATACCCAGCTCAATATTCTTATCATAAGATAATCCATCAGCATCAAGAGATTCTTTGACTTCTTCAACTATCTTCTTAATCTTCTTTACTTCATCCACCGATATGATCATCGGAAACATAATTGATATCTTACCAAATGCACTGGCTCTAAGTATTGCTCTAAGCTGCGTCTTAAAAACTTCAGGTCTTGTAAGACATATTCTTATAGCACGAAGTCCCATAGCCGGGTTCTCTTCTTTCGGTAACTCGAAATAGTCTGCCTGCTTATCTGCACCAATATCCAAAGTTCGAATGATAACTTTCTTTCCAGCAAGGGTTTGCGCAACCTGCTTATATATTGCAAACTGTTCTTCCTCAGTAGGATAATCGTCAGATCCAAGATATATAAATTCCGATCTAAAGAGACCAATTCCGCCTGCATCATTCTCCAGCACAAGGCCAAGGTCCTTAGTATTTCCAATATTGGCATAGAGATTGATCTTCTGTCCGTCCAGGGTAATATTATCTTTCCCCTTTAATCTCTCAAGAAGATTCTTCTTTTCTTCTTCCTGAAGAAGCAGCTTCTTCTTTTCAGCAAGAAGCTCCTGGTCCGGTTCTACATAAACCTTTCCTTCATATCCATCAACTACCGCCAGTTTCCCATTGACTTCGTCAGACAGCGGAATAGGACAGCCAATAATTGCAGGAATGCTCATTGTTTTAGCCAATATAGAAGTATGTGAATTAGCAGATCCATGGACAGTAACAAAGGATAAAATCTTATCCTTATCCATCTGCACTGTTTCTGACGGTGCCAGATCATCCGCAACAACTATTACAGGTTCATCTGTCTCGATTCCACCAGATCCAGCCCCTAATAATGCATTAAGCACACGCTCAGTTATATCCTTTATGTCAGCTGCTCTTCCACGGAAGTATTCCTCTTCCATTTCAGCAAACATTTTGGCAAAATTATCACCAGTCTGAGCTACAGCATACTCTGCATTAACCTCTTCTGTATCTATTATATTTTCAACAGACTCAATATAATCCTCATCATCAACCATCAGCTGATGTGCCTCAAATATCTCAGCCCCCGATTCTCCCACTTCTTTTACAGCCTTTTCATAAAGTCCCTTCAACTGCTCTATTGCCACCTCTCTGGCATCAGCATAACGCTTCTTCTCAGCTTCCGGATCATCCACCTTTATCCTTTTAACTAACTGTTCTTGTTTCGTATAAACACTGATTTTGCCTATGGCAATACCCTCAAATACAGCTTTTCCATCATATATGATCATGATCTTACTACCTCCTCACTATAGACATATGTCGGAGCTGCCCCATAGAGGAAACTCCGACATCAAAAAATCAGTTGTTGCCTTTCAAAGTAAATCCAAGAGGGATCATAATTCTTTAGAAATTAGCTTTCATGAATGCTTCGATTGCAGCCACAGCCGCATCCTCATCATCGCCTTCTACCTGAATTGTAACCTCATCACCCTTAACAACTCCCATACCCATTAATTTCATAAGGGATGTAGCTTTAGCACTCTTATCACCCTTAATGATCATTATGGTACTGGAAAACTTTTTAGCCTCCTGAACCAGAAGTCCTGCTGGACGAGCATGGATACCAACTTCATCTGTAATAACATACTTAAATTCCTTCATAATACATCTTCTCCTTTTTTAT
>CAMNGU010000007.1 GCA_946538525.1 uncultured Lachnospiraceae bacterium
ATCTCCAATAGATATGGAAGATAATTTTTTGGATGAGCTTATGTCAAGTCTTGACGATAACCAGTTGGATGAGGAAAATCATGAAATAAATCATAGATATTATATAAGAACAGAATTTAAAGGGATAAGTAATGGAGAAGCGAGGTTAATTGATATTTATGCAATGTTGTATAATAGCCTATCTTGTTGTTGTCATTCTAAAAATGATATTTGTGTACTCTTATTAGATGAGCCAGATATGGGATTTCATCCTGAATGGTCAAGAGTTTTTATTGATAAACTTACGGAGTTTCTTAATAGTAAAATGATGAGTGATTATAAGTATCATATTATCATTTCAACACATTCTCCAATTATGCTTTCAGATGTTCCTCGAAACTGTATTCATTGTATATCTAGGAATAAAGAAGATAAAATTGAGGTAAGGACATCAGAAAAATATGGTCTAATTAGTGGTATAAATGATATTTTGATAGATGACTTTTTTATTGGCTCTGTATTTGGTTCATTTGCTGAAAAATATGTAAATGATATTATATATAGTATTAAGATGCTTGAGAAACAATTGAATGAGAGGGAGTTTGATACGTATGAAGAGTATAGTATCAAATGTGACGAAATAAATAAAAAAATAGAATACCTTGGCGAAGGATATATTAAATCAAGCATACAGCGTCGATTAAATCAACAAAGAAATATCATTAAAAGGTTATATGAATATTAAAGGTGTAATTTTTATGATCAGAATTAACATTAGAAATATAGAAGAAATTGTTGATTGGTATTTAGAGTCGGTATTACCAATTGTAAAAAATAGAAAAGTGACTTATAGTCCAGGTGATGATTTTGAAAATAATATTTGTAACGATTTGAATTCAATCTCTTTTTGTTCCGATGTGATAAGTCTTTCTGTAGATGAATTGCAATTAAGATACGATTGGGTAAGAATATATAAGCAATCGATTGATTTTTGTGTGTTTTCTAAAGAATTGTATAATATAATGAGTCAGATTAAGGGATGTGGGATGAGGTCTAAAAGATCAAGTCTTATGAGGGAGTATTTTATTCGATATAATAATCCTCTGATACAAGACCTTTTAGAACAACACATTAAAAATATCAAAAATAATGATGATAGAATTAATAAGTTGACCTCTACAAAAAAGAGTCTTGAAAAGTTTGTAACAATAGTAAAAAAACGAATAGATAATTTAAACAATATAATTATACAGAAATTTAACTATGATTCTGTGCTAGGTGATTCAGAAATAAGAGGTTTATTGGTAAATAAATTAGGTATAAAAGTTTGCCCTTATTGCAATAGACAATATATAAATTCAGTGACATATGAAAAAATGTATAAATATCTAGGTGATATAGATCATATATTACCCAAAAGCAAATATGCCTTATTTCAATTGTCGTTTTATAATATGATTCCAGTTTGCAAAGTGTGTAACCAGTTGTTTAAGAAAGATAAAATGTTGCATTTGCTAAATCCTTATTTTGAAGGGTTTGACGATGACGCATATCTAAAAATAAATTATTCATCTGTAAGAGAATTGATAGGACTTGAAGAACCCAATGATTTTTTATGGGAAATTAATGAAATGAGGGCACTAAAACATAAAATTGATTGCTGCGAAGAAGAAGGTTTATTTTTTTTAGATAAGTTTAGCAAGATAAAAAATAGTATTAATTTGTTTAAATTAAATGAGGTGTATAAGACAAATGCTATTGAATTTCAAAGGATTTTAAGACTTAAGTATATCAATGAAAGTCAATTATATAGAAAACAGATAGATGATATTCTTGGTAATGGAAGTAATAGTATTTTAAATAACTTTGATGAGAGGTTGGTGTATGGAGTAAGTTTTGATGATAATTATTTTCAGGATGAAATTTTATCAAAGGCTATATATGATATTGTTGTAAGAAATTAACTAATAATTTATGAGCATGATCTTGTTTATAATGGTATCCCAAGGGTAAAAGAGTTTTATATTCATGAGGGTAAAGTTTTTTATTGGTTGGTTGAAAGCTGTTTTGAGGGGATGGATTTTATTGAGTATTATACAAAACTAAGAGAATATATGTTAGTAGTTGAAACATATTTAAATAGCTGGTTTGATGTTAATTACACTCAAATAAAGTTGGATTTGTAGTCGTATTATTTATATCATGAAGTATATATTTCATATTAAATATATTATGAGGAGCTATTATTATGGATAAACCAACTGTTTTTATATCATATAATCAAGCATCTGGAGATGCTGTTGCAAATGAAATTGAAGAACGACTTTTGCCCATAGCAGTAGTTGTTCGTGATAAGTCTTCGTTGTCGCCTTGGGATAGTCTTACTGATTTTATGAAAACAATAAGAAGGCAGGATTTGGTGGTCTTAATTGTTTCTGATCAATACTTGAAGTCTACAGGTTGTATGTTTGAGGTATCGGAAGCAATGAAAGATGATGATTGGAATGAAAAGTGTATGTATGTTGTAGCTGATGATGCTAGAGAGATTTATAATCCGTTAGCTCATGTTTTGTATCATAAATTTTGGCGCGATAAAGAGGAGGAGCTTATGAATGCATTAGAAAAAATAGGTGATCCTGTGCGTTCAGAAGCTTTATTAAAAGAAATAGTTACAGTAAGAAGAATTCAGGATAATTTATCTGTGTTTTTGGGTAATATAAAAGATTGCTATAATCCATCTGTGGATATAGCGATTGATGCAATCTTTGAATTTGTTTCTAAAGAAAGTGGGAAAAAATCAGACTATAAATTTAGTTCTATTGAAAAAAAAGATTTGGAAGATAATTTTGATAAACTACAATTGGATGATTTACAATTTTATAACGATCTTAGCAGTGTTTTGAGTTGGATTACATATTTTAGAAATGATGCAGATAAGATTTCATATTTGTTAGACTGTAGTTCTTGTTTTGATACACCAATGGATAGATTTGAGTCGTATAAGCGTGTTTCTGAATTACTTACTTCTATGAGACGTATATATGTTAATGAGAAGTATATATATGACCAAATTTTAGAGAATTTAGGACTGGATATTGATTTGGAGGATTTGTTAGGAGAGATAGTTAATAATTTTATATCCAATATGAGAAATCTGTCTGAGTTATTTATTCAAGATAAAGATATTCGGGAATTATACAAATTAAATAATAAGTATTTTAAAGAGTTTTACAACGAAATTGATAGAATTAGAGAAAAGATTATAGAGATAAAATCAACAAACTAATTTATAGTAGAAGTTGATTGTATTTATGGTGTTCATATTGTAAAATTTAAAAACACAATTGTTGTTATTTATATGATAAGTAGTATTTATGTATGTGATTGATTTTTTTTGTGTATAAATGTATAATGTCTAGTTAAGTGGTTTATTATTTTGATATGAGATATTAGAAGGGGTGATTATATGACACGAATTTCATATAATATCGGCATGGGAATTAGTTCTATCCTTGAAGAGAAGAATATTTCGGAAGAAGAAGCTGGGAAGCTTGTTAACCTTTCATTTAGGGATTTTAGAAGAATAATAGAGGGGAAATTGTTTGTTTCACCTAAGACTCTTGATGAGATTTCCCAAGCGTTAGGGACAACTTCAGAGCGCTTAATCAGTTATAAACCGAATGGAAAGAGAGTACCGGGATTAGAGTATAATAAAGAATTTTCGAGTGAAGAACATTTGTATACGATTATTGATTTATTAGATGAATACATTGAATTAAAAGAACAAATGTGAGTATAAAAAGGCTATACGATGTTTTGTATAGCCTTTTATTGTATTTAGGAGAAAAAGTATGTCGAATGAAAAATTATTAGATAAACAAATTGTTGAGTTTATCCAAACTGTTGTTGATGAAATAAAAAATAAAAAGCAAATTAAATTAAATTCTGTAATAAAAGATGGGATTTTTGATGTTTTAGAACGAAAATGTACGGTTATTTATTATCTTTTGGAAAATGAAATAAATAGAGGTTTTCATATAAAAAGACTAGTAAATGAGAGAGTTGAGGATTTTGTATATATAAATACTGATAATACAGTTGAACAGCAGGTGTTTACAGCTGCGCATGAATTGGGGCATGTTTATAATGTCTATTCGAGTGTATGTAAAAAAGCGATTGAAAATGGTATTGAGTTAGATGTTAATAATCAAGATTATGAAGAAAAGGTGACTGATAGGTTTGCTGCCGAATTTATTATGCCTGAGAATTTGTTTAAAAATATTTCAGATGAGTTTGCTAAAGAATTACATATTTATTCTGATACTTCATTGTTGGTTTTCCTGAGATTAATGGCTAAATTGATGGATTATTTTATGGCTCCATTTGATGCTATAAGAAAAAGATTATATGAAATAGATTTTATTGATAGAACTACTAATAAATTTTTTAGTGAAAATAAGAATGATTTAATTAAGATTATTAATTTGTTCAAAAAGGACGATAATTCTGTATTTAATAGTAAAACTAAAGTTATGACGATTTCTGGTTTAAGAGAATTTCTTGATAAAGCAATGAATATCCCAGAAACTGATAAAAACCTGATAAAAAAAATTAAATCTGATTTTAAATTAGAAGATGTATCCTCGATAAATATTGAAAATGAAAAAATTAAGTTGACGGATACAATAAAGTTAAAAAAATAGGGGGCTATTTTGTGTAAGGCAATTATAGATACATGTTTTATAGAGAGATTCTACAAAAATACAAAAATACAAAATGAATTTTATGAGCTGATTCAAGAGACGGGTTTTCGATTATTATTACATCCATATGTATATGATAATGAATTAAAAATACGTGCTTTTACTGATAAAATGGTAAAAGAAGGGACTTTAAATGTGGTAGAGTATAAAGCATTTATTAAAGATGATGCTTTTAGAGAATACTATAGAGATTCGTTTGTTCGTATATATAATGAGTTTTTTAAAACAATAAAGGCAATCAATCAGGAAAAATCGCTCAAAATGCATGAGTTGGATGAAAATGATGATATTTTTGAATTAAGATATGCAGGATCTAGTCTGGGTGATGTGCATATGATTATGATGGCATTATTTATGGAATTGCCCATTATTCTTTCGGAAGATAGCGATATGTCTATAATATTAAGTATTGCCAAAAAATATACGAGTAGAGCTGATTTTGAATTATTAGTATATCGAGTGGGGGATGTTATTGACTATATTAAGAGTAAACCTAACCACTCTATTTCAAATAGTGAATTGAAACATATTCGACGAGCTTTTGCGAAATAAGAAAATCATCACCTGTCAGCATCATGAGAGACTGGTTTTGTTTAATAGCATATAAATGTTCAGGATAGAGATATAATGCTTGTTCCATCTAGACGAAGAAATCCTGTTATTGCTGATGTTTTTCAGAGATTAAATTACATGGAGCGTAGAGGTAGTGGGTTTAAGAAAATCATTGAAGATTATGAAGTGCAGCATAATTATAATGATGATTTAGCACCTGTATTTAAGTCACAGTATGATGCGTTCTTTTTAACATTAAAGAATCTCAACTATTCTGGTGGATATAAAAAAGATTCATTCAATGATAGATTAAATGATGTTTTAAATGATGGGTTAAATGAAAGTGAACAGGAATTATTAACAATTATTGCAGCAGCCCCTAGTGGGACTCAAGATTGGTATTGTGAAAAAACAGGTTTTTCTATTGCATAGGTTCAGCGAATTATGAAAAAACTTCAAGAAAAAGGCATCATATATCGATTTGGATTTAAGAAGAAAGGAATGTGGATAGTTAAAGGTGTTACCGACAAAAATCAATTGATTTAATTGAATTATTATATATTGGATATATAAATCTTAAAATAACAATTACTTAGAAGAATAAACAAGATTTAATAGCGATAGCGTAAATAACGGGATAGATTTAGAATTGAAGGCTTATCCATGGTATTTGAGAAAATACCATGGGTAGGCTTTTTTTGTCTTTGCGTTCCACTAACCGGAAATGTGCTTGCGAGTGGTGGTTCAGTTATTCCGCTTTTTAAAGACCAGATAGATAAGATTCAACCTATGTGAAGTAGTAAAAGAAGGGGGATGATCAGTATTTTAGATAAATATTTTTAATATAAAAATAAGATAAAATGCTTTTATATCCAAAATAACAAAAAAAATTCTGAAAAAGCCACATAAAACTTGATTTTATGTTTCTAATCGTGTTATCATTCTTGTAAATGGAGGTGATAGCAATGCTTTGCCAGTTCTCTTTTACAAATTTTAGATCGTATAAAGATGAAACAACATTTGATTTTCAGGCATCTAATTTAGCTGAATTTAATGACAGTCTTATTAGTTCTGATAAGGCCAGTGATGTTTTACCTATTAGTGTAATATATGGCCCTAATGGTGGTGGTAAGACTAATCTTCTTGCTGCTCTTAGTGCAGTAATATCTATGGTTGTTAGTCCGGTGTATGAGCTTGGAAAAACAAGTGGTTCTATAATTATTCAGCAAAAGACTGAGCTTATGCCATATATTTTCGATGATACATCGAAGAATGAACCTACAGAATTTCAGCTTTTCTTTCGTGTAAATAATAATGAATATAGGTATTATGTTGCAGTTTTGAATGGTTTGATTGTTTCTGAAAGTTTATACAGAAAAACAATCGGAGGAAAGAAGCCTGCATTTCTTTTTGATAGGGAAAATGAAAATATAGAGGTTGGACCTACTATAAAGAGTAAGAGTATTAACACTTCAGTAAATCCTAAGATGCCATACATTTCATTTTTAGCTATTAATTATTCCATTCCTGAGATAAATGAAGTTATGGGGTGGTTCGAATCCTGTATTATTCGAAGTTATGCCAATCCTGTTGCAGAGAGCCAGATACTTCTCACTGAAAATGAGGATTCCAATAAGAGATTTATCAATATGATGAATGATATGGGAATAGAAATCAGTGGATATCGGTATGATAAGGAAAGTGATCAATTTCTTCTTCAAAGAGTTGTAGGAAATAAGGAATATGATATTCCATTTATCAATGAATCGGATGGTACTCGAAAGCTTTTTGCTGCATTGCCTGTAATAATATTGGCTCTTAGAGAAGGAAGACTTATTATTATAGATGAGTTGGATGCAAAGCTACATCCTAAGCTTTTAAGATATGTAATCAAGTTATTTACAACACCTGAAATAAATAAAAATGGTGCACAGCTTCTATTTACTTCGCATGATTTAACTACTATGAGGAATACGATATTTCGCCGTGATGAGATATGGTTTGCTGCTTTGAATGATGAAAACAGTAGTGAGATATTTTCTTTATATGATATAAGACGCGAAGATAATGAGCATGTAAATAATACTGCAGCATATGATAAGCAGTATTTAGAAGGTCGTTATGGAGCAGATCCATATTTGAGAAATATATCAGATAATTGAGCATCTGAGGAATTATTTGTAATATATGTGTAAATTCATTTCGAATCTTTATTCAGGAAAAGCCTATGACTACTTTAAAAATATATAACACCCTCGAAGAAGGAATCAAATCCTTCTTTGGTGAATCGGTTACAATTAAAGATGAGTCCTATGTAAGTTGTGGCGATATCAATGAAGCCAAGTGCCTTAAGCTTAGTAATGGTGAAAGGATTTTTGTAAAGTCCAATTCTATCGCAAACAGTGACTTTTTTGCGTCTGAGGAGTTAGGTATAAGTGCTATAGATGCAACGGATACCATTCAGGTTCCTAAGCTTCTTTTTAGAGGTGAGGATGAAAGCACTGGTAAATCATTTCTTGCAATGGAGTATATAAGTGGTGCTGACAGAGTTAAGTCTTTCTGGGAGGTTTTCGGTCAGAGCCTTGCAGCCATGCATATGGCTGATACAGGCTCATTTGTAAGTGATGGCAAGTTTGGCTTTGACACCAAAAATTTTATAGGAGCTTCATTTCAACTGAATACTCCTCGGGATTCTTGGATTGATTTCTTTAGAGAGTGTAGATTAGATCCGCAGTTCAAAATGACTGAAAGATATTTTGATGACTCTGATGTAAAGAAGATATTAGGGCTCCTTGACAGGCTTCCGGAGCTTCTTATAGAACCAGATCATCCATCACTTCTTCATGGAGACCTTTGGGCAGGAAACTATTTAGTTGGAAACGATGGAAAGGCCTGGCTTATAGATCCGGCTGTATATGTTGGACACTCAGAGGCTGATCTTGCGATGACAGAACTTTTCGGTAGATTTCCTGCAGGATTCTATGATGCATATTATACGTTTAATCCTATAGATCCGGGATACAATGACAGGAGAGACTTATATAATCTGTATCACTTGATTAATCACTTGAATTTATTTGGTGGTACTTACTATTCAGCAGTTATAAGTACGATTGATTATTATGTGTGAATGGGGACAGGTCCAATTTGCACATTCAGGTAATTAATAAAATAGAAAATCAATATTTATTCGTGTTATAATATTTTAAAATATGGGGCTGGCTTATATGATGGATAAGAATATATTTGAATTTGTGATTTATATAATTCATGCCTGTGCCGATAAATGGAATATGATGCCATCATAGGTGTACAAATTATTAGATAGTAATGATTGTATAAACAAGTTTTTGGTTTTAAATTATGATGTGCTTCATACTCAAAGTACGGCAAACACTGTAGATGATTTGAGAGAATACTTAAATGTTAGAGGTGTAAGTGTTTAATTTATTGAATTCAAATTTGGATATATAGATCTTAAAGAATACCATATTGAAGGTGAATAAATTGACAGTATTAAATGATTTAGATAAAACGTGTGGGATTTCAGATGATGAATTAACATATTTATTTAAAGAGTCGATAAGAATAGACAATGAAATAAGAAAAATAAAGGGTCTTCCGATAGCTAGATATGATGATGAATCAGGAAATGCCTATATGGAATACCCTGATGGAAGTAGAGAATATGTTGACGATTAATGATATAATTCTTCTTACTAAAATGTTTGCATTATTCTTGATAATATATTGTGGAGGAGTATAGTTTTTGAGTACTTATGTTTGGTGTGAAGATTCCAGTTCAGGTTATTTTTTCTGGAAAAATTTATTTTCTGTTTTATATAATGAGTTTGTTGTAGAATCTAAAAAAAGCAATTCAAACTTATGTAATGAAGTTTCTAAGATTTCTCAAACTGATGAGAATAGGTATTATATTTTACTTGATAATGCAATTGATAATCCTGAAGTTTTAAGAGAAGTGATAAGACTAAAAAAAATAATTAAAGAAAAAGAAAATGTTACGATAATTAAGATTCATTCTTTTGAATTTGTATTATTATCCTTCAAAATGCTTGAAGATTGGGTTTTTGCTGAAGTTGACGAACTAAAGGATAAAAGAACGGATTTGCTTTATTTAAAAGATGTATTCGTTAAAATTATTCTTGATGGTGGAGATGTTGGTGAGCTTTCAGAGATGAAGAATTTGTTTAATATTGATGAAATGATTAATACTGAACAGTTGGCCTCTAAGCTGCTATATAAGATAACTCGTAACACCGGATTTGAAACAAATAAAGGAAAGCTTGGGGATTGTTTTGTTGTAGATTGTTGTGATTGGAATTTCAGAGAATCTGATGACATATGCGGTCTTGATGACCATAGAATTAGTGCTAAAGAAAAAATTGAAAATATATTTGAATACTCTGTTTTAAAGCATTCTTTTACGAAAGCGGGTTTATAATGATTATAGTATATAAGAAAAAAGCTATCCCATCTGATTTGGAACTTATTGAAATTAATGATTTATTTTTTAATAAATATACAGTTGAATTACTTGATGATAAAGCTAGAGCTATAATATCAAGTATTGATAAATCTGAATTTATTGATAAGTATTCGATTGGATCTAGATTTGATGGAACTCGACTTAATATTGATAAATTATCTACTGGATGTAAAACTACATTAAATATATTGTATAATCCTGATAAAGTATTTAATATTTCAGAATGCGGTGAAAATGCTTTGGATATAATTTATTCCTTAGAAAAGGGTAATGTGTATTGTGATTATCCGATGATATCTTTTAACATGGTTGAAGTTGGTGCTATGGATTCTGAAGGTTATCATATATTTAAGGATTACGAAGAATTAAAAGAGTGGTGGAAAAATGAAAATTAAACCAATTGTAATTGATGAAATTCATACTAAACATACGAATTTTATTGTGGATTTAAAGTTTGATTCTAATATAACATTTATTACAGGTGATTCTGGAGTTGGTAAATCAGCAGTGTTTACATTTCTTGAAGAATATTCATCTGAAGATAAACGTGTAAGATGTTTTAATTATATAGATCATAATAAAGGATACAAAAATTCTATTAGGAATTCTAAAGGTAAGCTGTTTGTTATTGATAATGCAGATATCTTACTTAATGATAAGATTAAGCAGCATATTGTATTTGATAATCAAAACCAGTATATAATAATAGGCAGGAATCCTTCTTCGTTATTACTTACTCAGGATGATATATATGAGTTAGAAAGTGAGAATAAAGATGGAATTACTTATTTTAGATTAGAGAAAGTGTTTTAGTAAGATGATGCTACATTGAATATTATGTAAACTACGTTATTGAATCATATGTGTATAATATGGATCTACCAGTATAGGTAGGTCCTTTTTTAGTTGTCCCTAATTACAATCAACCGGCAACGTGTTAGCCAGCGGGGGAAGCGTTATTCCATTATTTAAAGATCAGATTGCAAATGGTGGACCAGTAACTGTTACACATCCTGATATAATTAGATATTTTATGACAATCTAGAATATAAAATATGATGCCAAGATAATAAAAGACTATGATATTAAAGTTGTTTCAGTTGGCTTAATAGATGTTCAAGTGATGATGTTGTTTAGTTATGTGATAATGTTATGTTCGCAGCTGGTTCATTTATTGTTAATGGTGTTTATGAGACATTTACTTTTATTTGTGGTAATCTTGCGAAGAAATTAAATGTCTGGGAGTTGGTTTCACAAAAAGCTAATATGCTGCTTCTTGAGAGTAATCCATATTTCCTTATTGAATATGCCTGTAATGGGATTATTGACTGCTCTGGCAGGAATACTACTATGTATGGTTATTCATAATAGGAGACGGAAGAAACTGGAAGATAGTGTGTAGATGGGGACAGGTCCATTTTGCACATTGGAGAATAGTTGAGCTAGAGAGGCAGTACATGAGGAGAGCTCCTTGTGGGCTGCCTTTTTTAGTGGTTGAGGAATGGATTTTATAGTATTACTTATTGGCTTGAATTGCAGCGGGGTATGATGAGATGCTGGATGAAATTATGGGATGATTATATATTTGAATATTAGATTAGGCTGGTTTATAATTTCTAAGAATAAATTTTGCGAATATACTAAGGGTTAAGATGAAGTTTATATTTGATAAGAAGAGAATATTAGTCTGTTTTCTTGCGGTATTTGGAATGGGATTTTTTCTCTCATTTCTCATGCTTTGCGGTCTTGGTACGGATCCGTGCTCCTTTATGAATAAGGCAATCTCGCAAAGGATTGGTATACTATTTGGCACATGGCAACTGCTGATGAACGCTGTTATGCTTATGATCGTTATCATTTGGGACAGGTCCAGTCTGGGATTTGGTACCTTGTTCAACATGATTCTTGTAGGTTATTATGTGGATTTCTTTGACTGGGTATGGGGGAAGACCATACCAGCGCACATTTTCACAGATACTATCACCAGGTGGCTTATCTTTATTGTGGCGCTGTTATGTTTTATCATCAGCGCTGCGGTTTATATCAATTGCGATATGGGCGTTGCTCCATACGATGCGCTTCCGAAGATCATTACAGAGAAGGTTTCTGGTAGGTTTCCTAAGTTCCCGAAGATGCTGGTCCGTATGGCTTGGGACTTTTCGGCGATAGTAGTAGGTGTCATAGCTGGAGGAATTCCTGTAGTAGGAATCATATTGATGGCCATATTCCTCGGCCCTGCCATCAGTCTGGTGGGCAAGCGTGTGTAAAAGGGACCTGGTCCACTTTGCACCCTTTTTTTATCTTTTTTCTGCTGTGTAAATGGAAATATGGAATTTTAGAGGGTATAATATATTACATGTTGTAAATATTTTATGTGAGGAGGGCTTTTATGAAGAAAATCAGGAGGATTATTGCCGTATTGTTAGCTGTAGCTATCATCTTTAGTGGTCTTGCTGTTCCAACTAAAGCTGGTACTGTTAGGGCGGAAGATGGAAATAATAGCGAATATTATTATGTTACATTTTATTCGTCTGAAGGTTATATTTATGGCGAGTCAGAAAGAACATCAGAAACTTGGTCAATCCCCAAGGGGGATAGTATTGGCGGTATGCTTCGTACATACGGAAGAAGTCATTATGCTTTTGATGGTTGGGCTATCGAGGGTACTGATGAGATAATTGATACCTATTCATATATTCCAGAAGGGGATATGAAACTTGTTGCAAAGTGGAGTGAAGCGTATGATATAACATTTAAATCAAATTATGAAAACTCTACGGAACCTGATGAGGTGGTTCAAGTAAGACCTGGAGAGCATGTAAATCCTAAGTATTACTATAGAAATGGATACAATTTGTTAGGCTATAAGATTGATAATGCTGGTGATTTAATTACAATTGAAGATTTACAGTATTATACATTTGATTCTGACGCTGTACTATATGCTCAGTGGACAAATACCTATAAGGTTTTATATTACTCTAAAGAGGGATATGTTTATGGAAAAGAAAATTTTCATGAATCGGAAGTTGATATAAATCTTGGGGATCCTATTAATATTTTTAGCACTGTTGAAGGATATGATGGTCATTTTTTAGCTGGGTGGAAAGAAGATACAAATGGAGATAAAATTGGTGATGGTGACCTCATGACATACGCTGATTTAGCGTGTTATTATCCGGATCATAATGTATTTCTTGTTGCCCAGTGGGAGGAATATGAATATCCTGTTAAGGTTACATTTATTTCGGAAGAGGGCTATATTTCAGGAGAAAGCGATTTAAAGAGTAAGACTATTAATGTCGCTGCCGGATCTTGGTATTCTTCTTCTAGTTGGCCTTCTTTATATCGTGAAGGTTATATAGCATATATAAAAGATGTAAATGATCCTAATGCTACAGAGATTAATTATGCTTCAAGTGATATATATTCGGTGAAAGTAAATACTGATACTACCTTTCAAGTTATTTGGAAAGAGGATAATACTGAATTTATAAAATTGAGTTTTTATTCTGAAAAAGGCTATATGTATGGTGATAAAGACTCAAAAGAGTCTAGTGCTACTATAAAAAAAGGAGATGCATTAGGCAGTTCATGTCCAAATGTGTCAGGAATCGACCATAAAGTATTAATTGGTTGGAAAATTAAAGATACTGGTGAGATTATTAATATAGATGATATATATTACTATTATCCTGACAGAGATTTGAAACTTGAAGCAGTATATGCTGATTCGTATGATGTGACTTTTTACTCTAAAGAGGGGTATTTTTACGGAAATAAATATAACACAACACAGAAGTGTAGTGTCGTGAGTGGCAAAACGGTTGGATACTTCTCGAATCCTGAAAAAAGAGATGGGTATTCTGTAGTTGGTTGGAAAATTGATGAAAATGGAGATGGTATAGGTGAAGGTGAATTACTAGCTAGGGAAGATATATGTAATACACCTATTACTGAAGATGTTACTTATGTGGCTCAGTGGAGTGAAGCATGTAAGATAACATATATTTCTCAAGAAGGATATATAGATGGCACAAGATTAGATAAAGAACGAATTCGTTATAATCAAAAAGGAAGTATTATATATGAAAATGTGACTTGTTATGGTCGGGATGGTTACATTTTTGTTGGTTGGAAAGATCAAAAAACTGGTGAAATATATGAAGATTTGAATTTCGTTATAGAGGAGGATATGGTATTTGAAGCTGTCTGGGAAGAAGCTTATAAGGTTACTTTGATTTCTGAATCAGGGTATTTTAGTGGCATACCACAGAAGAAACAGATTCACTATTATATTCGTAAGGGTAGTTCCATTAATTCGAATAATATGTATGAACATCCATATGATAGATCCAATTACATCTTTGATTGTTATAGAACAGAAGGTGGAGTCAGAATTGATGCATCAAGCTTTAAGCCAAACTCAGATATAACTCTTTATGCTGTATGGGGAGAAGAAGTTAAAGCTATATTTGATGCAAATGGCGGAGAATTTTCAAGTGGAAATGAGGAGAGTTATGTATCGGTTGTAAAGGGTAAAAAATCAAATATTTCTCCTGCTATCATGCCAAGGCGTGATGGATATCTATTTAGAGGTTGGCAAAAAGTAGGTACTACAGAAGAACCTTGGTATTATTCTACAGAAGATACATTGAATACTGATACAACATATAAAGCACAGTGGGTAAAATCTTACAAGTTAAAATTTGTTGCTACTGGAGATGGATACTTTTCAACTCCTGATAAAATAAAAGAAATGACATATGAGGCGGCAGCTGATGAAGTGTTTGGAAATGTTATTGATGCTGTTAATCCAGGTTATGTTCTTAAGGGTTGGAAGGAAGATTCAACTTCAAAGATATATAAAATGAATGAACTACGTGATTATATAGCGAAATCTGATTCAACATTCTATTCAGTTTGGGAAAGAGCCATAGTAGTTAGCTTTGATGCGAATGGTGGTCAGTTCAGTCTGCCATATGGCAATGATGATGTTGTTACTTATGAATGTGAAAATGGTGTTTCAAAAATACTTTATCCTTCATTACCTACTCGTGATGGATATATTTGTGTAGGCTGGCACTTAGAAGGTGGCGAAGATTGGATGTCTACAAGGTCAGTGACCGGTACATATACAGCAGATGCTACCTATAAAGCTATTTGGAAAAAGGCGGTTAAAGTTACATATAAACTTAATGGTGGTTATATATCGAATGGTCCTACTGAGAAACTAACTGGAGATGTTGTTGTTGATAAAACTATAGATAGTTATTTAGGCGATTATTATAATATTTTAAATGATGATACTTCGTTAATATTTAGTGGTTGGAAGAATGAGGCGGATGGTACATTTTATCCTCAATACACACTTTCGAATCAAAAGGTTGGAGAAGAGGATATGACATTTATAGCTCAATTTGATCCTGCAGTAAATATAACCTTTGACTTAAATGGCGGATATTATACTTCTGGACCTATGCAAGCTAAAAAAACAGATCCACTAGTATTTAAGATAGCTAAAGGTACATCACTTGATAATAAATATTATATTTATCCAATTAATTATGATGGTGAAGGAAAAGCTTTGGATGGCTGGACAAAAGGAGATGATACTTCAAAGGTTTATAAATTATCAGAAATAAAAAATATGCAAATAGAAGAAGATACTACCTTTAAAGCACATTGGAATGATAATCCATATATTATTACATTTGCTTCTGATGAAGGATATTTGAAATATGAAGATGAATCTGCAAAAGAGGTAAAACTATATTATAATGCTGATGATCATATTTCGTGTCCTATAGATACTAAGCGTATTTACTATAGATCTGATTATTACATTGATCATTGGAAACTAGATGGAGATAATACTGAGTATAGTGACAGTGATATTTATAATTTAAAGATTACCAAAGATATGACTTTTAAGGCTGTCTGGAAACCAGGTGTAAAAATGGTATTTGATGGTAATGGTGCAAAGTTACTTTTGGGACCAGGCTATCAAGGTGAAGTTATAACTAGGTATTATTGCAAAGGTGATAAGGTTTGGCTTGATAGTATTCCGACATATGAAGGTTTTACATTCCAAGGATGGTTCGTTACTGATAATACTTCCGCAAATGGAACTATTCTCAGTGCTAGTTCTCAATATTTCGCAAATGATACAGCGACATTTAAAGCTGTATGGAAGAACAATGCCACAGGCGAGGTAATTGGTGGAACAAGTGGAAATGGTCAGAATACTAATTCATCTCCTGTAGTTACTCCATCTGGAAAGACTGTATTGCCACAGAATAATGCTGGTCAGAAAGCGTCAGGAAATAATGGCTCTAATTCTTCTAATTCTTCTAATTCAAATGCATCAGGTAATAAGGCTGGAAATACAAAGCCTAAGTATAGTTCAGAGTGGATAGATGGCAAATGGTATAATGAAGATGGAACACAGACTTATGGTGGAACTCTTTCCTGGAAGAGTAACTCAACAGGTTGGTGGGTAGAAGATACAGATGGCTGGTATCCAACTTCCTGCTGGCAGAAGATTGATGGAATCTGGTACTACTTCAAACCGGATGGTTATATGGCATCAGGAGAGTACTATGGAGGCTATTGGTTTAATAGCGATGGTTCCTGGGATTCGACTTATCAGCTGTCCTGGAAGAGTAATTCAACAGGCTGGTGGGTAGAAGATATATCAGGCTGGTGGCCATCAAGCAGCTGGCTCAAGGTAGACGGCTATTGGTACTATTTTGATGGCTCAGGTTACATGGTAACCAGCCAGTACATAGACGGTTATTGGTTAGGCGCAGATGGTGCCTGCCAGTAATATATATGGTGCCTGACCCCATTACAAAAGTGTTACAGGTATTTGAACTCATTAACAAAAAGCCTATTCAGATTATTCTGCGTAGGCTTTTCTCTTTTTTTCAAAACTTGAAGAGTGGGATAATCGATGTTAGTATAATATGCGGGTAATATTGGTTTTCAAATGTGACCAACCAGTAAAGGTGCCTGACCCCATTACAAAAGTGTTACGAAAACATAGGGAAGTGAAGGAATTTTAAAGAGAGAGTTATGAATTACAAGGGTTTTAAGAGATTTTTAGTAGGTGTGGCCGTGGTTCTGGCGGTCCTTATGGTGGTTTCTACTGCAATTTATCCCTTGACCTGGAGTGGACTTCAGGTTGAGGCTGCATCTAAGGGGTTTGCCACCTTTGGAAAGCTTAGTTCGGCGGATAGGAGCTGGGCTGTATCTAATACTGCTGATGGTGGTATTGGAACATATACATCTACCACTGGTGAGGAATCCTACTGGGTGCTGGCGGAATTGTCTGGCTATTCCTATCATGCGGGGGATCTTCTCAGTATTAAGTATGATGGCATTGAGATATGCGAGGAGGAGATTGTTCTTACAGATAATAGTAGTAATGTTTATCTTGATAAGATCGATTCTCAGCATCAGGGATATGTTACATTTAAGCTTCCGGAAGATACGAAAAATGTATTTAAGTACAGTAATCCAACCAGGGTTCGTATAAAGGGAGAGTATAGAAATGCAGCGGTAGGAAGTTCATTTTCCTTTGGTGGTTTTGAGATTCATCGCTCAGGTACCCTTCCTTCCTGGGATAATGGAACTATTCCGGAGTATAATCCCGATGCGATTCCACACGGAATTGCGGTTACTTACTACGATGATATTTATTCCAGAGGCTTTGCATGGAGCACAGATAATACAGTGAATTCATCGGCTCTCTATATTGTGCAGAAGTCTGGAAATATGACTGCAGCGAGCGTCAATTGGAATAGCGCGACTCGAGTGAATGCTTCTAGTGTTCAAAGGACCGATTCAAATGGTGCGAAATGGAATGTATTTAAGGCACATGTCACAGGGCTTACTCCTGGGGCTACATACTTTTACAGAGTCGGTGGTTCAGGTGGATATTCCAGCGTTGGAACCCTCCAGATTGAAAATGGTTCATCTGATGTAACATTTATCCATCTTACTGACAGTCAGGAGAGTTCAAAGGCTGCCTTCGATAGATGTGGAACTTTGCTGGCTGCTGCTAAGGCTAAGTATCCAAATGCTGCATTTGTGGCATTTTCTGGTGATATGACCAACTATTCGTATTCGTCTCTCAATATGAAAGAGTGGATATGGGGACTGGATACAGCGGCCCAGACACTTATGAATACACCGATAGCTCCTTCCAGTGGAAATCACGACAGCTATGATTATTCATTTGTTGATCGATTTGATATTAACTATGCGGACTATGTTCCTGGTTCAAATATCGACCTTCTGTCTGGCGGCAGTTATTACTATACTTATGGTTCAGATGTTTTGTTTGTTAACCTGAATACCAACATCAATACCTATGCGCCTGAATTCGAGAGCCAGCTTGCTTGGCTTCGTGGGGTTTTAGAAACTTATAGTAATTACAAATGGAAGATAGTCCAGATACATAAGGGGGCTCTTTCTATAGGAAAGCATACTATAGAGTATGACTGCGGAGATTATAGAAAGGCTCTTTGTCCGATATTTGCAAAGTATAAGGTGGATCTGGTGCTTCAAGGCCATGACCATGTATATACTCGAACAGCATCTTATGCTTGGGATGATGCTGCGGATGTGTCTACCTACAGTTATGATTATTATGATCAACCTGGAAATGTAAATCCTGCGGCTTCATTTGACGGTGAAACCAAGGTGATGAACTATGAGTCGGCAGGAACTCACTATGTCACAATTAACAGTGCGGGAAGTCAGCTGAAAGATGTCTATGACGGAAGTGACCGTGATGCCAACATCCATACGGGCTATAATCCATTTGCTGGTAATGACTGTGACATTCAGCCGGGGCTTCAAATGTACGGCATCGTAAGGATTAGAGACGGCGTTCTTTGTTACGATGCGTTTACCTTCAATGCGAAGACGAAGGAAAGTACGCTATATGATACATTTGCAGTTGATAAGGGTAGCAGTGGTTCGGGGGCGAACTCTGGCCTTGGTGGCAGCGCTTCGGGTAGCGGCTCAAGTGGACAAGCTGCCGGGAGTGGTTCCACATCTACACAGAACTCATCTGGCTCGGGTTTGGGGGCTGGTTCAGGTGCTGGTTCAGGCGCTCAGAAGAAATACTCTAACGAGTGGGTAGATGGTAAATGGTACAACGCCGATGGTGTTTGTGACTACGCTGGTACGCTGACCTGGAAATGTAACGCAACCGGTTGGTGGGTTGAAGATACAGAAGGCTGGTATCCGGTTTCCCAGTGGCAGAAGATAGATGGAAAATGGTACTACTTCCTGGACTCAGGCTACATGGACTATAGCGAATACCGCGACGGATGCTGGTTAGGTTCAGACGGCTCCTGGGTTGAAGAGTACTACGGCGGACATTGGTCCAGCGATTCGACTGGCTGGTGGTATGAGGATGCAGCCGGCTGGTATCCACAGTCACAGTACCTGTGGATAGACGGCACAGAGTATTACTTCAACGTCAACGGCTATCTGTAACAATTTTGTAATGGGGTCAGGCACCTATCTGTAACAATTTTGTAATGGGGTCAGGCACCCATTAAGATGGGGGTAAAAAACTATAATGAAACTAAAAGAATTTATCGTAAATCATAAGCTTAACACTAAGATTATCCTGTCCGATAAGGTTTCTACGACGAATGCGCTTATAAGGCAGTGCAATCTGCGGGAGGGTGTTCCTTGTTTTAACATCCTGGCCAAAACGCCGCTGGACCTTGCTCGGGAGATATGGGACGCCCTGTCGGAAGTCTCGGGGGCCTATATCTCCACGGATAGCTCGGTCTATATCATGATGAATGTGCTCCGGGGCATGAACAGCGAAATGTTCCCTGAGAGCACCCTTACTATGGGTACGGTCAGAGAGGTTCTGAACATTGTAAATGAGCTTCGTGAAAATGGGGTTACTGATGCATATAGAACGGCTGTAAATGATGTGACAGATATTAAGTATGCGAAGCTTCGTGAGCTTCAGTCTATTCTTGAAGCATACGAACAGACACTGGAAGAAAGAAATCTTTTCGACAGATGCCGCATCCTTAAAGTGGCAACAGATATATGTAAAGCCGACGCAGGTTTGGAAAATGAGCATCCTTCTGCTCGTGTGTTAAAAGCTATACCTTATCTAAATGGCGCTTCGTTTGGAACTTTATCTACAAGTCGCTGGACTATAGCCGAGAAAAACTTCATGGATGCGCTTGTTTTAGTGGTTGAATCTTCCCTTGGTACGAAGAAGTGTGCTGGAGATTCAAGGGTTGTCATCGATCCCGTTCAGCCTGAAAGTGATGCGGGGCTATCATTTTATAAGGCGAGAGGAATTGCAAATGAGATTCGCTACGCCGCGTCTAAGATTAGGAAAATTTCCCAAAATGAGAGTTACGGCTCTATAGCTATTTATTATTCCTCTCCGGAATATATCAGTTTTATCAAGGCGGTCCTAGATGCCGAGAGGATTCCATATTGTGTCACAGAAGGAAAATCCACGAAGGAGCTTCACTTGACTCAGTTTATTATCGCAGTCCTAAATGCAGCCGAGAAGGATTTTTCCTATGCGCTGCTGGAGAAGGTGGTCCGCAACAAGGTGATTACCTTTGATAATGTACTTCCAAGCATGACACTGGATCAGGAAAATCCTATCCGTGGATACCGAAATGCCATGTCTGAAGGGATTGGCTGGGGCAAAGAAAGATACCTGGATTATTATGAATCTAAAATGAAGTCAGGAAGTGAAGAGGGGATTCTGTTCGCCAGATTCCTGTATGACTTCGCAAATGTATTTGACGACAGTCTATCCATAGGCGAAATCTACCATAATCTCTGGGATTTCGTACAGAAGTATACCTATGCCAAAAATTCTGAGAAGTCTGTGCTGAATAATTCCCTTCACGAAAAGTGGAATGAACTCATGCTGATTGACAGCGCTTCTTATACCCTTTCTCAAAAAATCTCATTTATCAGAGACATGATCGAAAATATGAAGGTGGAAGATATAAATGCCATAGCAGGTGGAACTGAGGGTGAAACTGGGGGCGAAACAGCAGTTTGTGTCTCGCCTATGAAGGATTTCTTTATCATGGAAAGAAAGCATAACTTTATGCTGGGGCTATCTGCAACTTCATTTTCGGTAAATGATAAGCAGTCGCCACTGATTCTTGATGATGAGAAGAAGATATATATAAATGGCGTGGCTGATAAAGATAGTGCCGTGACCATCGCGTCTGAAAACTATGAAGTGCTTTGTCAAAATGTGAAAGACAGCCTGTCTACCAGATCTGAAGACTCTGATGTGACATTTTCTTATTCCTACTACGATACTATAAATCTGAGGGACGGAAGTCCGTCAGTTCTATTCCTTGAACTTTCACAGGGTAGGGAGAAGAAGGCGGATGGCTATATGGATGCGCCTTATATGGTGACCGAAGACATGATCATATCCTCGAAAAATATTGAGGAATCTGTAACGGCTCGTGCAGAAGAGATTAGGAAAAATCGTGACGCCAAGAAGACCGACTCCAAGAAAGCTGACTCTAAACAAACCGACTCTAAACAATCGAATCCACCTGAAAAACTAGAAATGAGTGCTTCCGGAATACAGACTATGCTCAGCTGTCCACTAATGTATTACTATCGATACATAAAGCATCTTCGTATAGAGGAGCCAAAGGAACCTAAGGGACATGTATGGCTAAATGAGATAAATAAAGGAAATCTCTGTCACTATGTTCTCGAAAAGTATATGTCGAGAGCGTTGAATCCGGCAGGTGGAGTGGATATGGACCTTTTTGAAGAGGCATATGCGGAATCCCTTAAGAAGATTGAATTGATTGAACCTTCCTATTCTGATGAGATTAAGGAGAGGGAAATCTTATACTATAGGAAAAAGAATCTGGACTACCTGCAGTTTTTATGTAAGAAGTGGGCCGAAGATCTTCAGGATCCAATACAAAGAAAAGAATGGAAGGTAATCCGCTGTGAACTTCCATTTGGAAAGCAGGATGAGACAGGCAGCGTAAATTCAGTCATAAAGGGTAAAAATATAGATTACGAGATTTATCTAAATGGATTTATCGACCGCGCAGATGGTTACATGACCGAGGATGGGAAGCTTATGCTTCGTATCGTTGATTATAAAACGGGAAAGAAAACTAATAAGGAAAATGAGATAGATAAAGGCGTTCAGATACAGCATTTTGCATATGCTATAGCTCTGAAGGATTATCTTGAAAGTGATGCCGGTAAACAGCGTTGTCAGGAGCTTTTCGGCAGAGTATATACCGATTATGAATTTGAGTGGGTCGGCTACACATTTCCTTATGCAACTACGGAGGCCGGTAGACTCCTGAATGTTCTTGATAAGGTGGAGGATATAACTGTATTCCCTGACAAGATTCTTGAGCAGCTGGATAGCATTATTGGAAATTTCCAGATAGGTGATCTTAAAAAGCTAAATGAGGAGCTGAATCGTCTGGTCAATCAGAAGAGACTAAAGAGAAATGAATCTAATGATTGTGATTCTGAAGAAATGGTAAAACTATCTACATTCTGCAAGGATAATTACTGTAAATATAAAAATATTTGCAGAAAATGGGTTGGCTATTCTGAGTATGATGAGGGGGACGACGAATGAATTCTTATGGTATGACTGAGGATGAAAAAAGAAAAGAAATCGTAGAAAATCTCGATTTAAATATGTTTGTTGAGGCTGGAGCTGGTGCCGGAAAGACATCACTTATTGTTAGCCGTATTGTAAATATGCTGTCTCAAAATGTTGAACCAAGAGAAATTGTGGTTATAACATTTACAAATGCTGCTGCTGAGGAGCTTCGCAGTCGTATAACTAAGGAGCTGTCCCAAAATGCAGCCGGTGATCCGGTGATAGATGAGAAACTTAATCGCTTAAATGAAATGAATATTTCTACAATACATAGTTTTTGTAGTGTTCTTTTGCATGAGCAGGGGCTGGTGACCAAGCTTCCTATTGGTCTTGAGGTAATAGATGAAGATGAAGCGAAGAAAGAGAAGCTTGAACTACTGGATAAATATCTGAAGACACTGACTAAGTCTGATTGGGATATGTTGCTGGGTGAGGGCGAAAATGGACGGCTAGATAGGAATGACCGTGAAAAGTTAGAAGAACTATATTTGCAGATGGTTAATTGTCCGGAAGATACGAATATACATATTCCAAAACCGCTGGATATTAAAGAACGCAGTAAGGTTTTCGAGGCTGTTAAAAATCTAAAGAAATTTGTGTATGGAGATGAACTAGAGGGGATTCCTACTCTTGAGCAAAGGCTTATAACTGAACTAAATGGGTGCGTTAAGCCTGACAATGCAGAAAAAAATGGATTACCAACTAGTGTATCGAATTATTCTGAATCCTTAGTTTATTGCAATGATGGAAAAAATCTATTTGATCCTATAGTAGCAAAGGTTCTTCTTAAAGATCATTCAATTGAGTGTGAAAAGAAGTTATACTATTCGCTTTTTAAGATACCATATAAGGCTTTTACGCCTAGTAATGCTTTAAAGAAAGTAATTGATACTGATAAGCTTAAAGATGCAAATGCGAAAATTGATGATCTTATAAGAAAGATATTACCAGCTGATATTTGTGGACTAATTGAAAAAAAGAGTAGTAATTCTGATCAAGAAGATGAAGAAGAATTAAGCTTTGAAGAAGAACTTGAGATTGGATTTAAAAAGAACTCTCATAATATTGCATTATTGGAGTGTGCAAAGAAAGCCAGGGATTACTATTTTGCTAACCTATCCAGGAATAAAGTTTCAAATAACCGATTGTTGGAACTTACCCGAAATCTTATTCTAAATGAGGATAAGAGTGCACTCAGATTCTTTTCTAAGAAGTATACCAGATTTTTTGTTGACGAATTCCAGGATACAGATAGGATACAGGAAGCATTTATATATAGACTTGCAACTGAAGTGGATGATGAGACTAAACTTCGACCAGGTGCATTATTTGTAGTAGGTGATCCAAAGCAATCAATCTATCGTTTCCGTGGTGCTCAGCCGGAGGTATATTTTATCACAAAGAAGAAGATGGAGGCACTGGATAATTCTAAGGTATATGAGCTTTCGTATAATTATCGTTCCAATGATGAGATCGTAAGGTGGGTAAATGCGAAATTTGACGCGGCTGAAAAGATAACTCCTCTTGTTGATGAAGATGGTTATTCTTATAAACCTATGGAAGAAAAGAAAAAAATGTTGAAGGGTCCAAATGTTATCGGTGGCATTTATTATGTAGGTAACCCAGATGCAGAAATGTCCATAGGGGATGTTGTTAGGCATATGAAGAGCGGGGATAAGGTAGTGGAAGGATTCATGGAATCTTCCAGCAGTCAGGAGAGTGATATAGAAAATGTTATAAATCTGATACTTAATCTTACTCGTAAGGATGAAAATGGAAAGGGGTATTTTAAGATTACAGATTATGAACTAAAGAATACTGAAGATGGTTCTTATATATTTGAACCATATCTCCGCGATATAAAACTATCGGACTTCCTTTTGATCAGTGGTGAAATGACACAGATGGACCAATATATTTATACCCTGAAAAAATATGGAATTCCTGTGGTTCTTGCAGGAAGAGAAAACCTAAGCGCAGATAAGGGACTAGTGGTATTTGTTCGTCTGTATCAGTATCTGGTAAATCCAAGAGACTCATTTTACAGAGTTGGTGCCGAGGAGGCACTAAGAGAAACTTTGCAAATAGGTGATGAAGATGAATTAGATAAGCTGATCAGTGATATACTAAGTTGTCTTTATGAGGATGCTGAGTCCTTAAGTGCATATGGCCTGGCGGAATATCTGGAAAGGCAGCTGTCTGTTTTATTTGATAAGGATAAGGCTATAAGTAAGGTGGATATTCTTAGCTCTCAGGCACATATCAGGCAGATGATTGAAAACCTATGTATGAATGTGTCTGGTACAGGTATAGTGATGGCAGAGGAAATGCAAAGCTATCTTGAAAAAAGTCTTGAGCGTGAATTGTCTCTTGAAGAAAATGCAGATGCTGTTCACTTTATGAATCTTCATAAGACTAAAGGCTTGCAGGGGAATATAGTTATATTTCTTGATAGAAGAGGTAGGAGAGAAAGTGCTACAAATTGTTGTATGGATGGTGGCACATTTTATCCGGGTTGTAAAGGCTTATCATCTTTGGATGGCTTAGAAGATATTGTTGAAAAAGAGAAAAATGCGACTAAGGCAGAGTTTCATAGGCTGGAATATGTTGCGGTTACCCGAGCTGCTCAGGCAGTGGTATTCATGGATGTAATTAGTAAAAATGGATATTTTGCGAAGGGCGGTTTAAAAGGTAAAATTAAAAAAGAAGAACTAGATGAGAACTTAAAAGAGAAGTCGATCTATTCGGGATTTAATGACGAAACATTTTCCTACGAAATCAGGTTATCGAATAATATTTTAGATAAGATAAAAAATGTTCTTAATACTAATGAATTAAAGAATAAGCTTTATGTGACTGAGAATCCAAAGGATTATGACATACACCTGGATGATTATGTTGAGGCTAGAAATCCTGAGGTGAATTCAGAAATAAAATCAGTAAAAGAGCATGGTGCCGTTAAGAAGGAATCGCCTAGTCTTTTGGAGAAGACGACTTCAAAGATTAAGGCTGAAGCGATTAAAAGAGCTGAAGAAGCTGGTCGTAAGAAATCAGATGAATATAACTGGGATATGCTCCGTCCTGTTGGAAATGTGGCAGGTGATATACTTCATCGCAGCTTGGAACTGCTGGTTGGCAGAAGATTTTCCGGGGCTGAAATTAGCGTTGAAAATTCAGTAAATCAGGCGGTGTCTGAAAATGAAGAACGCCTATATAGTGTTCAGTCTAGTATAAAGAAGAGGCTTGAGGACGAAGGCTATCCGGAGAAAGCATCTGAAATAACAGAGGAAAAGACCAGAGAGATCGTATCTGATTTTATTACAGCTTGTGCTAAGGCGTATGACTCGTATCTGGATGGCATCTGGGGAGATGTGGCAAATGTATATCCCGAGGTTCATTTCTCATATAGGAAAGATGGAGCGGGAGATGAAACTGTTTGGATGAATGGTACAGCCGATCTTATCTTGGAAATGAAAGATGGAACATATCAGTTGATTGACTACAAGTCCGATAACGACTTCCTCCTGTCTGAAGATACCATGACAGCGGTGCTGTTGGAGAAGTACTTGCCGCAGCTAGAAGTCTATCGAGGCGTTATCCAGACCATGCTGGAAGTTCAGCCAGAAAGCATCAAGACTGGCATCATTTCCTTCTCCCAGAAAAAAGAGGACGGTACTTTACTCACAGGCCAAGAAGTTCGCGTCCGCTACACGGGTACTGGTGCCTGACCCCATTACAATAATGTTACGAAAACCACTACGCTGTAACAAATCTGTAATGGGGTCAGGCACCCATGATGGATAATTGATTAAAAAAATGGTATAATATAAATCGACAATATTTATGAGTAATACATATTAAAGAAATACAATAGGAAATACACAATATGGTAGAGATTACAAATGCTCGTAGAAAGATAGCTGTTTTCGTATCTGGCATCTATGGTGCCATCAATTACGAGATGCAGCAGGGGATTAAGGATGCCGCTATGAAAGAGGGCGTCAAGGCTATCTTTTTTGCTGCTTTCAGCGACGGCTTCAGTAGAGAGTTCTACGATCAGTATGTAAAATATGATGAAGGCGACATTGTATCATTTAAGATTCCTGACCTCAGGGATTTTGATGGTGCTGTTTTTGTTGCCAATTCTCTGCCGGTAGATTATAAAGCCAGGGTTGATAAGATTCTCATGGATTCTGGTATTCCGGTCATCAATATTGGTGGATATGAAGAAAAGTATTACAGCATTTTGAATGATGAAAGTAAGTCATTCACTGCTATCGTGGATCATGTTATAGAAGAGCATGGTTGTAAAGATATCTATCATATTGCTGGAAGGCCGGAGCTTTACTTCACTCATGACCGTATCGATGCCACCAGGGCTTCTATGGAGCGCCACGGCTTGACGCTTCCTGATGAGAAGATTTACTATGGTACCCTGTGGCGTGACTGTGGTGAACCAGCGCTGGATTATGTTCTGGAGAAATGCGCCGCCGACCATGCAGATGATCCGGATTATGATCCAAACAGGACATACTTTCCTGATGCCATCGTATGTGCAAATGACTATACGGCCATAGGTGTGGCAAATGCCTGCAGGAGTAGAAATATCCGTATTCCTGAGGATATAATCGTAACCGGATATGATGGCTTGGAGGTTGCACACCTCGGCAGTCCATCAATCACAACCTCTAAGCAGCCTTTCTACGAGGGGGGGCTACTGGCGATTGATACTCTTGAGAAGTTGTGGGCTGGAGAGAAGGTCGAGAAGATTATTCGAACTACTGGAAAGATTATTCCGAGCCAGTCTTGCGGCTGCGTTTCTAGATACGAAGAAAACCGAAATGAGATCAGATCCATTTACACTAGTCGTATGGATAAAATGGAATACCTGTCCCAGTCTATGACCAATCTGATTCTCAGCATGTCTAATTCGGATTCTCTGGAGGAATGTGTGAAGCAGGTTGAGCGAAATGCTCATAATGATACCGGTTTCAAGGATTTCCTGCTATGCCTTGCTCCGGATTGGGATAAGCATAGAGTGGTGGATGAAAGTACATATCTTCATGATGAAACCATGACGGTGGTTTGCGGCTTTAGGGGTGAGGAGTCTGTGGAAAATCAGGTCTTTCAGCTGAGGGACCTCCTTCCTAAGGATATGATGGATGATCCCTATCCGTATTACATTTTCTCAATCCATCACCTTCAGTACTACATGGGTTACATTATCGTCAATCCAACCCTGGAGGATTTTAATCAGCTGATCATGAAATCCTGGTTAGTTAACCTGGGCTCCATGCTGGAAAACTGGCGTGTGCGAAATGATTTTAATAATGCTATAGATCGTCTTGAGAATCTGTATAACCGAGACATGCTCACGGGTCTTTATAATAGACGCGGTTATGAGAAGTTCTTTGAAGATACATACAACAGCTGCGTTGGTGCGTTAAGTGACGGTGGCGAGAAAAAGCAGATTGGCGTTCTTGTTATCGACATGGACGACCTGAAATATGTAAATGATAATTTTGGTCATTCAGAAGGCGACTACAGTATTACCACAATAGCTGAGGCTATGATCATTGCGTCTCAGGATGGAGAGATATCTTTCAGAACCGGCGGCGATGAATTTGTAGTTCTTGCGGGTGACTATTCTGTAGAAAAGGCAAATGCATTTGTTGACCGTCTTAGAAGTTACATTTCCACAAAGGTTAAGCTGGATGAGAAGGCATTTCCGCTTCGAGTTAGTATTGGTGCATGCGTTGCGCCTCCTATGCTTAGTGATGGCATGACCTTAATTGAGCTTTCAGAACGCTATATGATGCTGGCGGATGAAGAAATGTATAAAGAGAAGAAAATGCATAAAGAGATTTACGGTCATAAAGGAAGATAGATATTCCTACCAAGGAATTTAAATAGATTTGGGGTTTTAATAAGGAGAGAAGAATGGACGATTACCGCGGAAACAATAATTTTTACGGTAACAGTACACCTGATAATAGCGGGAATTTTAGTGGCGATTACAATAACTACAATACTGGTAATACAACAGGCTATAACAATACCAGTGGCGGTTACAATAACTACAATACTGGTAATATAACAGGATATAACAATACCAGTGGCGGTTACAATAACTACAATACTGGTAATACAACAGGCTATAACAATACCAGTGAAAATTACAACACTGGCAGTTACAACAACTACAACACCGGTAACACCGCGGGAAATTATAACGCCTACAACACTGGCAATTACAATAACAACTACAACAATAATAATTTCAACAGCAATAATTATAGTGGCAGTAATTACAACAGCAATTATAATCCCTACAGCACAGGAACTAACAACTCTATTACATATCAATCTGGAGTGAAGGGATTTCATTTTAAACTTCCACGCCTTAAGACCATTTTTATATTTGGCATAATAATAGGATTGATCGTTCTTGCTGGTGTAGGTAATAAAAGGTCTCGGGCACAGAAACAGGCTGAGCAGGCTTTGATGTCAGCTGGCGTCGATATGATTCAGTATCCGCATGCATATACCAAGGAAGATGTGGTAGAAATTCTGAATAAAATGATCGAGGAAGATGCCGAAAATTTTTATATGGATGTAGAGACCACCGTTTCGAAAGATGACCTTTCAGAGGTGGCAAAGGAGATTGATCCATTTGTTGGGCGCCTATCTATGTTTTCCTATTCAATGATGTCCACCCAATATGAAGATGGTTCCGATCCGATTCATAAGGCGACTGCAGGGGTTAATTTCACATTTGAAAGATCTATAGAGTCCTATGTTTATAATGATATCAAATATGGAAAACCTATCCCTGAGGATAATAAAGAAGCATTAAAGGTGAAGGCTGAGTGCGAGGCATTTCTCAGAGACAATATCGAACCTGGAATGACAGAGTATGATAAGGAAGTTGCAGTACATGATTTTATCGTCAATAAATGTACTTATGACAAGTCTGATCTGGATGACCTAACCATATATAGTTCCTACGGTGTTCTGATAAATGGAAGAGCGGTGTGTGAAGGTTACGCCAGGACAACGGCGCTTCTGCTGAAGCTTTTAGATGTTGATGTTGAACTTATAAGTGGAGATGCTAAGGGAGAGATGGCCGGTGGATCCGATATGGGTCATATGTGGAATCAGGTATGCATCGATGGCGTTTGGTATCATTATGATGCAACTTGGGATGATCCGACAGGTGATTCTGATGTTCTTGCACATCTCTATCTAAATGTGTCAGATCAGATTTTATCTCTCGACCATGAATGGGATCAAAGCAAATACCATACTTGTAACAGTATGGAGCAAAATTATTATAAGAAGCAGGGAATGTATTTTACAGATGATGCTTCTTTCCAGGAGTATGTAAAGAATCAGCTTGCTTCAGGAGAGCGTAGTTGTATAAAATGTACCATCACCGATATTGACCTTAGTGAAGATACTATGTCCTTCATATTTAATTATGATGGAATAACCAGTTATCAGTTCATGACCATTGGTATAGATGGATATCAATATCTGGAAATAAAAATAAATGTTTAATCTAAATATAAAGGTCGCCACAATGTGGTGGCCTTTTTGTTGTATTCAAAATGCCATATGATTAAACAAGCCTTTAACCACACTTATCCCTATACATATTTACTTATATAAATGTTCTTGATAATAACACAAAATATGGTATACTAAAATCTGTCGTGGTACATTATGTTGTTTTTAGTGTACCCGCTAATTCGACTAAACATAATTGCTTGATAATAAATTCAAATTGGGGTAAAGGGGTTCGTTCGTCGTGAGCAAATTAGGTCGAAGAATTTTTCGTTATATATTTTATGTATTATTAGAGCTGCTTATAATATTTGGGCTCAAGACCGCCATAAAGAAGATTGATCCGCAAGCCAGTTTAAAATCTGAGCTTACGGCTATTTTTATGACTGATGGAAAACCGAATAATGAAAATGCGGCTGATACAAGTACAGGTATTGCTAACAAGCTGAATTTTCTAGGTTCAGATGATGTGGATGAGCTGGCAAATGCTGATACGGTGGATGCACCAGTGAATGCAGACGAAGAGTCAGCTGCAAATGATTCTGATGGCGCGGGGGCTGGTAAGACAAATGAAACGGGTGAGATTTCATTTTCTCCTCATGCTGTTGACTCTACTCAGCCAACAAATCTGCTGATTTCAACAGAAGTGGCCGTGAATGATACGGTTCTAGTTTCTAAATCAGATTATCAATCCCAGAGTCTTGGCGACATCTCTTTTGGGCTTGGCGAAAATTACACTAGACAAGATGGTGTATTTACATTTCGTGGAAATAATTTCCGTGATAATCCAACTTATGGCACAAGTACATATACCTGGGGCTCTATGCTGAAGCAGTGGGAAGTCACTACGGGATCACTTACATTTGGCGAGGCTACCTGGAGCGGAAGTGGATGGACTGGTCAGCCGCTTATGAGACATTGGTCCAGAGAGACTAAGGCTCATATGAATATGTACGATTGGGCCAAGGAAGATGATGAACTGGTGGAAGTGATTTATGCCTGCATGGACGGTTACATTTACTTCCTTGATATGAAAACCGGTGAGAAGACTCGTGAGCCTATGTTTCTTGGCTTTACCTTCAAGGGGTCAGGCGCCCTGGATCCTAGAGGTTATCCGGTTATGTATGTGGGCGCAGGATATGACAACGACAGCGAGGCGGCTCGTTCATTTGTGATCAATCTGCTGGACTGCAGCGTCATGTATACATTTGGAAATAATGATCCATTTTCTCTTAGAGGTGATCTTAGTTACTTTGATTCGTCCGCGCTGGTGGATCCGGAAACCGACACCTTGATATATCCGGGAGAAAATGGGATACTGTACCTTATACATCTTGGCACGGTCTATGATGAGAGTACCGGACAGCTTAGTATGTCCTTTGATAAGGTGGTAAAATGGCGCTACAACTCAAAGAGAGCATCCTCGGGCATGTATTGGCCGGGAATGGAAACAAGCTGCGCCATATATAAGAACTATCTCTTTGTGGCAGATAATGGAGCTAACCTTTTCTGCCTCGACCTGAATACTCTTGAAACTGTGTGGGTGCAGGATATACTGGATGATTCCAATTCGACTCCTGTACTTTCTATAGAGGACGGAAAGCTTTACCTTTATGTGAGTACTTCCTTCCATTTAGGGTGGAGAAGTTCCACTACAGCCAATATTCCGATTTGGAAGATTGATGCTGAGACAGGTGAGATTATCTGGCAGACTGAATATGAGTGTGAATCCATGGATGGAGTTTCGGGTGGAGTTCAGTCCACCATAGCAGTTGGAAAACATAGCCTTAAGGATATGATCTTCGTGACGGTTGCTATGACTCATGGTACAGGTGCTGGCGATATAGTTGCTCTAAGTAAGAGCGACGGCTCGAAGGTTTGGGAGAATCAGATTCCTTATACCTGGTCATCCCCTGTGTGCGTATATAACCAGGGTGGCGAAGGTCAGGTGATTTATGGAGCCAGCGATGGAAGACTTCGCTGCCTCAATGGAAAGACTGGAGAAGAGAAGAGTCATCTATCCATTTCGGATGGAACCATAGAAGCTTCCCCGGCTGTTTATGAAGATTACCTGGTTGTAGGAACCAGGGCTGGTAAAATCTGGGGAATTAAGTTAGAGTAGTAAATGTTATTAAGCGTAAGTAAGTAGAAAATACTAGAAAATACAAGAAAACATACTAGATATATACTAGATATAATAGTAGAAAACATACTAAAAAAATTACATACATATAAGTAACGAGGAGAAATTTATGATTGGTATTATAGGTGCAATGGATAAAGAGGTGGACGACCTTAAGAATCTAATGACGGATGTTTCTGTAGAGATGCATGCTGGAATGGATTTCTGGGTTGGAAATCTTTCAGGACATGAACTTGTTCTTGTCCGTTCAGGAATAGGAAAGGTAAATGCTGCTGTTGCCGCTGAGGCTTTGGCTGCATATTATGATGTAAGAGCTATCATTAATACAGGTATTGCTGGTAGTCTTGACGCAAAAATCGATATTGGAGATATTGTGCTGGCAACTGATGCTATGGAGCATGATATGGATGTGGCTGGTCTTGGTTATGAGAAGGGAATCGTTCCTGATCAGGAAACCAGCGTTTATCCGGCTGATGCGGATCTTCGCAAGCTGGCAAAGGAATGCTGTGAGAAGGTCAATACGGATATCAAGGTTTTCGAAGGAAGAGTTGTATCAGGCGACCAGTTCATCGCAGATAAGGCAACAAAGGAAGCGATCGTTTCTACAGTTGGTGGAATGTGTACAGAGATGGAGGGAGCTGCTATAGCTCATGCTGCATGGCTCAACAAGATTCCATACCTCATCATTCGTTCCATTTCCGATAAGGCAGACGACAGTGCATCAGTTGATTACCCAACACTTCAGAAGATTGCCATAGAGCATGAGGTTAAGCTTATAGTGGAACTGATGTCTAAGCTCAGCAAGAGAGCGTAATTATATAATAAAATTTTAACGGAGGAAGTAAAATGGATTTAATACCTAGTTTTTCAGTTGATCATACAAAGATTGTCCCAGGTATATTTGAAAGCCGTGTGGATGTTTTAGGACAGGAGTATGTTACAACATTTGATGTTCGTGTGAAGAAACCAAATAGTGAGCCTGCAATTGCACCAGCTGCAATGCATACAATGGAACATGTTATAGCAACATTTCTCAGAAATAATGATGAGTGGAAGGATAAGCTTGTATACTGGGGACCTATGGGGTGCCTTACAGGTTTCTACATTATTGTAAAGGGCCGTCCAGCTTCATCTGAGATGTATCCAATCTTGCTTGAAGCATTCAAGTACATGAGAGATTTCGAAGGCGAAGTTCCTGGAGCGCAGGCAGTAAACTGTGGAAACTATCTTATGCATGATCTTCCTATGGCAAAATGGGAAGCAGCCCGTTATGTGGAATATCTTGAAAATGCAGATAAGTCAAAGATTTTCGAATATCCAAAGACAGGCAAACTTACACTTGATGATGGCCAGGAGTTCTTTGATTCATAAATCAAAAATCAAATAAAAAAGCAAATCTAAATATTTAGTTAAAAAATCAAATAAAATAATTAAACTTATGGTTTATTGATATTATCAGTAAAAACTGTGATATTCACTTATAAGTGATCACTTGATAAAGAAGAGTTTGATGGGAGTTAGTATATTTTAAAGTCTTATGTAATAAATGAGTCGAGCTAAAAAGCTTTCTAAATTTCCTTCTATAAATATTTATCTGATAATTATCTATATTTTTGTTTGCACAAAACAAAAAAATCTAATATAGACGAACGCATTTTCTTATGATATAATGTCACGGCTAGTGCGTTGAAAGCGTATGTATTAGTATTTAATATTAAATAATATTATAAAAGATATATTTAAAATTTTATTTTATTTATAACGGAGGAAAAGAAAATGAGTTTAACTTACGAAAAATTAGAAGGCAATATGGCGGAGCTTACTATCACAGTACCTGCTGATGATTTTGTTGAAGCATGTAAGGAAGTATATAATAGAAGCAAGAACAAGTTCCAGTTAGATGGTTTCCGTAAGGGTCATGTACCTCAGGCTTTTATTGAGAAGGCTTATGGTCCAGCTGTATTCTATGAAGAGGCTGCAAATGACCTTATGAACAAGACATATTATGAAGAAATCAAGGATATCGACCTTGAGATCGTTTCAAATCCTGAGATTTCAATCGCTCAGATTGAGAAGGGTAAGGATTTCATTTACAAGGCTAAGGTTGCTACAAAGCCACCTGTAGAGCTTGGTGATCTTTCAAAGATTGAAATCGATAAGGTTGATGTTGAAGTTACAGATGAAGACATCGAGAAGGAAATTGAGCAGAAGCTTAAGGCAAATGCTACTACAAGCGAAGTTACAGACAGAGCTGCACAGGATGGCGATGAAGTAAAGATTAACTTCGAAGGATTCGTTGATGAAGTTGCATTTGAAGGCGGTAAGGGTGAAGATTATCCACTTAGACTGGGTTCTGGCACATTTATTCCTGGTTTCGAAGATCAGATCGTTGGTCACAATATTGGTGATAAATTTGATGTAAATGTTACTTTCCCAGAGAACTATCAGGCAGAGAATCTTGCTGGAAAGCCAGCTGTATTCAAGACAGAGATCCTTGGAATCAAGGAAACAAAGGTTCCAGAGCTTGATGATGAGTATGTTTCAGATACAACAGACTTTGAGACAGTTGATGAGTTTAAGGAAGATATCAAGAAGACTGTTACAGAGCGTAAGGAGAAGCAGGCTAAACATGAGAAAGAAGAGAAGGCTATCGCTAAGCTTGTTGAGCTTTCAAATGTTGAGCTTCCTGAACCAATGATCAAGTATCAGCAGGAAAGAATGATTGATCAGTTTGGTCAGCAGCTTATGTATCAGGGAATGAACCTTGAGCAGTATCTTAATATGACAGGTCAGACTCGTGATGACATGAGAGATCAGGTTCGTCCAGAGGCTGAGAAGACAATCAAGAACAGTCTTATCATTGAGGCTGTTGCAGATGCACAGGGCTTCGAAGTAACTGAAGAAGAAGTTGAAGCTGAGATGCAGAAGATGGCTGAGCAGTACAAGATGGAAATCGAGAAGATTAAGGAGTTCATGGGTGAGGATCAGACAGAGAGCCTTAAGCATGACATCCGTATGAATAAAGCTGTTGAGTACATTGCTTCTCAGGCAAAAGAAGTTTAAACCCACATACTGGTTTTTGTCATTCTGATGTATTTTGAGCGTATTCTGTCTTTGTTGAGATACTTTGTAGCAGAATATATAACAAAAAATATAATGAGAATATTAACTGGAATTATTTAAGGAGGGTTAATTATGGCATTAGTACCTACAGTAATAGAAACAACAAATAGAGGCGAGAGAGCTTATGATATTTATTCAAGACTTTTAAAGGAGAGAATCATTTTCCTTGGTGACGAGGTAAATGATGTAACTGCCAGCCTGGTAGTTGCACAGCTTCTTTTCCTTGAGTCTGAAGATTCAAATAAGGATATCAACCTTTATATTAACAGCCCGGGTGGTTCGGTAACTGCCGGAATGGCTATCTATGACACAATGAATTACATCAAATGTGATGTATCTACTATCTGTGTTGGAATGGCAGCATCTATGGGTGCATTCCTTCTTTCAGGTGGCGCAAAGGGTAAGAGATATGCCCTTCCAAATGCTGAGATTATGATTCATCAGCCACTTGGTGGTACACAGGGACAGGCTACTGATATGGAGATTCAGGTAGAGCATATGCTCCGCATTAAGAAGAATCTCACAACTATCATGGCTAATAACTGTGGTAAGGATTATGATACAGTACTTGCTGACTGTGAGAGAGATAACTGGATGACTGCTCAGGAAGCTCTTGAGTATGGACTCATCGATACAGTTGTTGAAAACAGAAAATAAATTACTGACAATAAATTTGAACGAGGGTTATCATGGCAAGTCGTTCTGACAATAATAATAAAAACGGTAAAAAAGAAAAGATGGATAACAAAATATTAAGATGTTCATTCTGTAATAAGACTCAGGACCAGGTTAAGAAGCTTATAGCTGGTCCTGGCGCTTATATTTGTGATGAGTGTGTCTCAATCTGTGGCGATATTATAGAAGAGGAACTGAAAAATTTAGACGAAGATAGCGATCTTCTCAATCTTCCAAAACCAAAGGAAATCAAAGAGTTTCTTGATGAGTATGTAATTGGTCAGGATTCTGCAAAGAAGGCTCTGGCTGTTGCTGTTTATAATCATTACAAGAGAGTAGTTGCAGGAAAGAGCTTTGATGTTGATCTTCAGAAGAGTAACATCCTTCTTGTTGGTCCTACTGGTTCAGGTAAGACATACCTTGCACAGACTCTTGCGAAGATTTTAAATGTGCCATTTGCTATCGCTGATGCTACAACTCTTACAGAAGCTGGTTATGTCGGCGAGGATGTTGAGAATATCCTGCTTAAGCTTATTCAGGCAGCAGACTATGATATCGACAGAGCAGAAAAGGGTATAGTTTATATCGATGAGATTGATAAGATTTCTAAGAAGTCTGAAAATGTATCAATTACTCGTGATGTTTCCGGTGAAGGTGTTCAGCAGGCACTCCTTAAGATCGTAGAGGGTACTGTTGCTTCAGTTCCACCACAGGGTGGCCGTAAGCATCCACAGCAGGAAATGATAGAAATCGATACTACAAATATTCTCTTTATCTGTGGTGGTGCATTTGCAGGACTTGATAAGGTTATTGAAGGTCGTATCGGACAGAAGTCTATCGGTTTCAATGCTGATATTAAGCATGATTCAACTATTGTGGATTCAGAACTTCTCAAGAAAGTTCAGCCACAGGATCTTGTTAAATTTGGTCTCATTCCAGAGTTTGTTGGTCGTGTTCCTGTAGTTGTAACACTTGATCAGCTTGATGAGGATGCGCTCGTAAGCATTTTAACAAAACCAAAGTCATCTATCGTAAAACAGTACAAGAAGCTTTTCGAGTATGACGATGTAGAGCTCGAGTTTGAAGAGGATGCTCTTCGTGAGGTTGCTAAGGAAGCTATGGAAAGAGCTACTGGTGCCAGAGGACTTAGAGCAATTCTTGAAAATGCTATGATGGATGTTATGTATGAAATACCTTCAAATGAGGATATCAAGAAGGTTACAATCACAAAGGATACAGTACTTACTGGAGCTGATCCTAAGACAGAGTAAAAAATTATTTGTCATTCTAAGCAAAGCAAAGAATAATAAAAAAATAACAAAAACAAAAAATAGTAAAAAACAAAAATTGTAAAAGCAAAGAATAATAAAAAAATAATAAAAACAAAAAATAGTAAAAAACAAAAATTGTATAAGCAAAGAATAATATAGGCAATTTACTATGAAAATAAAAACTTCAGAGCTTAGTGGTGTGTTCGGACCAACCTCTAAGCTGCCCGAAGAGACAATGCCGGAACTTGCATTTGCAGGTAGGTCTAATGTGGGCAAATCATCTCTAATAAATTCTTTACTTAATCGTAAAAACCTTGCCAGGACATCATCAAGTCCTGGTAAGACAGTTACGATTAACTTCTATAATGTAAATGAGGAATTCTTTCTTGTTGATTTACCAGGATATGGATATGCAAAGGCTTCACTTGCCGAGAGAGCGAAGTGGGGCAAAATGATTGAGAAGTATCTCAGTACTAGAGAAGTGCTGAGAGCTGTTGTATTGCTCGTGGATATTCGTCATGCTCCTACAAAGGACGATGTGATGATGTATCACTGGATACTGGAAAATGGACTTACTCCTATCGTGGTAGCGACTAAGTTGGACAAGATTAAGAGAAGCCAGAAAGATAAACAGCTTAAACAGGTAAGAGAAACTCTTAATGCTGATGTAGATAAGGAAGTAGCAAAGGCAATAAAAATAGTCCCTTATTCGTCTGAGACAAAACAGGGACGCGATGAACTTCTTCATATATTAGCAGAGTTGATTATTTAGTATATTTAATATTATATATTTTAAGTTTAATATTATATATATTTAAAGTATTTACTGTTTAGTATATAGATTATTTAGAGATTAATAGACTAATAAATATATCTTATTTATCCATGAATTCGTTGATCAGTAATTGATATACATCAGTGCTCTTACTTCTCCATTTATCGCAGATGTTACGAGCCATTTCCTTGGTTGGAACATTCATTCGTACTTCGAGGATGATCTCGCGGCGCTCCATGATAGTGCATTTAACGGTGTATTCATTATGTTCATTGTAGATAAAATCAGCAAATATTTCGGATTCATTCTTAAGGTTTATTTTTTCCTTCTTGATATAATCCATAATTTCTTGTTTAATATTATTAGATATTTTATTTTCGAAATATCCCAGAGCTTCTTCGCCCTGGTTAGTAATCTTGTATCGTTTAGTATTTCGGATAGTACTGACTGAGATAAAATTCTTATCAATCAACTCACTGATAGATTCCAACACATTAAAATGAGTAGTATAACCTTTATCAACGATAAACTTTGTTATCTGTGAGTTGGTAAGACTGTACTCATCAATTCTGTCCAACATATATAAAATCATTAATTTGTAGAGCATTAAATTCTGGGTTTCCATTTTATTCTCCGGATTTTATATCTAAATTTCAAACTATGGGCCTGATAAATCGTAAGCCGTAAGTAATAGAATACGACAGATGTTTATTATTTTCAAGGCAAGAATAAATTAGATTATAAATTCATTAAATATATAAGTGAAAAGTTAAAAGTTTTAAAGAGTTTGCAAATGTAATTTCGAAAGGAGTATTTATGAATTACAAAGAACTTAAGGTTGCAGACCTTCGCAAAGTAGCAGAAGAGAGAGGCATCCTGAATGTTTCAGGCATGAAGAAAGCAGAGCTTGTTGAAATGCTTGAAGGAATCGATGAGATGAAGAAGGCTAGACAGCAGGGCGCTCAGGCTTCACAGCAGGAGCAACAGTCTGAAGCTTCTCAAGACAAAAAACAAGAAACTAAACAAGAAACTAAACAAAATCTAAAGAATACTGGCAAAAAGCAGACTTCGAAATCCAAAACAGCAAAAGAAAATATAGCAAAAGAAAATACTGAAAAAGAAAATGCTGTAAAAGAAAATGCTGTAAAAGAAAATGCTGTAAAAAAAGGCTCTGTTAAAGCAAGTGCTGATAAAGAGGGTGCAGCGAAAAAGAGTTCTGGAACAAAAGACTCTAAAAAAGCTGCCTCAGCAAAGCAAAAGTCTGCATCTAAGAAAACTGGAGAAAATAGTTCAGATAAGAACTTAGAAAATAAATCAGATAAAAATATAGATAAAAACTCAGACAAAAATACAGATAAGAACTCAGATAAAAACAAGAATTCTGATCAAAACTTAGAGAATAAAGGGGATAAGCAGTCCAAGGCTGATGCAAATAGAAAGTCTAGACCTGCAGTTAAGAAAAATCAGTCATCCAAGAACTCCAAGAATTTTGAATCTAAGAATAAAGATGGACAGCAAGAGGCTCAAAAAACAGCACAGAATATAAATCAAAAAGAATCTCAGAAAATAGCTCAGCAAAAAGACATTAATCCAAAAGCATCAAATCAGATGAATGAAAATCAGCTGAATGAAAATCAAATGAATGGAAATCAGATGAATGGAAATCAGATGAATGGAAATCAGATGAATGATGTAAAAGAATCAACCGATCCTTTAATGGATGAAGAAAATGCTGCTCCTCAGAATGAGGTTGCTGAAGGTATTCTTGAGGTTCTTCAGGAAGGTTATGGCTTTATAAGAAGTGATAATTATATGCCTGGTGAGAAGGATATCTATGTTTCGCCTTCTCAGATTCGTAAGTTTAGGCTTCGTACCGGCGATATCGTTAAGGGGCCTGTGCGCAGAAAGACAGCTCCGACAGAGAAGTTCAATGCGCTTCTTTATATTGATTCTGTAAATGGTTATAAGCCTGATGAGATTGTGAACCGTATGAAGTTTGAGGATATGACTCCAATCTTCCCAAATGAGAGAATTAAGCTTGATTTTCCAGGAGCACCATTATCTCTAAGAATCGTTGATTTATTCAGCCCTATAGGTAAGGGCCAGAGAGGTATGATTGTTTCACCTCCTAAGGCTGGTAAAACAACACTCCTGAAGCAGATAGCTAAGAGAATTAGTAGTGCATATCCTGAAATGAATGTTCTGGTTCTTCTTATCGACGAGCGTCCTGAGGAAGTTACAGATATTAAGGAATCTATTGAAGGACCAAATGCTGAGGTTATATATTCTACATTTGATGAACTCCCTGAACATCATAAGAGAGTTTCGGAAATGGCAATCGAGCGTGCTAAGCGTCTCGTGGAAAGTGGCGAGGATGTTGTAATTTTGATTGACTCTATTACTCGACTTTCAAGAGCATACAATCTTACAATTACTCCAAGTGGAAGAACCCTTTCTGGTGGTCTTGATCCTGCAGCACTTCATATGCCTAAGAAATTCTTTGGTGCAGCTAGAAATATGAGAGAAGGCGGATCACTTACAATCCTGGCAACTGCACTTATTGATACAGGAAGCCGTCTGGATGATGTAGTATTTGAGGAATTCAAGGGAACAGGTAACATGGAACTGGTTCTTGATAGAGACTTACAGGAGAAGAGAGTATTCCCTGCAATCGATGTTTCAAAGTCAGGAACAAGAAAGGATAATCTGCTTCTTAATCCTGAAGAAAGAGAAGTTCTGGATATCATTCATAGAAGGTTCCATAGCATGAAGCCTGAAGAGGTTACTGAGGACCTCCTAAAGATATTTGCCAAAACCAAGGATAATGCACAGTTTGTAGCTGTTGCAAAGAAACTATTTGCTAATATTTAAAAATCAAAAATTCTACAAAAAAATTAGTTCTTTGATATTATTTCACAATGGTGCTATAATGACTAAGATTGTGATTTTGTCACAATTTATGTTTTTTGTATGGGTTTTAATGCTATGGTTTTTGAAACCATATTGTGGAGGCTTAAATTGAATTTCAGCAAAGATAATGTAAAAAAGAAACAAAAGAAGCTGAGTGCCAAGACGCAGCGTCTTGAAAGAGGTATATTTATCTTCATTTTCAAGATTGCGCTTGTTGCATTTATCTTTATCGTGCTCGTTATGGCGGGAGCTGGCTTCGGTATGATGAAAGGTATTCTGGATGACTCTCCGGATATATCAAATATTAGCATTAAGCCGAAGGGCTTCAAGACGGTAATATACGATCAGGATGGAAATGAGAGAAATACTCTGTCGACGGTTAACTCCAATCGTGTATATATCTATTATGATGATATTCCAGATCAGCTGGTAAATGCATTTGTTGCCATCGAGGACGAAAGATTCTGGACTCACAATGGTATCGATATGAAAGGTATCTTCAGAGCGATGTATAAGGATGTTATCGCTCGTAACTTCAATGAGGGTGCTTCTACAGTCACACAGCAGTTGATCAAGAACCAGGTCTTTAATGTTGGTATGAATGAGACCACGAAGATTCAGAAGATTGAGCGTAAGGTTCAAGAGCAGTATCTGGCGATGGATCTTGAGAAACTATACACAAAAGAACAGATTATGGAGGCTTACCTGAATACCATTTATCTGGGACAAGGCGTAAATGGTGTTGAGGCGGCTGCCAATAGATACTTTAATAAGAGTTGCGGACAGCTTACCATTTCCGAAATGGCAGTTATTGCAGCTATTACTAAGAATCCTTATGGATATGATCCAGTTGTTTTCCCAGAGACAAACAGCCATCGTCGTGAGGATGTTTTGGATAAGATGCTTGAGCTGGAGTTCATTACAAAGGCTGAGTATGATACAGCTATGAACGATAATGTTTATGACCGTATCCAAAAAGTTAAAGAAACAAATGACGAAAACTTCGAGTACAACTCTTACTATACTGATGATCTGATGCGTCAGCTTTGTAAGGATTTCATGGATATGTACGGATATAGCGAAGAAGAAGCCTATGATGAAATCTACACAGGTGGATACAGCGTATATTCTGTTCAGGATTATGATATCCAGGCAATTGTTGATGAAGTTATAAATGATCCTCAGTATTATCCGGAAACAAGTTCGGTAGCACTTAACTATAAGTTGACACTTCTTGCACCGGATGGAATTACGACTTACAACTACGATACAAATACGCTTCTTACATATTATAGGAAGCAGACTGAAAATTCGAAATATAATAACATTTATCCTTCTGAGGATGATGCTCGTTCAGCGGCAGATACCTACAAAGAGGCAATGCTTGATGAAACAGGTGCAACGTTCCTTAATGAGGAGTTTAAGACAGCATTACAACCACAGGCTTCTATATCAATCATTGATCAGAAAACAGGATATATAAAAGCTATCGGTGGTGGTCGTGGTGAGAAGACAGAAAACCTTGGTTTCGACAGAGCTACAAATGCTATGCGTCAGCCAGGTTCTACATTTAAGGTTCTTGCAGCCTTCCTTCCATATATTGATACAGAAGGAAGCTTAGCTTCGGGATTTGATGATAAGCCATACAGCTTCGCAAATGGTACACCTGTAAGAAACTGGTACGGCGATTATTGGGGACCTAGTAACCTTAGAAGAGCTATAGAGCAGTCAATGAATATCATTGCTGTACAGACTATTACAGCGGTTACTCCGGCTGTAGCATATGATTACCTTATTGATGAAGGATTTACAACTATCATTGATAAGGAAATTGGTTCAGACGGAAGCGTATATTCTGATATTCAGCAGGCTACAGCACTTGGTGGTCTTACCTATGGTGTAACAAACCTTGAGATTACAGCGGCTTATGCTGGTATCGCAAATATGGGTATGTATGTAAAGCCTGTATATTATGACAGAGTTTATGATCATGATGGTAATCTGGTTATTGATAACAGAGAACCTTCTGAGAGATCACATAGAATGTGTAAGGCAACAACAGCTTATCAGCTGATCGATGCTATGAAGGATGTTGTAACTCAGGGTACAGGTACAAGAGCTAGACTTACATCTGGTGTTAAGTGTGCAGGTAAGACAGGTACAACATCAAATAGCTACGACCTTTGGTTCTGTGGAATGACACCTTACTATACTGGTTCTGTATGGTTTGGATACGATTCAAATGTAACTATCAATACTAATAATCATAAGGTTATGTGGAGGGATATAATGGATCGTATTGCTGAACTGGAAGGTCAGAGTACAGAGACTGATTGGGATCAGCCTGAAGGACTTGTAAAAGCTTCTGTATGTAAGATGACAGGTCTTAAGCCGATAGCAGGATGTCCTATCAGTACAGACTGGTGTGATAAGGATCATGTTCCTACAAAGTTCTGTAAGGGTCATATGAACACAATTATGATTTGTCCAGAATCACATTGTAAGGCAACAAATACTTGTCCTAATCCAGTTGAGTATTACATTTCATATGATGATAATGGAAATGTTCAGCTTGTTGGTGCTGACTTTGCATATGATAGTTCAATACTTACAACCACATGTCCAATTCACCTTGAAAGTGAGGATGGAATATCAATTACAACCTGGGCAGGAGATGGTGGTTCTATCTCAGACTCAGTAAGTAATGTTCAGCCTGGATCAAGTGTAACAATCTATATTACACCTTCAGCTGGATATGCTATTCAGGATGTAACGGTTGATGATGTTAGTGTAGGAGCTGTTGGACAGTATACATTTACTGATGTTTCAGCCGCACATACAATTTATGCATATTTCTATTCTACTGGAGCTCCAGCAGATACACCACCGGATGACGGTAGTGGTGGTGGAGAAGATACCGGCGGTGGCGAAGACACTGGCGGTGGAGGAGAAACACCACCTGACGACGGTAGTGGCGGCGGAGATACCGGAGAAGTCACTGAGTAGTTGTAGAGTAGATACTATGTAGTCGCTGAGTGAATTATTGGTAAATTGAATTAAAGTGAATTAAATTATTTGATTTGATTATTTACAGCCTCGTATCCGTATGGGTACGAGGTTGTTTGTGTTTAAGAGGATGTGATTAAGCTGTTGGTGTCAACTGGATGAGTTAGAGTTTCTGTGTGTATAATTGTGTTTGTCTAGATTGATGGGGGAATCTTTGGGCTTGGTGTATTCGGGCTTTTTTAGATGTTTTATAATTGCCATCTATGCGCTTAGAACGAACTGGTCTATAAAACTTGAATAATATACCTTGTTATAAATTGATATCTTTTGAAAGGCTGTATAATTTATTTAGTAGAGAAGGAGTGATTTATTTACTGTACATTTATTTTTATATTTGATTTTTGTGATTTTAATTCTGGTGTTCATTGATTCGGGGGGTGGAGTTAATGCAAAGGAATCTAAGTTACGATTCAAAAAATATCTATGAAGTGGTCAAAAACTTGAGGGAAGTTCTTAATGACTTAAAAAGGATAGACTTATATGCAATGAATTCAGGTGATTATTTAACTACTGCAATAAGCTGCAAAAGGTTAGTAAGAATAGAATTATTTGCATCTGAGTATAACCTGTATTTTCAAGGATTTAATCGTACCTATAATCCAAGAACGGTTAGAAAGTATATGGGGGACATACTTTCTACAGATGAGTATGGATTTGTTAGGGTCAACGAGAATGATGTGATTAATATGAGTTATGTTCAGTATATAGACCAACAGGGGATCCGTATGGAATATGTGGATAAGCCTATTCCTATGTCTCGACCTGGTAGAAAAAGGATAGTAGCATATCTAAAGAGTCTATCTAAATTGTAAATGGGTGCCAATCTAGGTTGCTAGTTGAATATACGCACATAAATTAGCAAGTGGGGGTGCCAATCTGGGTTGTTGGTTGAATATACGCACGCTTATTAGCGAGTGGGGGTGCCAATCTGGGTTATTGGTTGAATATACGCACGCTTATTAGCGAGTGGGGGTGCCAATCTGGGTTTCTGATTAAATATACGCACGCTTATGAGTAGGGTGACTGGTACCTGATATTTTTGTGTGCACATATCGAGATAGTAAAGCAAGTTGGAACCCCTCCAGGCTTCGAATTTTCACTAGCCTTCATAATATCGTGCGCATATCAACTTAGTAAAGCAAGTTGGAACCCCTCCAGGCTTCAAATTTT
>CAMNGU010000008.1 GCA_946538525.1 uncultured Lachnospiraceae bacterium
TGCACCCACGGTATATATTCATCCCATGCATGCCGTTATTACTTGTAAGAATTCCCTTCGCATCAACAAAATGCATCTCTTATCACTCCTTAGTCTCTTTTCCAGAACTTCGCTTATCATTTCCCCAAATTGAATCTCGTAATTACTTTGACATTAAACATTTATTTGGAAATAGATTGTCATTTTGAAATCCTATATCAGTATCATAACAAGCCTAACATGACAACTGTATGTCATGTTTCAAATATAATATTTTCACTTCTTTATCTCCCGATTACCTCACGACCACAACAGTAAAATACCCAGCCTCATCAGGCATAGATTCAACACCATAACAAACCTTTTCATCGGGCATACCAAGGTTTTCAACCATATATACTGTCTTACCATTTTCCAGCGACTTATTCTTTATTTCTTTCAATCGACTTCCAGCTTTTAAAATGATAAGAGTACCATCAAATGTTATATATTCACCTGAAGTAATTATCACTTTGTCACGCCCCAAAGATAGTGGAAGCTGTAATCTTGCACCAAACGCACTAAAGGAAGTTATCCCATTTATTATTTCTATATCATGTCCTTGCTCCTTGATTATTTCAGCGATATAAAAAAATGTGGAATAAAATTCCGGATCCCCCAGCGTTAGAAAAGCCACATTTTTTCCTAACTTCAATTTATTAGATATTTCATTTGCCACTTCCTGATGTGTTTTACTTAAATTCTCCATCTTCATGGGGAAATTGAGCAACATTATCTCCTTTGTAGAGATATCAGGACATACCTGCTTTGCTATCTGATAAGCGATTCCCGGTTCGGAATTCTTTGCCGGGCAAGCAATAACATCTGCCATATCTATTGTTTTTACCGCTTTTATAGTAAGCATATCCGGATTTCCTGGACCGACGCCTACCGCATATAGTTTTCCTGTTATCACTTTTTTCAATACTCCTTCTTCATCTTTTTATATTACTTTTTATACTACGCTTTATATTCCGCTTTATATTCCGCTTTATATTTCTATTTTATATTCCATTTTAATTAATTTTCTCAACCCAACATTATTATATCTAGTTACTATCCTAATTCCAACTTAATACACCTATATGATCACTTTTCCATCTTAATGCTCCTATATGACTATGTTTTAATTTCAATTATTTCATTAGTTATTTGCGAATAAAGCTATAGATACTTGTCCACTAGAAGAGATTCAAGATGAGCAAATTAAAAGCTATGCATATAGAATGCAAGCTATATTGCTTATGAAACATGGAAAGAACGCCGTGACTTATACTGTCGACGGCGTCCCTACAATTTTATCTAAATATTTTATTTTTCTCAGGGCTATCTGCAATATGATAGCCCTGTTTTATATTTAATAGATTCATCATAATAAGAAATTATAAAACCTTAGCCTCATAACCCATACTGCAGACAGCTGTAATTAACTCTTCATCAGAAATATCTCTTCCTAACTGAACTGTTGCCGTCTTCTTCTCAAGATTTACTTTTGCATTAACGCCTTCAATCCCATTTAGTTTATTCTGAACTCTGATACGACAATTATTACAACGCATTCCTTCAACATGAAGTGTTTTAGTAGCTATTACTTTGTCCAGTTTCTTTGGCTTTATAGCTTTCTCCGAATCTCCTCCACCACAACAAGCCCCCTGCCCCTTGAAATGTGGTATAGAATTCTTGATTGCAAAGAACAGAACCACAACTAAAATTATGACTATTATGATTGTTGAAATTGTCGACGACATATGGATATCTCCTAACTATTCATACAGCATATTATTCTTAAAAACCTTGAATTCGCAAGGCGTAACAAACTTTGTTAGTTATGCCTAACTCTTAGTATTTAAGTATAACTCAGTTCACCCTGGAATTCAAGAATTAAAGTATATAAAAATCGGCAGGACCACATTTCCTGATCCTGCCGACAGTATTACTCTCTATTCTTTAATATTTCTGCTGGTGTATACTTATCCAATCTCTTTACAAGTATCTTATTTATCACTAGATAAAGCAGAATAATAACAGCATATGTAATGAAGTAGAACTGCTTAGGTGTATTCAAATTTAATCCACAAGTTACATTTGAAATCATAAATGGAAACATGGAATTCATAATAACCTTTGATAGCGGTAAAACTATAAGTGCACCTATTGCTATTACATAAAAATTCCCATCCAGATAAAGCTTTCTAATCTCTTTTCTCCTATAACCAAACACCTTGATAAGCGAGATATTCTGCGCACTTCTATCTATCATAACCTTCATCATAAGATACATAACTACACAGAAGATAACTGCCGAAGCAATAGACATAACATAGATCATAGGCATCATTAAGTCTGTAAATACAGTTGTACCCTTAACCACATCATCTCTAGTAGTTGTTGAATAAAGTCTTCCCGGATCAATATCCAGCTTCTTATCTGAGAAGAGCACATTATAGTAATCATCAGATTCACCCATCATATCTCTCATCTCATCGATATCCATGAAGATGAAAAATCCTGCTGAATACTGAGTTATATCTTTAACTGAAAACGCGTATTTCATTTCCTTCTCATCATCAGTAACAACAAATTCATCTCCCTTATGTAGTCCAAACTTTTCCGCAAATGCATTGGATATCACCACATCCATTTTGCTTTCACCTGTATCCACATCAAAGAATTTATTGTCATCATCTATACCAAGAATCGTCACATCAAAGTTAAAGCCCATGGTTTTCATTTTACAAGTATAAGCATAGGCAGCCTCTGCATCCTTCGGTGCTTCCTTCTCCGGATACTTCAACGAATACATGTATTCATACTTAGTATCTGCCGCATAATCAATGGCTATATTACTACAAAGTGTATAACAATTAACAGCGATCATGAATACAAGAAGAGCAAGAAACATACCAAGGATTACAGCAACTGTAGATCTCATCTCTCTAAGCATCTGTCTTATTCTAAATGCCTTAACGAAATCCATCTTGCCAAGTTTTATTTTCTTATTTTTCCCCTGCTTAACTTCATTTCTAATAAGCGAAAGGGCGGTTCTACTGAGCTTCGATCTAATAACCAGCACATTTACTATCACTGCCATAAGCGGTGGGCAAACCAGAGAATATACCCAAAGATATTTTGGTACACTAAATGAAAATACTGGAATAGAAAAATATTGATACGAGCTTTCGGCAATCATTGGCGCCATAATACCAGTAGATGCTATCAGAAGGCCAACTAATCCAGCAATAAATGTTACAACTACCGGAAGTGATATATAATGCAGAAGCAAGTCATTTCTCGTAACGCCCATAGAATATAGTGTTCCTATGATACTGCTTTCACTTTCAATAGAGTGAACCACAAATACAGAAATGACATATGCTAGAAGAATAAATATGATAGCACCTGCAATTATACCAACTTCTATATCAACAAGCTTATCATTCTTTGTTGCAAAGATTCGTGGATTATCTGCCCTCTTCAAGAAGGAAGTAAGATTAGATAAACTGAAATCAAATTCTTCCAGCGTATCATCCACTGCTTCATCCAGATCTGCAACGCCATCTGCCATATCATCAGAACCATCATATAGTTCCTCGACTCCATCAGTATATTCCCTAAGTCCATCCTTATATTCTTCAAGTTCAGATAACTGCTTTTTTGTGTCCTCCAGAGACATCTTCATCATAGCGCTAGGACTGGCATCGATTAGTTTATCAAGTTCACTCTTATAGTTACTTTCTGTAAGCTCTACACTCATTCCATAACTACCAAGCGTCTTGGAGGTTTCTTCAAGATAAGAATCGAAAATTTCTGCAGTAGCATCATTTATATCATCATGATTTTCTGTAAGTTCATCCAAAGCATCTCTCACATCTTCAGTTGCATCACGAAGTTCCTTAACTGCATCTCGGAGTTCTTCTTCCACCCCTCCTGTTCTATCCCAATATTCCTGGAACAGTTCATCATCAACCTGAGTTGCATCGATTTTCAGATCTTTCAGATAATTCTTTAGATCCGCATCCTCTTTTCCGCCACCAAGTTTATAAGCATATGAATACTCCTCCGACTTCTGTATCTTACCGGAATTTTTAAAATCCTCGTATGCTTCTTCTGTAATAAAAACCGGACCAAATGTCTTTGAATTGCAAGAGGTATCAGATATCTCTTTAAATGGTCCGTCATAATCAGAGACAACCCCTATTCCGGAAATGTTATAGTTCACTCCAGCAATTTCAAAATCATCGCCAACCTCAAGATCATGCTCTTCAGCATATCTCTTCTCCATAACAATATCATATTTATCTTTTGGTTCGTCCCCAGTGATATAATGTATCTTGTTTATCTTATCTCTAACCTTAAAAATCCTGACTGTTCCCCTAGCCTCATCTTCCAGCTGATAATCATAGTAGAACTGTTCTTCAATATCTAATCCCATATCTTTTATATGATCTATCTCACTATCATTTAGAGGTACAAACACTTTAAACTCACCGTCTTCAAGATTTGTTTTCTCTGCCATATCAACAGTTCCTCTTGAAAGAGTTTCTCCAGAGCCTACTATAGTTACCACAAGAAAGATACTCATAGTGATCATTATGCCCAGCATAAAATATCGTACAAAATGTTTTCTAAGATTTCTGAAAACTCTTTTTCTAAGTACTCTTTGCATCTTATAAATCCTCCAATTCTGCTGCCGGTATTCTCTTCTCGTTTGTATAATGCTTTCCTATCTCCCCATCCTTTATATAGATAACTCTATGCACCATATCTTTTATAGAATTATTATGCGTAACAATAAGCATAGTTGTTCCATACTTTGCATTTATCTTCTCAAGGAGAACCAATATATCCTTTGAAGTTTTCGAATCCAACGCACCTGTTGGCTCATCACACAAAAGAAGCTTTGGATTCTTGATAAGAGCTCTGGCTATTGCCGTACGCTGCTGCTGTCCACCTGATAACTGGGAAGGAAACTTATCTGCATGTTCCCTAAGTCCCAAAGTTTCCAATAATTCATCCATATCCAGCGGATCCTTGGTAAGATATCTGCATACCTCAATATTTTCTCTAACAGTAAGGTTTGGAACCAGATTATAAAACTGAAAGATAAATCCTAATGTATCTCTACGATAATCAGAAAGAGCGTCCTTCTTAAGTCCTGCAATCTCCAGCCCATCCACTTTACAAGAACCAGAATCTATATCATCCAGCCCGCCAATACAGTTAAGAAGTGTAGATTTTCCAGAACCAGATGTTCCCTGAATAACACACATTTCTCCTTGCTCCACTCCCACCGTAACGCCTTTTAATACCTGAACATAGCTGCCACCTTCTCCGTAGCTTTTCTTCAAATCTTTTACTTCAACATACATATCTTTTTCCTCTCTCCTTCTAATATTCTTCAATCTTCTTATAAGTACGATCATAAGAACGAAATGAATTATCATCTTTAAACACATAACATCGTTATGTTGAATTGTTTTTTATTGGACGACCATATAGCCGCCCACAACATAACATTGTTATGTGATTGTTATTTTTTTAGGTGAGATATAATATCCCACCTTTTAAATCATTTATTACTTACAATAGTTTTTAAAACTTATTTACTAGGTATTATTAATTACTCCGAACCATCCACCTATTATATAACTGAACATGCCTTTAAGCTGCTTCAATGCTTCCTTCTCAGTTTTACAATGTGTAAGCAAATGAACAAAAATATCAACCTGATCATGGGCCATCCAATGAACAATGAACTTATCTTCCTTTGTCATCTGCTTCTTTGATTTATACCCCTTCATATTCCAGAACATATCAATATAATGTTTATTCATCATATCAGCGATATCATCAATTACATTTTCAAAACTGGAACCTTGAGCCTTGGTAATCAAGATTTCAAATTCTTCCTTATGCTTGAAAAGTATCTTAACAGCTTCTGTCGCTGCAGCCATATCATCTTCAAGATTCACCTTCATTCCTGGAGTGTAGCTATCTAATTCTTCAAGCTCAGCTGACATATGCTTTGCTAAATTATTTCTAAGTTCCAAGAGTGGTCCACCTACAACTCCTTTAAAGAGATCATCTTTATCCTTAAAGAAAAAATACAACGCCCCGGTAGTAACTCCAGCCTCTTTACAGATATTTCTAAGAGATGCCTTCATATATCCCTTTTCACTGAATTCTTTTTTGGCACTTGCCAAAAGTTTTTCGACAGTTTCTCTACTGTTATCATTTCCCATATTAGGCACCACCCACTCTATAAAAATAACACCGTTATGTAACAAAACGAATTATATACATAACAGTGTTATCTTGTCAACTATTTTTTTTTAGACTTTCAGCTCTTTTTAGATTTTATTAAGTATTATTTTTTATTATCCTAGTGCCACATCTAGCGCCATCATTAACGTAAACCCAACTGCAAACATTACTACACCAATATTCGAGTGCTCTCCCTCGGACATCTCAGGAATCAATTCCTCAATAACAACATACATCATAGCCCCTGCTGCAAAACTCAGTAGATAAGGCATGGCCGGTACAATAAGCCCGGCTGCAATAATTGTAAGCAGTCCACCAATTGGCTCTACAGCCCCAGAAAGCACGCCATCCAGAAAAGCTCTACCCTTACTCTGTCCCTCAGCATGAAGAGGCATAGATATGATGGCACCCTCAGGAAAGTTCTGAATTGCGATGCCAAGAGCAAGTGCCAATGCACCACCAGCCGTAATTGTTGTATTCCCAGCAAGAAGCCCTGCATACACAACACCTACAGCCATTCCTTCAGGAATATTATGAAGTGTTACCGCTAGTACCATCATAGTTGTTTTCTTAAGCTTAGCCTTCGGTCCCTCAGCCTTCTCAGCATTCATATGTAAGTGGGGTATCACGGAATCAAGCACTAGAAGGAATAAAATTCCTATCCAGAATCCTACACAAGCTGGAACAAATGATAACCTCCCCATGCCCTCAGACTGATCCATAGCAGGAATAATAAGACTCCATATGGATGCCGCAACCATCACTCCACTGGCAAATCCCGTAAGCGCTCTTCGTACCATTTCGCCTAATTCTTTTTTCATAACAAAAACACAAGCGGAACCAAGGGATGTTCCTATAAAAGGAATCATTAGTCCCCAAAAAATCGTCATTTCTTATCACCTCTTTTACGATTATTTCACTGGAATATATATAAATAAAAGGGAAACGGCATTATGAGCCACTCCTCTCATAATGCCGTGTATGTGAATAATATTTATGAAGTAGGATAATTCTACTTGTTTACATTAAACGCACTCATCTTAGGATATACTGCAGATGCTCCAAGTTCTTCCTCAATCCTCAGAAGTTGATTATACTTGGCAACACGTTCTGAACGACTTGGTGCTCCCGTCTTAATCTGACATGTATTAAGCGCTACAGCAAGATCTGCAATAGTTGTATCTGCAGTTTCTCCTGAACGGTGAGAAGATATTGCTGTATATCCAGCCTTATGAGCCATCTTAATAGCTTCAAGAGTTTCTGATACAGAACCAATCTGATTAAGCTTTATGAGAATTGAATTTCCAGCACCTAACTGAATACCCTTTGAAAGTCTCTCAGTATTTGTAACGAAAAGATCATCACCAACCAGCTGTACCTTATGTCCAATCTTTTCAGTCATTCTCTGCCAACCTTCCCAATCCTCTTCATCAAGACCATCCTCAATAGAAATGATAGGGTACTTATCTACAAGAGATTCCCAGTGAGCAATCAATTCATCAGAAGTAAATTCCTTTCCAGACTTAGGCTGCTTATAGAAGCCCTTACCTTTTTCACTCTTCCACTCTGATGAAGCAGCATCCATTGCTATCATAAAATCTTTTCCTGGTTCAAAACCAGCAGCCTTAATAGCTTCAAGGATTTTCTCTATAGCTTCCTCGTCACTCTTCAACTGGTTAGGAGCAAATCCACCTTCATCACCAACGGCTGTTACATCTCCCATTTCCTTGATCAAACTTTTAAGCTTATGGAATACCTCAGCACACCATCTAAGAGCTTCCTTAAAGGAAGGTGCACCTACTGGCATAATCATGAATTCCTGTGTATCTACAGCACTATCTGCATGTGCTCCACCATTAAGAATATTCATCATAGGAACAGGTAATTTATTTCCCTGAACACCACCAAGGAATCTGTAAAGTGGTATATCCAGTGCAATTGATGCAGCGCGAGCTGCTGCAATAGATACAGCAAGAATAGCATTTGCACCCAGGTTGGATTTATCTTTTGTTCCATCTACCTTGATCATAGCAGCATCAACTGCATATGTATCAGACGCATCAAGACCAACCAGAACATCATTAATTGTTGTATTAATATTATCAACTGCCTTTTGAACTCCTTTTCCTAAGTAGCGATCATTATCTCCGTCACGAAGTTCAAGTGCTTCAAATTCACCTGTGGATGCACCACTTGGAGCAGTTCCCCTTCCAACTGTTCCATCAATAAGATATACCTCAGCTTCAACTGTTGGGTTTCCTCTAGAATCCAAGATTTCTCTTCCAACTACTTTTTCAATCTCAAGAAACATTTTTTAATCTCCTTTGTATAAATGATATTTCCCCTAATCTTTTAGTAAATTATAAGGATGAGTAAATGTGTGTTCAGCGTCAATCCATATCACTAAATTTTAGAAGAATCATATGATTTACTCATCCTTTATATCACAAAAAAACTTTATGCTAGAGCTCTTCCAAGATCTGCACAGTTTTCAAGTGCCTCATCATCAGGAGCATTGTTAGCCATAACACCGTCTGATACAAGATTTGCTCCTGCCGCGTTTGCCCTATCCTGCCAATCTCTCATCCACTGGCCATCTCCCCATCCATATGATCCAAAAAGGCCAATCTTCTTTCCACTAAGAGATCCTTCAAGCTCTGCAAACATAGGTTCAAACTCAGTTTCTTCCAGAACCTCTGCGCCCATTGCCGGGCATCCAAATGCTACCGCATCATAATCTGCAAGCTTTGAAGACGAAAACTCACCTGGTCCAAGATAGTCAACCTCTGCTCCCTTAGAAACAGCTGCTTCCCCAACCGCTTTAGCCATGGCGCCAGTATTACCTGTTGCACTCCAAAATACTACTGCTACTTTACTCATTATTTATCCTTTCCAGAGCATTGCTGCCCCTATTATTTATTTATGAACAGCCACCACAACTGTTACATTTCAAAACATTAACCTTTTACACTGCAACAGCAAGACTCTCTAAATCAGTTCCTTCTGAATATCTTTTTAGATACTCCGCTGTACATATTTTATATCTGTCAAATGTGTCTCTTGCCTTCTTTTCGTCTCCATAGACTTTCCAGCATCCCACACATTTGCTGCATTCACCTTTATTTTCTATAAAACCTTTCACATCTTCTGGCGGATAGCCAAGAAAACAACCTATCTCATGTGGAAACCCACAACTGTCTGTAAAGGAACTAAGTTTGCTTATCAAGCAACTAATACAAGCATTTACATTTCCAGGTTCGTACCCTAACCCGGCAAGTATATTAGAGGTATCCTGATCACAGAGATCTTTCTCCAGGAAGGATGATCGATAAACGTAGATTAGAACCCTGTGATTTGAATACCTGGCTGGAAGTGCTTTAATCCCCTTTTTAACAAGCAACTTGTTAACCCTTCTAATATCCTTCACTACTTCTAATTTATCTTGATAAGTGCAGGTAAAAAGATTTGCCGTCTTAATTCCTGCTAGTGTTGGAGCACAAAACTCCACTATGCTATCGTCAAACATCTTACACTACACCACCTATAAATCTAGTTAGTTATATCTAACCGTTGGGTTTTTAAAATGTGACAAACACAATTTGAGTTTGTATTTGTCACATTTTGCTGTTAGAGTAAACTTACCGTAATTAGTTATATCATACCACAATATATTAATCAAGTACTTTTTTGCACTATTCCTAAAACTCCAACTAGAACACTTGAAGTAAACATGAATATTTGGTATAGTACCGTGGTGTGTGTTGTAACATTTTAAAGTTACTTGAAATACTAAAAACTAAATAAGGAGATAGCACATGAAAAATATCATAGTTGCTCAATCAGGGGGACCTACAACAGCAATCAACGCATCGCTGGTTGGGGTTATTAAAGGAGCGTTATCCAGTGGAGGCTATGATAAAGTATTTGGTTCGCTTTATGGAATAAGCGGAGTTTTAAAAGAGGAATTTATTCAGCTGGAAAATCTTAGTGATGAAGAGTTGCATCGTATCTACTCTACTCCATCTAGTTACCTTGGATCCTGTAGATATAAAATGCCGGAAATCCATGAAGACTCTTCAATCTACGAAAAGATATTTGAGATACTGAATAAATACGAAGTTGCCGCATTTTTCTACATAGGCGGAAATGATTCTATGGATACCATTTCCAAGCTCGCCGAATATGGCAGCAGCATAGGTAGTGATATCCGATTTGCAGGTGTTCCTAAAACAATCGATAATGATCTTGTTGCTACTGATCATACACCTGGTTATGGATCGGCTGCAAAGTTTATAGTTGCATCAATGCTGGAGTTTGCACATGATACATCCGTATACAAAACTCCAACAGTAACACTTATTGAAATCATGGGAAGAAATGCCGGTTGGCTTACTGCAGCAGCGGCACTTGCAAGAAATGAGTATAGCGATATACCACAGCTTATATATCTTCCTGAAGTACCTTTCAGTACTGACAATTTCATCAAAGATGTAAAAGAAGTTTTGAAATCAACCAACAATGTGGTCGTTGCAATCTCAGAAGGCTTACAAGATGCAGATGGTAATTACCTTTCAGCTACAAAAGCAGCATGCGATAAATTTGGCCATGCACAGCTATCTGGTGTTGGAAAGATTCTGGAAAATCTTGTGAAAGAAGAATTGGGAGTTAAATGCCGTTCTGTTGAAATCAATATCCTTCAACGATGCGCTGCTCATATGGCTTCAGCTGAAGACCTCGAAGAGTCTGAGCTGTTAGGAGAAAAGGCTGTTGAGTATGCCAGAGAAGGAAAAACCGGATATATGACAACAATAGTTCGTACCTCCAATGAACCTTATGAATATAAGATCGAGCTGGCAAACCTTGACGGAATCGCTAATCAGGTTAAACAGGTTCCAAAAGAATGGATCAATCCATCAGGAAATGATGTTACTTCTGAAATGCTTGATTATGTTCGTCCTCTGGTATGTGGCGAAGTGGATATAGAATATAAAGATGGCGTTCCTGTATATGCAGATATTTCGCATCTTACTGGAGCCGTATAAAACTAATATACAAAAATCCAAACCTAAGACTGATCACCAGCATAGGTTTGGATTTTTTAATTTGTTTTTGATTTTTATTTTGATTTCTTTTTCTTTGATTTTTCTTTGATTACTTTCATTTGATATTTATTTATAAAGTGCATCCCACAATTCATTTTCGTAGATTGCACATTTTTCAAATATCTGACACATTTTCATGGTCTCAGTTTCACTGATGCCCGCACTTTGCTTATCTAGAATATCTATCCACATCTGGTTCGCATCCAGATAACTTTTACAAGAGTAGGCTTCAAACCAGGATCTATATTTAGATTTTTCAATCTCTGCCGGATATCTGTCCTTAACTGTTTCGCCAATAAATGCATATAGCCAGGAGCACTGCAAAAGAGCTGTAAGTCCTCCCAGCAGCCCATATTCATCCAGACAGTTTTCCATATAATTCAGATAGTTAGAAATTGCAGGAAGTTCATTACTCTTTTCAATTTCCTCTTCTCGTATTCCCACTTTTTTAATGTTCGGAAGATGTACTCTCTCCGCCTCCTGAAGAGTTTCTTCAATTATCTGACTTAAAAACCTAGTAATATCCTCTTCCTTGGATAAACTTTTTATCTTACTTAGAATTTCCACATAATCCATTAAATAAAGGTAGTCCTGAAGAGTATAGTTACGGAATTTACTATCCGCCAGAGTACCCTTTGCCATCTCTACAACAAAGGGTTTCTCAGCGGATTCTTTCCATAATTCTATAGTCTTTGAATAAAGTATTTCTGATAACTTCATGCGCAAAACCTCTGAACAAACATTTCACTAATCTGACTTATTTCTCAGCAATTATAGCCACATAGCCGCCGCTCTTATATCCTTCAATAACTTCCTCAGGTTCCTCATTTGTATAAAGAGGATTCTTCACAAGAGTTTGATAGTATGAGAACTTGCTAAATCCAAGATTCTTTAATACTTCAATCTTGCTCTCTGTAGTATGCCATACACCTGAAGATGCAAGAGCAAGTGGATAAGGAAGTTCTGGCATAGCCCCCTCAAGATACTCATGATCATATGTATTAAGACTCTTTCCAAGTAAATACATAAATCCAAATGCGCTTTCTTTAGGTACATCCAGAAGAATAAGTTTTCCACCTTCCTTAAGAGCTTTTCGGCATTTATCATAAACAGGAGTCAGGTTCTCCATATAGCTGGAACTACCGTTGAAATAGATGATGTCATATTCATTATCTGGAAGATCTACATCTTCAATAAGTCCGAACTTTATAACATTTACTCCACGCTTAATAGCAATCTGGCCCATATCCTCTGATGGCTCAATTCCTTCAATATTTGAAGAATCGATATTACTTTCAAAGAGGCCGCTTCCGCAACCTACAGAAAGAAGTTTCTTTCCGGAAATGTCACCGAGAACCTTTTTAAATAATTTTAACTCGCTGATGAAAAGGTTCTCATTCTTCATAAACCATTCATCATATTTTGCTGCATAACCATCGAATTTCTGTTTTGTTTCACTCATATTTTTTCTCCTTAACGCAATTAAATTTTGATTTTCTTTTATTCAATATAAGCCTTTAGTTTTTAGACTCTGACTCCAAAATGGCATAATTATGGCAAAGTGGACCGCTGCCCTTTCCAAGATTCATCATTGCTGCCAGTGCACCGGAAATATAATCCTTTGCATTCTTAACAGCATCATCTAGATTCTGGCCCTTTGCCAGGTTTGATGCGATGGCACTTGAAAGTGTGCATCCAGTACCATGTGTATTTGGATTGTCGATTCTCTTTCCCTTGAACCATACATATCCACCATCACGATAGAGCAGGTCATTCGCATCATTTATCTGATGACCACCCTTACAGAGAACGTTGCATCCAAACTTCTCATTTATGAGCTTTGCTGCCTGAATCATATCATCTTCATTCTTAATCTCCATACCGGACAGAACTTCTGCCTCTGGAATATTTGGAGTAATGACTTCAGCAAGTGGAAGAAGCTCCGCTTTGAGGGTTTCGATTGCGTCATCACTTATAAGCTTGGCTCCGCTAGTAGCTACCATTACCGGATCAACTACTATATTCTTTGCTTCGTACTTCTTAAGCTTCTCTGCAATAGTTTTAATAAGTTCACTGGAGGAAACCATTCCGGTTTTAATTGCGTCAGGATAAATATCTGTAAATATTGCATCCAACTGCAAAGACAGAAAATCCGGCGTCACCTCCATAATTCCTGTAACGCCGGTAGTATTCTGTGCAGTTAAAGCTGTGATAGCAGACATGGCATAAACACCATTTGCTGTCATAGTCTTGATATCTGCCTGTATACCGGCGCCTCCACTGGAATCGCTTCCAGCAATTGTTAATGCTGTGTTCATCTCATTTACCTTCTTTCTTAGATTACTCTCTCTTAGATTACACTTAGATTTCGCATTAATTTTATATAGCGATACAAAGTGGTGCCCCCAATGTAACGCTTTATTTTGTACTAAACTAACCTAGCCTCATATATCTCAGGAAATTCTGTCATCTCTCTAATGTAATAATCACCTGAGTTCTTCACTCCTTCCTGATCAGGCTCACCCTTTGCGTCATATACGCCCACAGTCACATAGCCTGCAGCCTCCGCAGTTTTTAGAGCATATAGTGAATCCTCAAAAACCAAAGTTTCATCAGGAGTAGTTCCCATATATTCAGCCGCAATATTATAAATCTTAGGCGAATGCTTGCTCTCTCCAACTTCTGTGTTAGTAAATATCTTATCCAGATATTCCAGCATTCCATTTCTACCAAGAGCCTTCTCCACATGAAGTCGAGGACTGGATGTAGCCGCAACCATTTTCACGCCTTTCCCCTTCATATATTCCATAAGCTCTTTAGCTCCAGATTTAGGAAGCACTTCGTCAAAATAGAACTTTTCCAGCATTCCACTAATACCATCTAATACTTCTGCATCACTTTTATCCAGATGATAATGCTCTCTTAAATACTCAGCCCCTTGTTCCATACTCATGGAGAAGAGTATCTCCTGCAATCCTTCTTCAGGCTGGGCACCAATACTTTTCAGGTATCTGGCCCCCAGATCATCCCAGATTCCCATGGAATCCAGCAGAACGCCGTCTATATCAAATATAATTCCCTTTATCATTACGCTTCCACCATCTTAATAGTGGCTTCTTTCAGGTTCTCAGTCGCCTTCTTTATATCCTTCTGTCCATAGATTGCGCTGATAACTGCTATTCCACAGATTCCGTTACCGGCAAGTTCGCTAACATTTTCCTGTGTTATTCCACCAATGGCAATTACCGGAATTGATACAGCTTCACATATGGCCTTCAATGTGTCATGAGAAACCTCAGTGGCATCATCCTTTGAACCAGTTGGAAATACCGCTCCAACCCCAAGATAATCAGCGCCTCTCTTCTCAGCCAGAACAGCCTCTTCAACTGTTCCAGCAGAAACTCCAACAATCTTGTCTGGTCCCAGCTTTGCTCGTACATCACCAGCTTCCATATCGCTCTGGCCTACATGTACTCCATCTGCATCAATTTCTTTTGCAATATCCACATTGTCATTAATTACAAATGGAACGCTATATTCCTTACAGAGTTTCTGAATCTCCTTTGCTTCCTGAAGAAATGATTCTTCGTCCAAATTCTTCTCTCGAAGCTGAATAAATGTTGCTCCACCCTCCAGGCTTTCTTTTACAACCTCATATAGAGTTCTTCCCTCAAGCCAATGACGATCAGTTACTGCATAAAGCAGCAGATCTTTCTTATCGCACTTCATAATTTGCTTTCCTTTCAAGAGTCTCTTTATCCATATTGAAAATTGCATCGATGATACGATTACGATATGTTGAATTACCATCTTCCGGCTTCATATTATCCCAGCCGATTTCACCAGCAACTCCCATAGTACATACTGCAGCAGCTGCGCCTTCCAGAAGATTATCAGGATTTGCCACAAGGAATGCTGTCATCATTCCTGAAAGCTGACAACCTGTACCTGTGATTTTTCCCATTTCTGGACGACCATTTCTGATTACATAGCATTTCTCACTATCACTTACAAGATCGATAGCTCCTGTTATTGCAACTATAGATCCGGATTCTTTTGCAAATTTTTTCACAAATGCCACTGCTGAATCAAGTGTATCTTCAGTAACAGCATCTGCCACATCTGCATCCACGCCCTTAGTAGTTCCACTACCCAGAGCAAGAGTCTTAATCTCGGAAATGTTACCTCTGATAACAGTGAACTTAATCTCCTTCATAAGATTAACAGCTGTATCAGTACGAAGTTTCGATGCGCCCGCTCCAACAGGATCAAGAAGCACTTTATGATTCAACTCATTTGCCTTCTTTCCTGCAAGAAACATTCCCTTTATGCTGTTCTGATTGAGAGTTCCAATATTGATATTCAGACCTCCACAGATAGATGTGATATCCTCCACATCTTCAGGCTCATCTGACATTATTGGACTTCCTCCACATGCAAGCAGAACATTTGCCACATCATTTACAGTTACATAGTTCGTAATGTTATGCACCAATGGTACTGTCTTACGAACATTTTCCAAACAATCACCTAGCATTATCATTCTCCTTTCCAACTACTTAATAGCTTTTAGAAATGTATCAACGAGAAACAAACAATAAGCAGATATACCGACGATCGATATATCTGCTTAGATTTCTTAGCTTCAAAGCAACTTTATATCCCTTCGTTGGCATTATCCAAATCAGGTTTAAAGGGTCCAGAATATAATCCTGTTCTCAGCCTGTCACACAAGCTCCCCGTTTTCTGCACTATATTATCACAATTCTATACTAAATGTAAATTGTATATTTTCATGAAAATCTTATTATTTTAGACTTTTTTAGACTTTACCAGGCCACTCTATTCAGCCAATACTTCTTCTCCCTCAAGATAAGATTAAGGACCGCCATGTTCCCCACATGACGGCCCATTATCAAAGGAGTTTATTATATATACAAATCCCATTATGAAGGATCATATATCGTATTAAACTAAATGCTTATGCCAACTTATATTCAACGGCAACAGCTTTATTGTTGTGACGGATTATTCCAAACAGAATTGCCGCAAAGACAATTTCAAATATTAATCCGCCCACAAAGCCTGCGCCTAAAGCACCAGTTGTAATAAGTGTTCCAATCTGATATACAAGGAAACCAACTGTATATCCTGTTCCTAACTGAAGACCAATAGCACCCCAAAGCCACTTCTTGCTCTGCATCTCGGAATTCATAGCACCGAGAGCAGCAAAGCAAGGTGGTGTATAGAGGTTGAACATAAGGTATGCAAGTGCAGCAACCTTAGTTATACCCATTGCGACTGCAACAGCATTTCCCTCACCTATAAGTTCCAGCTCATCTGGATCTACAAGATTAGTAATAGCATAAACTGTTGCGATAGTTCCAACTACATTTTCTTTTGCAATAAATCCTGTGATAGCTGCTGCAGCTAACTGCCATGCTGCGATTCCAACGATAGGAATCAGGATATATGCAAATGGATTTGAGATAGATGCAAGTATTGATGTATCTTCCGCACCCTCTTCAACAACCTGGAACTGCCAGTTAAAGCTCTGCATTATCTGAACAACTGTGTTACATACAAGGATGATAGTACCAGCCTTGATGATATAAGCCTTTCCTCTCTCAAGCATTGAGAAAAATGCATACTTAAGACTTGGAGCCTTATATTCTGGAAGCTCAATAATGAAGAATGATTTTCTAAACTTTGCTGCTGTGATAGCTTTGATAAGAAGTGCACCAAGAAGTACCAGTGCTATACCAACCATATACGCTACCCAGCTAACCCATTTTGATTCTGGGAAAAATGCACCCGCAAAAAGTGCGATAACTGGAAGCTTTGCTCCGCATGGCATAAATGTTGCCAGCATTGCTGTAGCTCTCTTCTCTCTCTGATTACGGATTGTACGGCATGACATAATAGCTGGAATACCACAACCTGTACCAATAATCATAGGGATAACAGACTTTCCTGAAAGTCCTACTCTCTTAAACAGTGGATCAAGAACTACTGTAGCTCTTGACATATAACCACAATCCTCAAGAAGAGCAATAAGGAAATACATTACCATAACAAGTGGAAGGAAACCTACAACAGCTCCTACACCACCAATAATTCCATCAACCAGAAGTGCATAGAGCAGTGGATTAGCATCTGCCATCTTGTCGCCTACCCAACCCTGGAATGCCTCAATCCAGCCTACCAAAATGTCTGCAAGCCATGTACCAACTGTAGTCTGTGATACATAGAATACAGCCCACATGATAAGTGCGAAGATAAGAAGACCCAAAAATGGATTTGTTACTATCTTGTCTATCTTATCGCCTATGGTTCTATCCTTAGTGAGAGTCTTACGAACCTCAACTTCCTTAACTAACTTATTAACATATTCGAAACGGGCTCTATCTGCCTTTTCAACTTCCTCTTTATTCGTAAGATCAACTTTTCCTTCTGTATAAGGTGCCTTCTGGCCTTTACCCTTTAGCTCTGCAGCAGCTTTAACCACTTCCTTAAGTCCATCATCAGAAGTTGATACTGTCCTTATTACAGGACATCCAAGTTTCTGAGAAAGTTTTTCTATATCTATTTTATTTCCTTTTTTATCATTTACATCACTCTTGTTAAGAGCTACAACTACCGGAATTCCAAGTTCCAAAAGCTGTGTTGTAAAGAAAAGGCTTCGGCTAAGATTTGTAGAATCTACAATATTGATGATAGCATCAGGATTCTCATGCTTTACATAGCTACTAGTAATACTCTCTTCCGAAGTAAATGGGGACATGGAATATGCTCCTGGCAGATCGACAGCTATAAGATCCTTACCGCCATCTCCAACGCCATCAGTGTAATTCTTCTTGATAGGACTTTCCTTTTTGTCCACCGTAACTCCGGCCCAGTTACCAATTTTCTCCTTTCGTCCGGTGATTGCATTGTACATAGTGGTTTTACCACTGTTGGGATTACCCGTTAATGCGATTCTCATCTTTTCTTCCTCCTAAATCAATATTGCTGACGCGAGTTCAGGGTCAATGTTATATCTGGCATCCTTAATGGAAACTACAAGATTTTTCTTTTTATCAACCACCGTTATTGTCTCGCCACTGTAGCATCCTAGCGAAAAAAGAAAACTCTTCATATCATCATCACCGAATGTGTCAACATCTTTAATTACATACTCCTTGCCAATCTCTGCTTCATTCAAATTCATAATGTTATTCACTCCTAAATTATAATAAGCTCCTTGTACAACAATTAACCCAATCTAACCTCAAGGGTTTTTAAATGTGACAAACGCCAGCATTTAAAGCATTTGTCACATTTAAAAGTAGTTAATAATATTTTACTCTGATTAGTTATAGCATATATATTTGATATTTTCAAGGATATTTTTATTTTTTTGTCCTTTTTTATCTTTTTTGTCTTTTTTTAGTTTCTTTATATTTTAAAAAATACGAAAAAAGGCAGATGCCACATAAACTGCGACATCTACCTTGGATTCGGATATTATGTTTGTTATCTCGAGACACTATGATTACTATGCTCTTTTCACAAGTCCAACTAAGACTTCAGTGATTCCTCTATGTCTCTTTTCAACAGGTACAGGTTCTGGTGCACGAACTTCCTCTGGCTCTGGTGCGGTGTATTCCTTGGTCTTAATCTTAAGTTCCGGTTTAAGATCTTGTTTTAGATCCTCTATAACTTCCTTCTTAACTTCTGGTTCAGCCACCTGCTCGATTCCAATATCTTCCAACGCTTCCATGAGCTTTTCGAAGTCATTATCTGCTATCTTATCTTCAACTTTATCGTCGACTTTATTATCTATTTCAGATTCTTTCTCTTCTACTCGCTCTACCGTCTTCTCAACAACTGGAATCTCAAGACCTGAAGGTAGTTCGTCATCACTAATACCAAGCATCACATCAATATCCATCTCATCGTACATACATTTACCTCCCTATAATGATACTAAGTAAAAAAAACATCAGATTTGGCTGTGCAGCCAACTCTGATGAATTAATCATGTAAGTGCAACTGGCTGCCATATTAAAGGCCCTAATAGCTTTGCGTCGCCGGTTTTCACCGGTTTTGCCAAATATTTAACTTAATAAAATTATATTAAACTATGCAAGTAGCGTCAATAAAAAACCCCTTGACATATTAAACAAAAATGCGCATCGGGAGGCACTATTTTTCACAAAAGCTTTTTACGCTCTACACATCAGAAAGGTTCTTTATCAGTCCGCAACATTTATAGTTTTCAAGATCACCTATTACAATCTCAACATTCTTTTCTTTCGCCAGCTGGAAAATATGAGCTAATTCAGGACTATCTTCATATTTCCTATCTACCACAACTTTCCAAGGAACTCTACGAAGTAAAACTCTGGTTGTCTCTCCTATTCCCGGCTTTATGAAATTCACATTGTCAATCTGATATTCTTTTGAAAGGTTAGATACATCCTTCTGAGCTTCTTTATCAGAAACCGGAGCAAGTGGTTCCAGATCAAACTTGAACTTATCTATTATTGTATCAATAAATTCATAAGTTCTATCCTGATCAGCTAGCTCTCCATAATAAGCAGCACCATGGAAATCATCCTCGCCTATAATATCTGTTCTCAAAAATGTTCGGCTCACTAATCCACAAACTGTACAGTTAAGACATGAGCTTGGAATCATAATATCCTCATGAGTTCCACAAAGATCAGTAATATATGCAGGATCTGCTAATACAGCAAGCTCATCAGAAACTCCATCAAAATTTCCTATTTCCTTTCTTAACTCCCTGTATATAACGCCTTTTCCAGTCCATCCATCAACAAACTGAATACTCTCAGGACTATGCTTACTCAAAATGTATTTCATGGCATTCTTGTCGATTCCTCTATCTCTAATAATAGAAATCGAATAATGCGGACAAGAAAAACCATATTTAGCTTTAATATATCTTTTGATCAGAACACCCACTGGTGAACCCGCTCTTGCTAAAGATACTATAACTACATCTTTTCCTTTTTTCTGGAGAATCAGCTCTGACACTCTAGCAACAGCATCAGCTGTAGATTGTCCAAAAACATTAAGGGCATTTTCATAAATCTCAATATATTTATCTGTAGGCTGATATTCCAACGGTAACATTTCCGAATAATGTGTACCAGTCTGTATTTTCTTCTCGCGTTCCTTTGTTGGTAAAGGTTCAACAAGTCCTGTTATATCCTTTAGTAAAAGTGTAATGTCATCCTCAATAAAACTGCTCTTCATCTATCCCTCTTTATATCTCCATCTTCCAAGGAATATATCCTTATTTCCCACATCATCCAGAACACCGCAAAGATCTGCAAGTCCCTGGTTGTAATTCTCTGCATCAGTTAGAATTAAAACACCATCATATGCTTCTAAGTTATATATATATGTTTTTCTATCCAGGTCATAGAAGCTTCTGATCTGATATCTTTCTTTCAAAGGATATTCCTTAGAGTCACTAGCAACTATTGGACTTCTGGTTGTTGAATGAATCTTAACCTGATCAGCAACACCGGAATCTTCCAACATTTTACCAACAAAAATAGTAGCATACATAAATTCTTCTGTTCCTAAAACAAGGAATTTATTGTAATGATGATTCTTCAGCTTTGTAATAACTGAGTCAGCAAACTGCTGATTTTCTTTCTGATAATCTGAAAAATCTATTACACATCTAGGATTATGATGTGATTCATAGCATATCTCATCAGTTAATGTTACAGACTCATTTTCTTCTTCTGTATGACACTCATGATGATATTCCTTATTGATAGGAACATTGATTATCTCGTCTTTCTTATATTCATAAGGAATACTTGCAAGGAATATACAATCTATACCATCTTCTGCCAGTTCATTTATTCTTTCACTTGGCATACTGTTGAGCATTGAAACAATACTGAACTTTACATTTTTTGTATTATAATTCTTTTTGATTGATTGAACCAGTTTATAGATAGTACTTCCTGTGGTTACTTCATCATCAACAAATATGATTCTATCAACATTTTCAATACATTCTTCTAGTCCAGAAGATCTCAGCATCTGATCCTTTGCATGACTATGAGACTCTGTAAAATATAAGTAGCTTTCTTCTTCCTTATATTCTCTAGTTGTATTCTGATAATATTTAATATTCTTCAAATAGTAGCTTATAGCAGAAGCAACACCTGTTGCTGTTTCCGCAAATCCAATGACATATAATCTATCATTTGGATAAGCTGTATTCACTTTATTAGCAAGAGCCTCACAGATTCTAAGGGTTTCTCTTGGATCTGATGGGATATGTTTGCCCTGCTTTGGATTTACATATAGATATGGTCTGATTGAATTATTATCTCTCTTAGCCAATCTAACCAAATCATCTATTGTAATATTTATTTTATCTTTTCCTGTATTAATCTCTTTCATTTATAGAACTCCTTATAGAACTCCTTATAGAGCTCCTTATAAAATTCCTTATAGTACTCTTTATAAAACTCCATATATTTCTGCAAGAACCATTGTCTTGTATGCCCAGTTTATATGAGTCTTTACTTCATTCATCCTCTCTCCTGCAAAGCTCTTTCCAACCTGAAGACCTTTTTCATCCCAATTCAGGATTTCCTTTGCATCTTCATAGTCCTTCTTTGAAACCTTAAGAGCCTCATTAACAACCTTAATCTGTTTTGGATGAATGACTGTCTTTCCAACAAATCCATTCAGTTTATCTAATTTAAGCTCATGTCGAAGACCAATCTTCCACTCATCATTGTCACTGGAGAAAAATTCCCAAACTGGTCCGGATACAATATACTCTCTAGAAAATACAGTAAGTATATCTCCAAATAACTGAGAGATTGGAAGAATATCATATATTGTCTCATCATAATGTCTACGGGCAGAAAACTCATTTGAAAAATCATTTCCACCAACACGAACATTTAAAACATAGTCCTTAACTGCATCGATCTTTGCTTTGATTCCAACTAAAACATCATGTCTTGTTGAGTAATCAATAATATCTTTACTCTCAAGGATTGGCATCATATAAAATTTCTGTGAAGACTTATTGTTAATTTCTTCAACCGCCTTATTATATGCATCAGCATTTCCAAGACTATATTTTGGAAAGATAAAGCCCTTTACTATTCCGAGGCTTTCTTTATTATTCTCATATAAGCGAAGCAGCTGCTCACTACTTCTAACACGAATAAATATCATTGGCAGATAGAAATCTTTTTCCTTCTTTGCATCCGAAATAGTCTTTAGTGTTATACTCAGCTGTTCTTCTGCCATCTCAATACTATCATCTGAAATTGTGTCCTCCAGGCATAATGCCAACGAATATGGACGGTCAAACTTTTCACTAATAACCGAATCTGCTACTTTTCTGTTTAATGCTGGTGAATATAGCAGTGCACCAACACTGTACTTCATCTCAATATTGTCCATCATCCCTTATAATTCACCTATAATTTTTCCCTTTCTTTTTTATTTTTCACAAAACAACTTCTTTTCAATTATCTCTCTATCTATAACTTCTCTTTAAATAATTTTTCTTAGAATCTTTCTTATCAGTAATTAGATTATCCCTCTCTCCTTCATATCGCATAGCTCTTTACAGATTCCATCAGACATAACGCTTTCCTCACTCCTAAGCCTATTCTTATTGGAAACCATTTCAAATATTTCAGATCCAGGAAATGCAAAATCTGCAACATCTAACATAGATATATCTAATATTCCATCACCGGCTGATAAAGTAGTCTCTTTCTCTCTTCTCTTCATGAATCTTTTAATAGCATTTCCCTTTGTTATGGCGTTGGCCAGAATATAAAACTTCTTTCCGACTACATGAAGATCCACCTTTGACAGATCCACCTGTTTTGACAGTTCATCACAAACCTCCTGTGGATCATGGTGTCTAAGTTTTGTATAACACATATATTTTTCTGGTCTATGGAGTGTTTCATCTTTACACAAAAAAGACAACTTATTGACAGCATCTTCTAAACAGTCATAACTGTCTTGTGCGAGGATTTGGGTCTCTTTAGACCACTCCTCGTCCTCAACACCATCAACAAGCAGTTTTCCACCATTACATACAATTGCATATTTGTTAAAAAACTTTTTTACACATTCTATTCTAGTATATTGCTTTACTGTTCTCGTGGTAACCGGAACAATACTTAACCAATCCGCTGAAGCTAAAAAGTCATAAGTGTATTGAGTCATAAAACTCTGTTCTTTCCCATCTAGATGTTCAATAACAACTTTAGGTTTCGAAAGCTCCCTGTTATGCGAATAGATTAGAGTATTATCCAGATCCGAAAATAAAATACTCATAAAATCATTAACCTCAATCTAATACGATTGGCTCTAAAGCCTGAGCAAGCATTTTCTCTTTGTGATCCCAATTCCAGGTCACTTCTTCGCCTGCTAATTTCTTAAGGGCCAGCTGAGGAATGTTCACGCCGCTTGCTTTGCAAGACATATGAATTCCTCCTGACATTCTTGTATTAACCTCAAGAAAATATGGAATTCCATCAAGGTATTTAAACTGAATATTATAAGGACACTCCAGTCCAACCTTTTTCTGAAAATCATTACATACTTTTATAATGTTCTCATCATATTCAAGCATCTCATACTTGGCATAGCCTTTTACACGAGGCAATGCAATAAGTCCTGATTCTGTATTAAGACAGTCAACACTAACCTCATCGCCAGATAAGTACGGCATTACCATAATAGGATCGAATTCTTCTTTTTCAGAAAGAGCTGCTATAACATCATCCAGAGTCATTCCTACACTCTGTGTTCTAAATAGTGATGCGTAGCCTTTTTTATTATTGTCTATAAGCCTAAAGCTCTGTCCGCCCTCATCCTTGACAAACTTAAAGCAAACTCGATCATATTTTTCTGAAAGCTCTTCATACGCTTCCTCAAAGGCGCCTTCTGTATTTACAATACTGAATTCCGGAACGATTCCAATTTCATTTTCCTTAAAGAATTCATACGCCTTTTGTTTGTAATTAAATGTGGAAATGGTCGTTAGATCATCCAACATTACCTTGACCCCAAGTTTTTCAAACTTTTCTTTGTTCTTGCTTATTTCAAGCATCCCTCTCCTAGGTACGAAATACTGAACATCATGTTCTTTACAGAAATTCAAACAAAAATCAACGTAATTTCCATCCACGTGTGATGGTTCCCTATACCATTCATCACACATCTTCATGATGACAGAGTATTCATTCTGATTGGTCCCAATAACATATGCATCCTCCCCATCTGCCTTAAATAACTCAATGATATTATAGGCAGTACTGAACCAATGATTCATCCAAACTCTCTTCATCAACAGTCTCCATTTACTCTATTAAATTTTTTGTTGATTTTACACCAACTAATCTACCATTATACCAATTTAACCAATAACTTCAAGACCATATTCTTCGCACAGTCTTTTAAGTCCCTCTCTATATCCGGAGCCGATACAGTTGAGTTTCCAGGCACCATTATGGCGGTAAATTTCAACAGCCACGATGGTCTTTTCAGTTTGTAGACCAGTTAGTAAAAATCTTTCCTGCTCAATACCATCAACCAGGAACCTGATATACGGATTCTCAACACACCTGAAAGTTTCCGTTACATCATCTCCATATATTGAATAGCAGATGTCGATTTTTTTAATAGATTCAGAAACCTTATCTAAATGAACCGAGAAAAATGTTTCTGTACCAGTATCTGTCATAATAACAGCACCATCATCAGATACTTTGTTTCCCCAGAATATAAGGTCATTATCACCATGTGTCTTTCCAAGATCATCTAATAAGAATACATAGCCATCAATATCAAACTGCTTTACTTTTTTGTCATAAGCCAGCTGAATCTTCACTTCAGAATTGGCACTATTTATCACAGTTCGCTGACCCTTTTTAAGGATATTCAGATTATTATCTTTAACATTTGGCGGCAGCAAATTAACTGTAAGACTGTCGTTAAATGAGTTCGCAAAATCTGCCTGTCCTGTTAATACACTGTCGTTATGTGCGGCAGCAGAATTCGTAGATTTCCCTCTTACGATAATCTCTCTGGTCACCCTGCCCATCAGCAGAAGCTTAGCATAAATCAACACATCATCCCTTATTTCAGAGGTACTAAGTGCAATAACATTTTTACCCTTATTCAGCTGTTCCGGAACAACCTTAATACAGCTGGCAGTACTGCTTATGGTGCAAGCCTCATCCACCATCAGTTCCAGAGAAAATGTGTTTGCCGTATCAGATTTAAATTCACCCAGATCAAATACCGATGGCAGGTCACTATCATCATTAGTGTATAAACCATCGCTAACTGTTCCATGAACAATAACATTTTTGAAAACAGTATCCTGCTTACACTGAACCAAAGGTTTTACACATTTTTCTCTATCCTCTGCTTCAATACATAAGTTATTCAATTCTACATTATCGGATTGAATCCTGATATCCTCATTTTCACGACACAGAATAACCGCTCCATTTCCATGTATCCTGCATGGGCGTGATATCACTAATGGAGCCAGATATATATCCTTTGTTAGATGACATTCATTATTTTGACAATTATCTAATTCTGCTTGTAAAGACTTCATATTTATTTCCACTACTATTCTTTAAATATTTTTAGATATTATTAAATCATTCCCTTACCCTTCACCACTCGAAGCCAACCTGGGAATTCATTAAGTAAACGACCATATAATTCATTATCCGGAACTGTCATGAAATCATCCAGCGCAAAGAAGTTTGCATTATCCACATACCTTCCGCCCATTGAATCCAACTCTTCAAGAATGCCATATCCAGAACCGCCTACGCCTACAAACTGCCAGAATATTGGAAGTTTTGATGCCTTTGTAAGTAATTTCTTTATCTTATCGGCAGAACCAACTCCACCATCAGTTACAAATATTACATATGCCGGAAGCTTGCTCTTCTTATATTCATCAATAACCTGATCCATTACTACTGGCTCGTTATTACCATATCCCAGCTTTTCCATAAGCTTTCTCCAATCATTCGGAACAGCTGTTTGATAATTTCCTAAATTTACAGAATTCATTCTCTTTGGTCTTGAACCATAGTACCAGAAATCCAGTTCACCATCATCATCAAACTGAACAGCAAGCGGTAAAACATGATTCACTATTGCCTGAACAGTTCCATTTGTATAACGGTTAATCATTGATCCGGAAATATCCATAACTAATGCTACTCTTGCTATAACATCCTGAATGTTATGTCTTTCCAGTTGCTCGTTAATTGGCTTTGCTAATGATACAAGCTGAGGTGCTCTCTCAGAAAGCTTCTTCTCAAGAGACACTTTCTGTACACCTTGAGGTGCATTCATTGGCCCTGGTCCCATTGGTCCTGGGTTCATCATGCCCTGGTTCATCTGTCCTTGATTCATTGGACCTGGTGACATTGGTCCCTGATTCATCTGTCCTTGATTCATTAGGCCTGGTGACATTGGTCCCTGATTCATCATTCCTTGATTTATTGGACTTGGTGACATTGGCCCCTGATTCATCTGACCTGGATTTGTTGGCCCCTGTACCACTGGCCCCTGTACCACTGGCCCCGGATTTGTTGGTCCCTGTACAACTGGGCCTGGGTTTGTTGGCCCCTGTACAACTGGACCTGGATTTACTGGTCCCTGTACTACTGGACCTGGATTTGCTGGTCCCTGTACTACTGGGCCTGGGTTTGCTGGTCCCTGTACAACTGGACCTGGATTTGCTGGTCCCTGTACTACTGGACCTGGATTTACTGGTCCCTGTACTACTGGACCTGGATTTGTTGGTCCCTGTACAACTGGACCTGGATTTACTGGTCCCTGTACAACTGGGCCTGGGTTTGTTGGTCCCTGTACAACCGGACCTGAATTTGCTGGTCCCTGTACTACTGGGCCTGGATTTGCTGGAGCAGGACTAGCTGCACTAGAATCAGTTTCTTCCTCTCCACCATAGTTTCTTAGCAAATCTCCTAATCCGCCATTAAAACCACGGGCGATTGCGTTAATTCTCCATGTATCTTTTCTGTATATCTCAACAGTTATAATCGCTTTTTCCTGACTAAAATCCGAACCACTTAAGTTAAGGCTTAACGCAGTATTTCCATTTTGCTTAACTAAAAATGTATGTCCGCCGATCTGTCCCATAGTACTGTTACCATCTATACTAACAGTAAATACCAGCTTCATAATACTTTGTGGAAGTTTTGATAATTCAATATCAAAATTAGCAGAGCTTCCAGAACTTCTATAGGTTATCTCACCAGCAGGAGAACTAGTCTGATTGAAGAATACCATATATCTGTCATCAGACAACTGATCCGCCGAATCCACTCCAAAACAGCAAAAATCATACACTGCTGGACCTGAGATTCCCATCTCAACTTCGATCTTACTATTTAAATCCAAATACTTATCAAGTTTATCTCGCATCCCTCTTTGTAAATCCATAACAATACTTCTCCTTCTTTACTAACACCACAATTACCGCAAAATTGCGCCAAATCCCTTAAATCAGATAATTAAGATAATTCATTTGATTCAGGTAATTCGGCGCAAATCATTTATATTTTTAGTCCTTTATTTTACTATTGATACTCCGACTAAATATCCATCCTCTTCATCTGCGATACGGAAAGACATACCATCTTTAAGCTGTATAGCTTTTCCTGGAGCAACAATATTACCACTGGCAGAACGCATACTATTAATTCTTTGATTGATAAGTAACCATTCCCCATTAAATTTCACTACATACGCCTGTAATTCACGATCTGCTTTTTCATCTGCAAAAACATTAGAAAATACATGCCACTGAAACAAAGGTATATTGTTATAAACAATCAGCTCATCATTTTTAACCCATTGTCCCTGTCTGCCTTTAAGTTCCTTATTGAAAGTAAACTTAACTATCTCATTGTTACTAACACGGTGACCACAGAAAGGACAAACCGGATTATGAATATCATGCATTACAAACCATTTTGCAGAACAACTTGGATTCTCACATGGATATAAAAGATTCCATGTTTTAAGCAAGCCTTGTTCCCACTCCATAGCTGTTGGACGCTCTTTTGGAGAATGAAGTCCTGTTGAAAAAGCCTTTAGGAACAGTGATTCAAGATATGGTCCCAAATCATGTATTGTAACAGACAGATCATCAGGACGATTACTTTTATCGTTAGGATCTTCAATAAATACAGCCTGAGGTCCCATCAACAAAAAGTCCTCTTCTTCCGCTTCCACATCCGGAATATGTTTAGGTCCAATTAAAGGATGTCTTGTCAGAAGATACTCATAAATCAGCACCGCCATGGAATGCAGATCCGTTTCGATACACGGAAGCGCTCTACGCGGATCCCCGTAAGGATAGATCATGGTCTCTAAAACTTCTGGCGCAATATATCCTCTTGTACCAGCCACTTCCGGTGGAAATAGTCCTGGCACAACCAATGAATCGATATCAATAACAACGCAGCTACCTGATTTAGGATCGATCAATACATTATTATTGGAAAGATCTGAATGTGCTAAACCTGCAGAATGCATTCTTCGGAGTGACCTTGCTAAAGATATTGCTATCATCATCATGGTCATAAAATTTCCAAGCTCAGCCGGACTTAAATACTTACGATTTCTTGATGTAAACCAATTACTCTTTTTATCTCTTCCTGATAAATCTAAGCCTTCTACTATAGAAGACTGAGAATCAAAAAAATAATTTGATGGATAAGATGGGCAAACAACGCCAAACTCAGGCGCCACAACTATTGCTGTTGGCCAACAAAATCTTTCAGCATAGTACTTAGCTGATTCCTCTGTATTTCCTTTGGCTCCACCTGCTGCTTCGGACACAGTTGGATTGTACTTTCCAATGATTGAAGCAATTCGCTTCTGAATGTTTGGATCCATTCCCACCTCTGGATCATTGAAAAATTGTACAACATAGCTTTTATCCGGTGAGAAGTAAGTATATTTCATACCTCCACGAGGTGGATCATCACTTATTACATATTCAATTTTAGTTCCATCAGCTAAAGTAGCTTCAGAAATTCTGTCCATATTAATTCCTCTATTAGTTCCTATTGAATTAATTAAATCTTCGCAACAACAAGAGTTCTGTCATCAAATGATCCACGCTCAACATAGTTATCAAGCCAGATTTTTAATCTTTCTGATAGATCATCTGTCTGCATTGCTTCTTTAACCTTTGCAGCTGCAAGTGATGCAATGTATTTTTTTGCCCACAAATCCTCAAGAGTCATACCCATAGCACTTAAGATATCCTTTGTATAGTTGAGACCAACCATAACATCCTTATCATTTACCCATGGGAACTCTGTTGGTTCTGGTATATTCTTAATATCTTCAACTTGATCTGCGGAAAGATCACTTTCGGATGTCTCCACAATGCCTTCTAATATTCCATTAGCAATCATATCGAAGAAAAGTCTACGCATCTCAGTTTCATTTGGGAAATAATCATCTGCAACGCCATCACTCATAAGCATGATAACATCCGATGTTCCTCTTGAAATCTTTGTTCTTGACGCAAGACTTCCTGGCTCAAGAAGTTTCTTGTTAACAAGGAAATCTGTCTCTCCAGAGAAATCTCCGCTATCAGCTTCGCCCATGAGCTTAACTGATTTTTCAAAGGCTCCCTTGGAGTCAATAAGCGCAATCATTCCATCACCAATCTGGCACGAAATTACTGTTGTTTCCTTTTCCTCTGATCCAGCAGAAATACATACTGCGACCAAAAGAGTAGCCGAAAAATCTTTTAGACCAATCTCTCGACCTAACACATCCGAATAAGCCTTATCAGTATTCCTCTGATAATATGCACTTTCAACGGAATTATATGCTATAACCATAGATTGCTGAACAACGCTCGCAATCTTCGTATATGCATCAATGCATTTTGGATCATCAATCTTAAGCGAAATTGCTTTAAGAATATCCTCATCGCCATGAACTAATTCTGTAAGCGCTGCTTTTAGATAGCCCACAGCCGCCTTACATGCACATCTGGCTCCGATACGGGAATACTTCTTTGAACCAGCACCATCTGAAACAGCGATGCAAGTAATGTTATCCATTACTACACTCTCGAACCAGTCATCGCCATTTGTACCTTCATGCTTATGCTTCTTTCCACGAACTCGTGCACCAATAATTTCGGTATCTCCTACCTTTTCATACTTGGTCACATATTCTGGAAATGGCTCTGGCTCATTTTCAGGTATTGGCTGATACTTCCACATATTTGCAGTTACACTCATAACATCCTGAGCACTTGCTTCTTCTGAAGCAGTCTCTGCTGTGGAATCCTCTGAAGAACCTCCTGCTTCCGCATCTGTTGAAACCTCTGCAGTAGCCTCTGTTGAAACCTCTGCAGTAGCTTCTGTTGAAGCCTCTGTCGAAGTCTCTATAGATTCATCTGTTGAAGTCTCCGTAGCAACTTCTGTGGTATCACTAGCTGATGCACTTTCGTCTGTAGAGTTACTCTCTGCAGCCGCATCAGCTGTCGCACTAACTTCAGTAGTACCTTCAGCAGCTTTGGTTTCCTCAGAACCACTTTCATCTGCACTGTATTTCGCAGCAATTTCACCTGGTCTAGGCAACACAATTGTGTTAGTTAATACCATTGTGGCTGGTTCATCTTCCAAATCCAAAAACTCTTCTTTTCTTTTTAATTCATCATCATTTTCATTTGATAAATTTGTATTCTCTGTATTATCCATATAGACTCTCCATTATGGTACAATCTGGAATCCCTGTGGTGGTGGTGGTAACTCTATTCCCTGTCCAGGAGCTGCATCAATGCTCTTTGATGTCATCTTAATTGATCCTGATACCCAAGCGAAGAACTTAGCAAATTCTCCTGAAGAAAGGTTATTCATCATAACCACATTATCAGTTACCATCTTCAAATATGTAGTATCTGCATCTGCTCCAGCAGCACATGCAATAATATTCGCAATCTTCATATTCTTCAGTTCAGCAGCAGCTCTCTGGAAATCCACAACATCTGATGGTGCACCATCTGTAAGAATAAATACTAATGGTCTCCAGTCACCCTTCTGAGTCTCTGTTGACTTACGAACTTCTTTATTAATACATTCCATTAATATATCCAAAGCTCTTCCGAACATAGTAGCACCGCTTGCCTTTAACTCAGGCTCTTTAAATAGCATGAGTTCAGTAAGTGCTGTCTCCTGTCTTGCTGTACTTGCAAATGTAATAACTGAAAGATATGCTGTCTCAAGGGCCTGTGGATCACCTTTTAATTCAGTAACCAGTGACTTAATACCCTGCTTAACAGCTTCAATTCTCTCTCCAAGCATTGAACCAGAACAATCTATTAAAAGATATACTGGTAATCTTCTTATATAATCTGACATAAGCTTTCCTTTCTTAAACTTTTTTAAACTTAAAGATAGAAAAAAAGTGCCGCCGTCTCATCATATATATGCTTAAAACGACGGCACTATATTTTTTGTTTTCTAATCAGTCAGTATGATTCTACTTGAATTTATCAGCAAGAGTATGGATATCATCATCTCTTGTTCCCTGTCCAATAGCATTGAATTTCCAAACGCCATTATGTCGGTACAATTCTCCAAATACCATTGCTGTTAATCCATCATAATTCTCTGACAGATTATATATGCACAGCTCTTGATTAGTATCAGCATCAAATATACGAATAAATGCATTCTTAATCATTCCAAAATGCTGCTTACGCTTACTAGCCATATAAATATTGACTACAAATACTATCTTGTCACAATCTGCAGGTAATTTATCAAGTTCAACGGCGATCTGCTCGTCATCACCTTCGCCTTCACCTGTAAGATTATCACCCATATGTATAATCGCTCCACTAATGTGAGATAGGTTTCCGAAGTAAACCACATCATCCTTACGAGCAAGTCGTCCATTAGTGCAAACAATAGCCGAAGCGTCACAATCAATAGCATGAGGTGCATTTAAAGACAAAACTCGTTTTGCTGGTTTTTCAGCTTGATCCCAACCGAGACCTACAACTACTCGTTTTAATGAACCACCATCTTGTTTCCTTAATTCGACCTTTTGTCCCTTTACTAAATCTACTGACATAAATATCTATCCTCTTCGTATCAACTCTTAAACATTAACTCCAAAGTTTCTGCAAAGTGCTGCAAGACCACCTGAGAATCCACTTCCGATTGCGTTGAACTTCCACTCTCCTGAGTTTCTATAGATCTCACCAACAACGATAGCTGTCTCAACAGAGAAATCCTCACCTAAGTCATAACGAATAACTTCTGTACCAGTGTTCTCATCTACGATACGGATATAAGCATTTGAAACCTGACCAAAGTTCTGGTTTCTTGAATCTGCATCATAAATTGTAACTGTGAAAGCAATCTTGCTGATGTTTGCAGGTACTAAGCTAAGATCAACCTTAATTACCTCATCATCACCTTCGCCCTCTCCAGTAAGGTTATCTCCTGTATGAGTAACAGCACCTGAAGAATGCTGTAAGTTACTGTAGAAGATAAAATCTGAATCTGAAAGAACCTTGCCGTTTTCATCTGTTAAGAATGCAGATGCATCAAGGTCGAAATCAGCTCCACCATCATACTTATTTGTATCCCATCCAAGACCTACAAGAAGCTTTGAAAGTCCTGGATTAGTTTTTGTAAGATCTACTTTCTGTCCTTTTGATAAATTTACTGCCATTTAAACTACCTCTCTTTCTCGCAAACAATTTTAAGCAATCAATAAATTCATACTCTATATTTACTCTATAGATTTATACATTAACGCCAAAGTTTGTACATAAAGCAGCTAATCCACCCTGGAATCCGCTACCAATTGCGTTAAACTTCCACTCACCAGCATTTCTATAAAGCTCGCCAACGATAACAGCTGTCTCGATAGAGTAATCCTCACCAAGGTCATAACGGATAAGCTCTTCGCCAGTAGCTTCATTGATAATTCTGATGTAAGCGTTGCTTACCTGTCCAAAATTCTGATTTCTAATGTCAGCATCGTTAATTGTAACAGTAAAATCGATCTTTGAGATCATATCTGGAACCTTGCTAAGATCTACCTTTAACTGCTCATCATCACCATCGCCTTCACCTGTAAGGTTATCGCCTGAGTGAATTACTGATCCAGAAGAATGTTCTTTGTTGTTATAGAATACGAAGTCTGCATCACTAGTTACTCTTCCCATGTCTGAGCAAAGAAATGCTGCTGCATCAAGGTCGAACTCTGATCCACCATCATACTTATTAACATCCCAGCCAAGACCTACGATAATCTTTGAGAGTCCTGGATTTGTCTTTGTAAGATCTACTTTCTGTCCTTTTGATAAATTAACTGCCATTTTAAAATACCTCCTCATTATTTGTATTTTATGATTTTATATTTTTAATTATTTGCATAATTAATTTCGTTATTAAATATTTTACAAGTTATTTTATAAAACTTTTTACTCAAAATGTTTCTCTAAAACATTTCCAGTTATTTCTACTAGTTTCTACTTGGTTGAACCAGCTGGGCCGATATCCATTACAACCTTGCCGTTTCTATAGCCTATTCTGTTTTCAGAATTCGGTGCACTGTACATTTCAAGCGCCACAGCTTCCAAAGCATCCTTTTCCTGACCAAAAACAATCTCACCGAAGCAAAGCGTATAACTACGCTCATTTGCACTGGTGTCTTTTGCAGGAATTTCGATGGTCTGATTTCCGTTTCGAATTCTTACATAAACTCCATATCTGTTAAATGAACCAGTTCCATTTTCAATTGCTGAATAAGAACTAACAGCTACAGATGCAATCTGTGGATCCCATTTAATAAAGATATGCTCTAATTCACCTGGGTTCTTAATATCGCCACCATGTCTAACAGCTCCATCAGGTGTAGAAAGAGCTTCGTCTCTATTAGCAGCTCCGATGTATATCTGTCTACCATCACGGTATCTAACCAGAGCTTTAAGATCATAATCCTTTCCAGCTGCTGCCCATCCACATTCAACAATGATTGGATCATTGCTATTTGCTCTCTTGGTCAAAGATACTTTCTGACCTTTAGCAAGTGAAACCTTTTCAGTTTTCTGAACAGGAGCTGCTACTTGATTAAATCCACCTGGACCTACCTGGCCTCCTTGCCCTGCAGGTCCTTGGTTAAAATTTCCTGGGCCTACCGGACCTCCTGAATTACCTTGATTAAAATTGCCTGGACCTTGTGGACCTGTTGGTCCCTGTGGTCCCGCTGGAGCAGGGTTAGATGCTCCTGGTACTCCACTATATGGATTCATATTTGTCTGATTGAAATTGCCTGGGCCCTGTGGGCCTGTTGGTCCCTGTGGTCCTGCTGGCGCTGGACTTGGTGTTCCTGGCGCTCCACTATATGGATTCATATTTGTCTGATTAAAATTGCCCGGGCCCTGTGGACCTGCTGGTGCTGCCGCTGGCGCTGGGCTAGCTGCTGGCTGACCAAAATTGCTTGGTCCTGTTGGCCCCTGTGGTCCTGCTGGCGCTGGGCTAGCTGCTGGCTGACCAAAATTGCTTGGTCCTGTTGGCCCCTGTGGTCCTGCTGGCGCTGCCGCTGGTGCTGGACTAGCTGCTGGCTGACCAAAGTTACTTGGTCCTGTTGGTCCCTGTGGTCCTGCTGGTGCTGCCGCTGGTGCTGGACTAGCTGCCGGCTGACCAAAGTTACTTGGTCCTGTTGGTCCCTGTGGTCCTGCTGGTGCTGTCGCTGGTGCCGGACTAGCTGCTGGCTGACCAAAATTGCTTGGCCCCTGTGGTCCTGCTGGCGCTGCCGCTGGTGCCGGACTAGCTGCTGGCTGACCAAAATTGCTTGGTCCTGCTGGAGTAGCCGGTGCTGCAGGTGCTGCACTCTGACCACTAGCTTCTTCACCTCCATAATTGCGAAGAAGATCCGCCAATCCACCGTTAAATCCACGAGCTATAGCATTGAATCTCCAAGAATCTTTTCTATATACTTCAATAGCAATGATGGCTTTTTCCTGACTGAAATCAGTTCCGCTGAGCTTTAAGTTTATAGCATTTGCTCCGTTCTGATTTACGCTAAAGGTAAAATTAGAAATATTACCCATGGTGCTATTGCCATCAATACTTACTGTAAATACAAGTTTCTGAATACTTGCAGGAAGGCTATTCAAATTAACCTTGAATGTTGCATTGTTACCGTTCCCACTGTATGCAATCTCATTTTGAGGAGAAGTTACCTGATTGTAAAATACCATGTATCTATCATCTGATAACTTATCGTCAGCATCTACACCGAAACAACAGAAATCATATTCTCCAGGACCGCTGATACTCATCTGAGCATCAATAGGCGCGCTTAGATTAACATATTTTTCAAGTTTGTCTCGCATTCCTCTGTTAATATCCATATAATCACCCCGTTTGCTTTCTTTTGACTTTTTGCGTTATTTCTTAGTAAATACCTTTCTGATTAAGTCAATTGGAATCATAGTGATTGCTATTGCAAATACGATTCCCCATCCAAGTACGCCAAATGGTGTACAGCTGAACATTGAACCTATCCACTGGAATGGTGCCAATGGAACCAGTGCAGCATTTACTATTAATGCCTGTACTAAAACTATTGTTATCCAAACACGCATAAATCCTGGATTATCTTTTAATCCCTTGAATATGCCGAAGCCCTCATCTCTTACATTAAATCCATTGAAGAGTGCTGCTACAACGAATAGTACGAAATATGCTGTATGTAACTTATCTTCACTTCCAAAAAGATCCAAGAATATAGGCATCTTTAAGAAGCAAAAACTTACAACTGATAACCAAAGTGCCATGATACCAATCTGAGCAGCCATAGACTTGCTGATAATACTTTCATCTCTGCGTCTTGGTGCCTCTTTCATGTACTTCTCATGAGCCGGCTCATTTCCGAGCATTATAGCTCCCAAGCTATCCATAACCAGGTTAACGAATAACAGGTGAGTAACCTTAAGTGGTTCAACTACTCCGAAGAATGGGCTGAGTGCACTAACTACAACGGCAGCCACATTGATTACCAGCTGGAACTTACAGAACTTCAGGATATTAATATAAATTGTACGACCATACAAAATGGCATCCTTGATAGATCTGAAGTTATCATCAATAATTACGATCTCGCCGGCTTCCTTAGCAGCTTCTGTACCAGAACCCATAGCGAAACCAACGTCTGCTCTCTTTAATGCAGGTGAATCGTTAACACCATCACCTGTCATACCTACAACAAGATTCATTTCCTGACATAATCTAACCATACGAGACTTATCAGTTGGTAATGCTCTTGCAATTACTCTAATATCCTTAACAATCTTCTTAACTTCTTCATCACTCATAGCATTGAGCTGTGCAGAAGTTAAAGCACGATCTGAATCTGACTTAATAAGTCCAGCATCCTTTGCGATAGCAACAGCTGTCTCTAATCTATCTCCAGTGATCATTACAACCTGGATTCCAGCATCCTGAACTTCACGAATAGCTTCTTTAGCTTCTGTTCTAACATCATCTCTTATTGCTACGAATCCAACGATTACAACATCGTCATTAATCTGACTCTCTGTAAATGGCTTCTCTGAATAACCAAATGCTAAAACTCTCATGGCTCTTGAAGCATATTCATTTATCTTTTCATTTATTACATCAGGGTAAATGTCTACAACATTTCCGTCTGCATCCATACCCTTCTTAGCAACTGCAAGGAATTTCTCAGGAGCGCCCTTGTAGAATACCTGATTAAGTTCCTTAATCTCAGCCTGGCTGAACTTGTTAGCTGAGTTAAATCCCTGTGATAAACCAACTGTATAATCAGCACCCTTATCAGATGTTCCAGCCAGAGCCTTAAACTCTTCCTCACCAAGGAACTTCATAAGTGCCTGATCTGTTGCGTTACCACCAATGATTCTATGCTCTCCATCGAACATTGATGCAGTGTTCTTACCAATAGCTATATTAACTAAAGACTTTGTCTTTCCATGCTCTTTAATCTTATCAAGTGGAATACTAGCTCCATCAGGAGTAAAGAATTCAACAACCTCAAGACTACCCTTTGTAATAGTACCTGTCTTATCACTAAAGAGAATATTTAATGATCCAGCAGTTTCAATACCAACAGCTTTTCTAACAAGGACATTATGATCAAGCATACGGCTTGTATTCTGCATCAATACAAGTGAAATCATAAGTGGAAGTCCTTCAGGAACGGCACAAACGACGATTATGATTGCTAATGACACAGCCTCAATAACATTCAGCAAAATGTTACTCCAGCCTGTTGAAAAATAAGCACCAAAACCACCTGCTTTAAATATGAAATATGCCAGATAAAGAACTACTATTACAGCAGCTGATGCGTAACCAAATACAGATATCTGATTAGCAAGTTTTGACAATTTAACCTTCAGTGGTGAATCAGGTTCTTCTCCCTGCATATCCTCAGCCATCTTACCCATCATGGACTTAAGACCGACTTTACGAACATCCAGTACACCCTCTCCATCAAATACAACAGCCCCTCTGAACAGAGAATACTTATCAACAAATGTATCACCTGTTAACTCCTCAGGGAATTCAGTATCTATTGATGTAGCAAATTTTTTGCACTCCTCAGCTTCTCCATTAAGAACTGAGTTATCAACTCTTAAATCACCATCTACAAGAAGTCCATCAGCAGGAATCTTATCTCCTGACTGAAGAATAACCTTATCTCCAACAACAACATCATCTACTTCGATAACATTGATCATTCCATTTCTAAATACCTTACAGGTATCTTTCTTGGTACTATCCTTAAGCTCTCTATACTTTGTATCACTGGCTACAGCTGTCTTTGCTGTAACAAATGCTACGATAAGAATAGCAACTGCAGTACCGATTGGTTCGTAAATCTCAGCCTGTCCCAAGAAGAACATAACCAACATGATGACAACGATAGCCAAAAGAATTCTTATCATTGGATCGCTAAATGTTTCCTTAAATTCATCCCAAAATGTGGTTGGTTCCGAATCAGGAATTACATTTGAGCCATTTTTTTCTCTTGACTCACTTACTTCCTTGTCTGTCAATCCATTAAATTTCATACATAATCATCCTCCGCCTTTATTTCTTTATCAGCATCTTTATAGTACACATCACGAACCTTTCTGTTTCATTAAACCAACATTAATTTTTCATTAAAGTTATAATTTTAGTTTTTATTAAAGCTATATTATAGCTTTTACTAAAGCTTTTAATTCAGGTTTATTTGAATCTCAGGTTCCGATTCTTTATGGTAAATCCAGACACTGATATGGATCTGGGGACAATTATCACTTTCGCATATAAAATTATCCAAAAAACATCATAAATCCCCCAAAACCATACTTTTGACAGTACGATAATTATTTTACAGCTTGCATAATTAGTTGTCAATTTAATTAACGAATATGACAGTGTATTGATATTTTTAGACAATAATCTTCGGCATATTGCACAAAAACCATTTTTCTAATCTTTCAAATTCTGTAGGGAAAGTGTGATCGTAAAGCTTTCCTCATCCTGAGAAGCTTTAATATCTCCACCCATCATCTCAGCAAATCCTTTGCAAATATAGAGGCCAAGCCCCGCTCCACCATTTGAGCGTGCTGAATCCCCTTTTACGAACCTATTAAAAATATTGTCAGTATCAATCTTTGCTCCAGGATCAGTGATAATCTTCATCCGAGTCATACCATCCACTTCTGGAACAATCTTAAATTCCAGCCTTTTATCGGAATATCTCACCGCATTGGATATAAGATTCTGTATTATTCTGACCAACTTCTCCTTATCAGCATTTACATATATATTCTCGTCCGCCTGTTCAAAGGATGGCTCCAGGCCCTTTCTATCTATCTCAGGGCTCTCAGCCAGTATCTCTTCACAAATGATCTCGCAGAGATTTACTCTTTCCATATTGATATCAACCTGCTCAGAATCGATAAGCGAAATCTCAAAGAAATCATTTACCAATTTATTCAGATATTTCGCCCTTTCCAGAGCAATCTCAATATTCTGTTCCACCTCTGCTTCATCCTCTGATCTCTGGGCTACCTGAAGGTAACCAATAATCGAAGTAAGAGGCGTTCTCATATCATGGGATATCATGGAGACAGATTCTTTCAGCCTGTCTTCCTCTTTCATAGTATCTATCTTAACCCGAAGGATTTCTTCATACAGTTTATTAACTTCTGTGATCATACTCTGAAGATCACCATCAACCAGTTCTATATTCATCTGGCGCCTATCCTCATTTTCTTTCATCTCCAAGGATATGTGGCGCATTTCCTTTTTTAGCAGAAGCAACCAGACAAACAAAAAGAGGACTAATGCTATAAGTACTGAAATAATCACATATAACATAACTAGTCCTCCTTTTATTTTTATAGTTTTATGAACAAAGATTTAATTTGATATATCTCTTTTATTAAATACGAATACATTAATACCGAATAATACTGCAAATGTTATTATCGCACATATTGCACAAGGTATCAAATCAGAGCTTGTAGCACTCTTGGCAAAGCAGAAAAATGAATGTTCATAAATATAATTGCCTTTAAGATAATTTCTAAGAATATTTCCTCCTAGTGTTGAAACCACAACACCAATGATGGTTGACGCGAATACATTTTCACAGAGAAACGCAACCAGTACAAAGAATGAATTGTATGCAACAAACTGAAGCAAGACAACTCCAAGCCAGGCCAGATCACTCATACCAAAACCTTCAGTGGAAAATCCAAATTGCCTTCCATATTGAAGCATAGTTCCTATTACCAGCACTAAATGGAAAATAGTAGTTAATACACTTGTAGCTATTATTTCAGAAAGTACGATCTTCCATCTTTTCACTCCGGTCACTATATGCCTATGAATTGTTCTATTAGTAAAATCAATACCCACATACCAGGATATCAGCATCCCAAAAAGAAACGCAAAGGAACAGTCCTGAACTGAATCTATAAATCCATCGTGCATACAGCTATATCCCCAGTAGTCAATAGCCTCCTGACTTAACCCCTTACGAATCATATCTATAATAAGTATTATCATTACTATTATGCAGACATGAAAAGGAGTAAATTTCTTCATCTTATATCTTTCGACTTTAAATACATTAAGCATTTTCTTCCCCTCCTATAATTCCAATAAAGTACTCTTCCAGTGAAAGTTCCTTTTCTGACAGTTCTGAAACAACTATTCCTGCCTTCAACAGATGCTCTGAAATCTCAGGCATTATCTCTCTCTTTCCATAAATCTTCATAGTATCATCAGATACCACTTTATAAGCTATTTCAGGAAAATGCTTTTCCAGGATTGTCACTGTTTCAGGAATGTTACTATCCTTAAGCAGAATATACTTGCTGCACTTATCTTCCAGTTCCTCATGTGTCGATGTTTCAATTATCTTGCCCTTACTTATAAAGATAAAATCCGTTGCCAGAAGATAAAGCTCAGACAGGATATGACTGGAAACGAAGATCGTACACTCTTTCTCTTTATGAATACGCTTCAGCATGTTTCTCATTTCCACAATGTTTTTAGGATCAAGACCATTTATCGGTTCATCTAAGATAAGGAACTGTGGATTTCCTACCATAGCCATGGCAACTCCCAGTCTTTGTTTCATACCCATGGATAGTTTCTTAGCTTTCTTGTTCTTCTCATTTTCAAGGCCAACCAGTTCAATAACTTTGTCTGTGGCTGACTCATCAGGATTACCAACCAAGACTCTCTGAAGTTCAACATTTCTCCAAACTGTATATCCTGGATAGAGATATGGGCTCTCGATCATGGTTCCCACATTTCTTCTCTTATTTTCTATATCAGATTCACTTTCCGCTCCCATCAGTGTGTAGTCACCGGAAGTCTGGTGGATAAGTCCTGCGATTATCTTCATAAATGTACTCTTACCTGCACCATTTTCTCCGATGAAACCATAGATGTGATTTTTCTTAAGGCTTATGCTCACATTATCAAGAGCATAAAATCCTTTATACTTTTTCGTAAGATTCCTTGTCTCAAGAATTACATCACTCATTTTTTTGTTCCTTTCTCTTTTAGTGTTTCATCATGATTTTGTTTTGATTGAGTCTGTTTTGTTTTGATGATGCAAGTATATATAACGACATTAAAAGAATTATTCACCAATTCTAAAGAAAAACTAAAGAACCGCCCTTACTTTGAAAGGCGGTATCCCATTCCATAAACTGTATCTATATATGATTCATCAGTTATCTTCGCTATCTTCTTACGGAGATTACTCATGTGAACATTCATCGTATTATCATCAGCCAGGTATTCATCACCAGTTATGCTCTCAAAGAGATTCCGCTTAGAGAAAACCTTATTGGGATTATTCAACATAAGTTCCAGAATGCTATATTCCATAGAAGTGCAGGTCAACTCATTTTCACCCAGATAAACTCTCTTGGATTCCTTGTCCAGCCTCATTTCCTTATACTTCAGTTCAGTCTCAGGCTTTACTGCTCCAGTTCTTCTCAACACTGCTTCAATTCTAAGGATTACCTCATCCACATCGAAAGGCTTGCTGATATAGTCATCCGCTCCAATCCTTAGAAGCTCTATCCTGTTCACCACTTCATTCTTTGCAGAAAGAACGATGGCAGGTGTATTCTTCGTCTTTCTAAGCGTGGCCAGAAGTTCCTCCCCGGTTTTCTTTGGAAGCATCAGGTCCAACAGGATAAGTTCGTAGTCCTTATCCATAGCTTTTGCAAGTCCCTCTTCTCCGTCCTGTGCGCTGTCCACTTCAAATCCATTATCCGAAAGAACCTTGCAGAGCAAGTTATTGATCATAATATCATCTTCGATTACAAGTATCACGGTTTTTCCCCCTGTATGTTTTTGATTTCTCTTAAATAATCGCCTTTACTAACTCATTTAATTACCACTTTTGCTAATTCATTTTACATTATCCTTCCTATCCCTTCAACATCAACAAAGAAATAGAACTAATTCCAATCACAACTGATGTATTTATTGACTTATAATACACCTTTTATCATAATAAATAACTGTAGAAAGGTTAAAAGTTTTTCATTCAACAGGAGGAAATAATACAAAATGAAAACTAAACTTTACACAGAATGTTCCTGGGAAGGTTGGGACAGGATTGTAGATATATATCCGGAAAGCGTTACTGCCTTACCTGAATATATAAATGATGATTCTACATACAAGATTATAATTCTTGAAAAGGGAATTATTCAGATAACCACCGGCGGAGTCATCTGCGAAGCAAAGGCTCCTTCTCTCATTCTGTTGTCGCAGCATGACAAGATAAAAAATCGGATCATGCAGCCCATCAAGGCTCACATCTTATTCTTTAAGCCATCAGTTATCCGCGATGAGTTTTCATTTGACCGTATAGATTCTGGCGAGTTCAAGAAAACCTATGGGCAGGCTATCTATCAGGATTACACATTGATACAATTCTTTACTGAATTCGAAAATATCAAGGACCGCATCACTCCACTTCCACTAAATGGATTAATGCGCCTAAAGGAACTCTTTTCTTCTGCTGAAGTCCAGCTAAAGAGACAGCAGGATGGATTCTGGCCATGTCGCAGCAGATCCTATCTGATGGAGATTCTCTACCTTATTGTCTTCTCATATTTGGATATAGATACTGCAAAGCCGGATAACACTGAATCTAATGATCAAATTGAATTCTCTAAAATATCTGAATACTTAAATGAACATATTGAAGAACAGATCACACTGGAAACCCTGACCAAAGAGTTTTCAATAAATAGAAATAAGCTTAACGAGTTATTCATGGAGCAGTCTTCTATGACCTGCATGAATTATCTTCTAAATCTAAGGATTGATCTTGCAAAAATCCTTCTAACTAAGACCGAACTACAGATTAGCGAGATCAGTTCCCGTGTAGGCTATCCTGATTCCAATTATTTTACTAAGGTCTTTAAGAAGAGTACAGGAAAGACACCTTCTCAATATCGAAATTCCTGATTGTGCAGATATTACTATTTTAAATGCTGATAATTCTATATGAACTTTTTCAAAAACTGTATTATGACATAAGTGTCAAAAGTCAAAATGCGTTCCTGCTTGCAGGAAAAGCAT
>CAMNGU010000009.1 GCA_946538525.1 uncultured Lachnospiraceae bacterium
AGAGGAATCACAGAGCCAACACCTACATTCTCAGCTTGCTTCGGACAGGCATTCCTTGAGCTTCACCCAACAAAGTATGCTGAAGAGCTTGTTAAGAAGATGGAGAAGAGCGGAGCTAAGGCTTACCTCGTAAATACAGGATGGAACGGAACAGGAAAGCGTATCTCAATTCCTGATACTCGTGGTATCATCGATGCTATCCTTAACGGAGATATCAAGAAGGCTGAGACAAAGAAGATTCCTTATTTTGATTTCGAAGTACCTACATCACTTCCAGGAGTTTCTACAGAGATTCTTGATCCTAGTGATACATATGCTGATGTTTCAGAGTGGGAAGCTAAGGCTAAGGATCTTGCTGAGAGATTCATCAAGAACTTCAAGAAGTATGAGACAAATGAAGCTGGTAAGGCACTTGTTGCTGCTGGTCCTCAGCTGTAAGAAGTTGATAAATCAATAATATGTAAATAAATAATCACCCTTGAGAAGCAATTCTTGAGGGTGATTTTTGTATGAATTTATGGTTCATTTTTTCGGGGTTTTAAAGTATAATGTTGAAAGGTGTGAAATGGTTTAGAAAAGAGCTAATAAGAACATACCATAAAATATTATTATATTATAAAGAATTGGAATCTATATAAGGAATCTATATAAATGATAAGAAATATAGTTGGTGTAATATTTGTTATTGTCTTCCTGGTATCGCTTTTCTTTGCTTCGGCGGGCAGTGCTCATCGTAAGAAGAAAAAGATAAAGGGATGGAATGTGGTTACAGGTAAGATCAAATCCATGGAAAAAGTTCAGGATGAGCTTACACATAGGACCGTTATAGAAATGACTATAAAGACAAAAAGCGGAAGCACTGTATATGCTAAACAGAGTCCGATGTTCTGTGCATATGAAAAGGGGGAAGAAGTAGAGCTTATCGAAAAAGACGGAGTGCATAGATTTATCGGTAACGACAGAGTGCATAAGAAGGGAGTAAAAGAGACGATTATTGGAGTTATACCTTTCCTTGTACTTGTTGGAATAGCAGCACTGATCAGTTATCTCGCTCATATATGGGGATAAGATATATTATAAGAAAGTGAGGGGATGTGTTTCATGAAAAAGGAAGATAAGACTGCAAAAAAAGGGACTGTAAAAAAAGAGACTCAAAAACAAGAAGCTCTAAAACAAGAAGAATTAGAAAAAGAGAAACTAATAGAAGAAGCTTCTAAAACAAAGACTCCAATAAGCTATCCAGTGTATGATGCATTACAGCTGGGAAAGCCGAAGATGCTTGTTTTGGGTATGCAGCATTTGTTCGCGATGTTTGGTGCGACAGTTCTTGTACCTGCATTAACAGGACTTAGCGTATCAGCCACATTATTCTTTGCAGGAATTGGAACACTGTTATTCCATCTTATATCCAAGAGAAAGGTACCTGCATTTCTTGGATCCTCATTTGCATTTCTAGCTGGTTATGCAGCTATAGCTCCTGAAGGGGAGAAAGAACTTCTGCCTTATGCCTGTTTTGGTGTAGCCTGTGCAGGACTTTTATATCTTCTTCTTGCAGCACTTATTAAAGCGTTTGGAACTGGAAGAGTAATGAAATTCTTCCCGCCAATTGTAACTGGTCCGATCATAATAGCTATTGGTCTTACACTTTCACAGTCTGCAGTTGATAATTGCTCTGCAAACTGGGTTATCGCCATAGTAGCTATTCTCATAATAATTATCTGTAACATATATGGTACAGGTATGATAAAGATTATTCCTATCATCTTAGGTGTTTTAGGATCTACATTTGTAGCGATCATTTTCAATATCGTGCTGGGCGGAAATCATGATGATTTCGTTCTTTTCGATGCTGCGAAGGTTCAGGCTATTAAAGATGCAGCCTGGGTAGGAATTCCATTTAACTTTGAAGATACAGTCTTTGTAATCTTTAGAAATCCTGATAGCAAACTGCTTATATCTGCAGTTGTCACAATTGTTCCAATTGCTATAGCTACAATCGTAGAGCATATTGGTGATGTGTCAGCTATATCTTCAACGGTTGGAAAGAATTTTATTAAGGATCCTGGACTTCATAGAACACTTACAGGTGATGGACTTGCAACAACTCTTGCGTCGCTTTTCGGAGCACCTGCAAATACAACATATGGAGAGAACACTGGTGTGCTTTCTCTTTCAAGGGTTTATGATCCACGAGTTATTAGAATTGCAGCAGCATTTTCGGTTGTACTTTCATTTTCGCCAAAGGTTGCAGCGTGCATTTCCGCAATTCCAACAGCAGTTATAGGTGGTATCTCACTTGTGCTTTATGGAATGATTTCAGCAGTTGGTGTACGAAATATAGTTGAAAATAAGATTGATTTCAGTAAGACAAGAAATGTTATCATAGCAGCTATCATATTGGTACTTTCAATTGGTATCAAGTATAGTGCTACTGGAGCAATCAATATTCTTATTGGTAATATGACAATCTCACTTTCAGGACTTGCAGTAGGTTCTGTAGCTGGTATAATTCTTAATGCAGTTCTACCAGGCAAGGACTATAAATTTGAAGATGAGGATGAGGCTGAATAAGCAGCATAAGTATTGTTAGGTAGGTGTCCTATGAAAAAAAATGGTGTATCAACAGCGAAGAAGGCAGTTAATCTTGCAAAGAAGAATGCTAAGAAACTTCATAAGCAGGAGAAGAAGGCTGCAAAGAAAGCTGAGAAGAGAGAGCGTAAGGATATAAAGAGTGCCTATGTGAAAGCTCTTAGAAAAGGAAATTCAGATAAGACATTGGCCCTTATTGCAGTTATGCTTACAGCGGCTCCATTTATAGCGCAGGCTGTTATGGATTATATAGATAAGAAAAATTCTTCGGATTAAAGAGGCGGATTAATCTGGCTGACTTAGTTAATTCAACTGTTTTAGTCCAGGAATCATAAATAAATATATAAAATAAAATACTTAAATAATAAGTAGAAAGAGGAAAAATTATGAGTAAAAGTTTTGATGATCTTCTTAAGAGACTTTCCCAGGTCGATAAGAAGAAGGTTTCTGTTGCAGTAGCACAGGATGATGAAGTACTTCTTGCAGTAAAGGCTGCAAAGGAAAGAGGAATTGCAGATTCAATTCTTGTAGGTGATCTTGATGAGATCAAGCCTATCGCTGAGGAGATAGGAATGGACCTTAGTGATTATGAAGTAGTTGATGTTAAGGATAAGATTGAAGCTGCCAGAGAGGCTGTTAAGCTGGTTCATGATGGCAAGGCAGATATGTATATGAAAGGACTGATCGATACTAAAGATTTCCTTCGCTCAGTGCTGGATAAGGAAGTTGGACTTCGTACAGGAAGACCACTTAGCCATGTCTGTGTATTCGAGATGGAGGGTGTAGACCACCTTCTGTTCCTTACAGATGTTGCATTTGTTCCATATCCTACTCTTGAGGACAAGGCAAGCATTATCAAGAATACAGTTGAGATATGTAATGCCTGCGGTATTGATAATCCAAAGGTTGCTCCACTGGCTGCAGTTGAGGTTGTTAACCCTAAGATGCCAGAGACTGTAGAAGCTGATGAACTTAAGCAGATGAATGAAAGAGGCGAGATAACAGGTTGTATCGTTGATGGACCACTTTCTATGGATCTTGCTACATGTCCTGAGGCAGCGCAGCATAAGGGTGCTACAGGTCGTAAGATTGTTGGTGATGCAGATGTACTTCTGTTCCCGGATATTCACGCTGGAAATATTCTTTACAAGGGTCTGGTTCATTTTGCAAATGTAAAGAATGGAAATCTTATCACAGGAACAGCAGCTCCTGTAATTCTTACATCAAGATCTGATAGCTTTGAGGTAAAGGTAAATTCACTTGCACTTGGAGCACTTGTAGCTGAGTCACTTAAGAAGAATAAATAAAGACTGAAATAGAAGATTAAAAAAGAGGAAAATGACATGATAAAATCACTTATTATCAATCCGGGTTCAACTTCTACAAAGCTCGGAATTTTCGAAGACGAAACACTTGTTTCAGAGGAGACACTTAGACACACAACTGAGGAGATAGCTCAGTTTGAAAAAATTGTTGATCAGGTTGATTTCCGTAAGGCTATGATCCTTGATTTCCTTAAGGATAAGGGAGAAGATATTAATTCTTTCGATGTAATCGTTGGTCGTGGCGGACTTCTTAAGCCAATCCCAAGTGGAACATACACAGTAACTGATAAGCTTATTGAAGATCTTAAGATTGGTGTTGGTGGTGAGCATGCATCTAATCTTGGTGGTATTCTTGCAAAGGGTATTGCAGATGAGATAGGTGTTCCATCATATATCGTTGATCCTGTAGTAGTAGATGAGCTTGAAGATGTAGCTAGAATTTCTGGTGTTCCTGAACTTCCAAGAGTATCAATATTCCATGCTCTTAATCAGAAGGCTGTTGCTAAGAGATATGCAAAGGAAGTTGGAAAAGCATATGAGGACCTGAACCTTATTGTAGTTCACATGGGTGGTGGTGTATCAGTTGGTGCTCACACTGGTGGAAGAATCGTTGATGTATTCAATGCCCTTTCTGGTGAAGGTGCATTTTCACCTGAGAGAGCTGGTGCGGTTCCGCCTGCAGCTCTTGTGGATATGTGTTTCTCAGGAAAATATACACAGGCTGAAATCAAGAAGAAACTTATCGGAAATGGTGGCTACAATGCTCTTCTTGGAACAAATAATGCTCAGGAAGTTTATAAGAGAAGTCTTGTTGAACCAGAAGCTAAATTAGTATTTGATGCTTTTATATATCAGGTAAGTAAGGATATTGGAGCTATGTCTACAGTTCTTAAGGGTAAGGTAGACCAGATTATCCTTACAGGTGGTATTGCACATGGCGAGCAGGTGACTCATGACATTAGTGAGAGAGTTAGCTTTATTGCACCAGTTACAATCTATCCGGGTGAAGATGAACTTCTTGCTCTTGCACAGGGTGCGCTCCGTGTAATGAATGGAGAAGAAGAAGCAAAGATTTACTAAAATAAAAACAAATAAAAACACTAATAAAAAACACTAATAAAAAAAACTAATAATAAACTCTAATTAATAATAAACTCTAATTAATAATAAACTCTAATAAGGAAGTATATAATGTTTTACAATCTATTACATCCTGTGATGTCGTCTAGATTTATAATTCTTATTGCGGCTGCAGTAGCATTTGTGCTGACACTTCTTTTGCTGGCAAAACCATTTGGCTTTCTTCCAAGAGATGGTGGGAAGTTTGTAACTGATAAGAATGGAAATAAAATTGAAATTAATAAAAATTCTAATGGCAAGGTGACTGGTGTTGGACTTATAATGGTAATAGTTTTTCTGGTGGTGTCATCCCTGTTCTTTATGCCCTTCGACCAGATAAAGCATTCAGTGGGAGCTGAGTTCTATGCATATGTTATTCTTATGTTAGTCATGATGATAACAGGCTATCTGGATGATGCGGCAAAAAGCCCTTGGGGTGAACTGGTTAAGGGAATACTTGACCTGATCATTGCCATTGCTGGAGCGGTGGTTTTTGTACTGAATAATCCTACAAATGTTAATTTTTTCGGTGCAAGGTTCCACATTCCGGTTGTGCTATATGTGATACTTGCAGTTGCGCTTATATGGGGATCTGTAAATGTAACAAACTGTTCTGATGGTGTGGATGGCCTGTGTGGAACGGTTTCAGTGATTGAAATGCTTGCATTTACATGTATCTTCAGCAGAATTCTTGGCATCTATGCAGCGTTGGCTGTTGTATTTGCATTTGTAATTGCTGCTTACTTAAATTATAACTGGAATCCAAGTAAAGTTTTAATGGGTGATGCGGGTTCTAGAACTATTGGTTTCATGCTGGCGCTACTGGCTATGAAGTCAAGACATCCATTTGTATTTATTCCTATGTCATTCGTATTTCTGTTTGACGGAGGATTGGGCTTACTAAAGCTTGCAGTGTTAAGGGTATTTAAGGTAAATTTATTTAAGGACATAAGATTTCCATTTCATGATCACTTAAAGAAGAATCTGAAATGGAGTGTACCGAAGATAGCAATCTTCTTTGCTATAATGGAAGTTGTTTTTGCTGTTATTACAGGGGTAATCGTTCATGTTTGTGGATAATAATGACAAGAAAATAACTATAAGAGATTTTACATTTGGAGATGGAACCCCTCGCATAGCTGTACCACTTTATGGTTCGTCTGGCGAGGAGATTTTTGCTGCCTCTCAGGTGGTTCGTAAGGAGATAGACCGCCTGGATGAAAAGTATAAGGATCATCCAGAATGTAAAGTGTCAGTTATTGAATGGCGTGCAGATTATTATCGAAATGTGGAAGTACCCGAAAATGTTTTTAATATACTTCGCCATCTAAGACAACTGTTTGTGGATAGAGTGCTTCTGTTCACATTTAGAAGTGAAGAGCAGGGTGGAGAGATTAGAAATGACCGTGCTCATATGCATATGGATTTGATCATGAGAAATGTTATGACTTCCGGACTGGTGGACATGGTGGATGTGGAATTCACAGCAGGTAATTATAATATTGCCAGAGCAACCACAGCTGCACATAGGTCTGGTATTGCGGTAGTTATGTCATATCATGATTTTGAAAAAACTCCACATGATATGGAGATAGAAGAAAAACTTCGTCAGATGGAGATTCTTGGTGGCGATATTTTGAAGATCGCAGCTATGCCTAAAAATCAATTTGATGTTAGAAGAATTATGGAGATGAATCAGCGTGAAGTTATAGAGAGGTCGAAACCTGTGGCTCTTATCTCTATGGGAGAACTGGGAAAGATTTCTAGAATCAATTGTAAAGAGTCTGGTTCATGTCTGACATTTGCTGCAATTGGAAAGGGCAGTGCTCCTGGTCAGATTTCGGTGGATGAGCTGATATCAAAATTGATCAAGCAGTGATACAGTCATAAGAAATATAAATACCAAAAATAAATATTCAAAATATCACATAGAGATATTAAAAAGGGGATACACGCTTAGCGGTGTATCCCTTTTGGTTTCTTAGATTAAATGTTTACGCATTCTCTGTGTTCTCAGGTTTTGCTGAATTTGGCTCGCCTTCTTTAGAAGTTTCAGGCTTCTGAACTCTCTTCTCTGGCTCTCCAGGTAATGGGAATGGAAGGTTCCAAGTGTATCTAATAGTATCGATGAATTTATATAATTCGATAATATCCTTACGAGTTAATTCTGTTGTTTCCAAATTTCCAGCGATGGCTGCTTTTCTTGCTGCCTTGAATTCATATTCATAACCTGTTTTAGCGTCATCCTGTGGAACTAATTCGCCCTTATTCTGTCCATCTGCACCATAGATAGTAACCTGTGATGGGTTATTTACATTATTGATCTCTATACGACCATGTGTTCCGTAGATTACACATCTGTTATCCAGCTTTGCTGTTACAGTTGTGGTTACATATGCATTTCTTCCTTGTGGATATCCCATCAATATTGTTGAAAATGCGTCTACGCCTGTATTTGTTGTAATAGGAGTTGCGATTACCTGACTTGGAGGTCCTCCCATGATCATAAATACAGCTGTAAGTGGATAAACACCGATGTCAAGAAGTGCACCACCTGCCAGTGCAGGATTCAGGATTCTCTCTTTTCCTACGAGATTGTATCCGATATTTGCTGTAATACTTCTAACATCACCGATAGCATTCTTCTTAACAAGATCTACAACCATATTCATAAGTGGGTTGTATCTAAGCCACATTGCTTCACCGCAGAAGAGGCCTTTTTCTTCAGCGTACTGGAATAATTCAGCAGCTGTTCTTGAGTTGTAAGAAATTGGCTTTTCGATGAAAACAGGCTTTCCTGCATCCATACATTTCTTAGCAAGTTCTGCATGATTTGTGTTAACTGTGGCAATGTATACCAGTTCAACTTCCGGGTCAGCCATAAGTTCCTCGTAAGAACCATAGGCTTTTTCGATTCCGTATTTTTCAGCGAAATCTTTTGCTTTCTGTTCGTCTCTTGATGCTATAGCGTAAGGGCAGAAACCGTTCATGTTCTTAAGAACATCTGCGATAACAGTAGCAATATTTCCTGCTCCAAGAATTCCAATATTATATTCAATCATTTCGTTATTCCTTTCTGGTCTTTTGATAACAAACAACCGTTCTTTATTATAAGATACTTCCATTGGATTGTAAAGAAATCAAAAAAGTGATAGAATATTTCGTGCTTAAAAACAGGTGCGTGAGTCAGATAAAAAAGTTATATAAAAAGTTAGATATAGAGAAAGAGGTTTAGATTTTGAAGACTATAAAGATTATTTTGAAAGAAGTACAGGAGTTTAAGTTTTCATCGATAATGACTCCAGTGTTTATGGTCCTTGAAGTTATCTTTGAAACAATCATTCCTATTGTAATGGGAAAAATTATTGATATCTCTGAGGGGGAAGCCATAGATATATCACATATCCTGGTGTATGGTGCATTTATGATATTACTTGCTTTAGGTGCACTTTTCACAGGTGTTATGGGAGGAAAATATGGAGCCTATGCTTCGGCTGGACTTGCGAGAAATCTTCGCCGTGATATGTATAAGCATATTCAGGATTTTTCATTTGCAAATATTGATAAGTTTTCATCTGCCAGTTTAGTGACGAGACTTACAACTGATGTAACTAATATTCAAAATGCATATCAGATGATACTTCGAATGATGACAAGAGCGCCTATAAACCTTGTGGTAGCGATGGTGGCTGCATTCCTCATCAGTCCAAAGGTTTCCTTGGTTTATCTTGGAGCGGTTATCTTCCTTTCGGCTGTGGGTGGCTTCCTTATGTCAAAGATAACAAAATATTTTACAGCTGCATTTCCAAAGTATGATGAAATGAATGAAAGCGTACAGGAAAATGTATCAGCTATCCGTGTGGTTAAAGGATTTGTTCGTGAGGATTATGAGATTAAGAGATTTCAGAAGTCCAGCGGAATGATATATAAACTCTTTGTAAAGGCAGAGAGCACTATGGCATTTGCTATGCCACTTATGCAGTCAACTATTTACTTCTGCATCCTGATGGTAAGCTGGGTAGGTGCCAAGCTTATTATAAATGGAACAGAGGGGGTTGATGCTCTTACAACTGGTGACCTTTCAACGCTGCTTGCCTACTGTATGCAGATACTTATGAGTCTTATGATGCTTTCTATGGTTATCATAATGATCACCATGTCTACAGCCAGCGGAAAGCGTGTGGCTGAAGTTCTTGAGGAAGAGAGCACACTTAAGAATCCTGAGAATCCGGTTTTTGAGATCAAAGACGGAAGTGTTGATTTTGAAAATGTAATCTTTAGATATGATGAAGCTTCTGAAAATCCAGTGCTGGATAATATCAACCTTCATATAAATTCTGGAGAGACTATTGGTATTATTGGTGGAACAGGAAGTTCTAAGACAAGTTTAGTGAATATGATAAGTCGTCTCTATGATGTTTCCAGCGGTGCAGTTAAGGTTGGCGGCAGAGATGTTAGAGAGTACGACCTGGAGGCCCTTAGAAATAATGTTGCGGTAGTTCTTCAAAAGAATGTACTGTTCTCTGGAACTATCTTAGATAATCTTCGCTGGGGCAATAAAGAAGCAACAGAGGAAGAATGTATCGAGGCTGCAAAGCTTGCTTGTGCAGATGACTTTATAGAGGGATTTCCAGATAAATATAATACGAAGATTGAGCAGGGCGGAACAAATGTATCCGGCGGTCAGAAGCAGAGACTCTGTATTGCCAGAGCGCTTCTAAAGAAACCAAAGATTCTTATTCTGGATGATTCTACCAGCGCTGTTGATACAGCTACAGATGCAAGAATTAGAGAGTCCTTCAAGAAGTTTATTCCAGAGACCACTAAGATTATAATTGCTCAGAGAATTTCCAGCGTTATGGATGCTGATAAGATAATTGTCATGGATAATGGCCGTGTGAATGGTTTTGGCAGTCACGCAGAGCTTATCAGGACAAATGAGATCTACAGAGATGTATATGAATCTCAGCAAGGCGGTAGTGGCGATTTTGACGATAACTAGAGTTACTATTCACAGTGCATGAGATAAATCTCAAAATGACTGCTTGCAGTCAAATTTTGAAAATTTATCTCATGCAACCTGCGAAGCAGGAACCGAAAAACGCATGAGGAAAGTGTCTCCGCAGGAGACAGTAGAGCACGAAGTGCGAACTTTCCGAATGATTTTTCGATTCTGTGAATAGAAGATAGAAGAATTATTACATTTAGTGTTAGATAGAGAAAGAAGGAGAAAAAGATATGCCAGCTCCAAGTGGAAAAGGACCAAAGGGCAGAACACCAAGAGGTATGAAGCCTACGGTTGAAAATCCAGGTAAGATATTGAAACGTCTTATTGGTTATATATTTAATTATTATGGATTCAGGATGATCCTGGTTTTCATTCTTATCCTTGTTAGTGTTGTAGCTAACCTGCAGGGAACTATGTTTATGAAAACCCTCATTGATGTATATATTGATCCTATGGTTAAAACAATCAAGAGTGGTGGTACGGCGGATTTTGGACCTCTGTTAGGTGCAATACTTAAGACGGCTATGTTCTACGGAATAGGCGTAGTTGCTACTTATTCTTATAACCGAATCATGGTAAATGTTTCGCAAGGTACACTTCGCAGAATCAGGGACAGCCTTTTTGAGCATATGCAGAAGCTGCCAATTAAATATTTCGATACACATACTCATGGCGACATCATGTCCATCTATACAAATGATGTTGATACACTTCGACAGGTGGTGGGTCAAAGTATTCCTTCACTTTTCCAAAGTATGCTTACAGTAATTGGTGTAATCTTCTGTATGATAATGAGAAGTATTCCACTTACAATAGTTTCATTTTTGATGGTAGGATTTATGCTTTCGGTTACAATGAAGCTTTCAAAGAAGAGTGGAGAGTATTTCGTAAAGCAGCAGAAAAATCTAGGCAAGGAAAATGGTTACATTGAGGAAATGATAACCGGGCAGAAGGTTATCAAAGTATTCTGCCACGAGCAGGAAAGCGTTGATGAATTCAATAAGCTGAATGATGAGCTTTTTGATAGCGCATATAATGCGAATAAATATGCAAATGTGCTGATGCCATCTGTGGCCCAGCTGGGAAATCTAAGTTATGTAGTATGTACAGTTATAGGTGCATTTCTTGTGCTTACACAGTTTGGCGTGAAGGGAGCTGCATTTGCAGGTATTGCTCCTCTTACTGTAGGAGGACTTGTTTCTTTCCTTACATTTAATAAGAGTTTCAATATGCCTATCAATCAGGTGTCCATGCAGTTTAACTCTATTATTATGGCATTAGCAGGTGCTGACAGAGTATTTAATCTTCTTGACGAAGAACCTGAGGCAGATGAGGGTTATGTAACACTTGTAAATGCAAAAGAAGATGAAAATGGAAATCTGACAGAAACAACTGAGAGAACAGGAGTCTGGGCCTGGAAGCATCAGCATCAGGCTGACGGCAGTGTAACTTACCAGAGACTGGAAGGTGCTATATTCATGGACGATGTGGACTTTGGATATGTGCCAGAGAAGATTGTACTTCATAATGTTTCACTGGATGCAAAGCCTGGTCAAAAGATTGCATTTGTAGGTTCTACTGGAGCAGGAAAGACAACCATTACAAATCTGATCAATCGATTCTATGATATTCAGGATGGAAAGATTCGTTTCGACAATATAAATGTAAATAAAATCAAGAAGGGAGACCTTAGAAGGTCTTTGGGACTGGTACTTCAGGATACACATCTGTTTACTGCAACGGTTATGGAAAATATCAGATATGGAAGACTGGATGCAACGGATGAAGAATGTATTGCTGCTGCAAAGTTGGCAAATGCGGATAATTTCATCAGACAGCTGCCTGAAGGATATAATACAATGCTTACTGGCGATGGTGGAAATCTAAGTCAGGGACAGAGACAGCTGCTTGCCATTGCAAGAGCGGCTGTAGCAAATCCACCGGCACTTATACTTGATGAGGCTACAAGTTCTATTGATACCAGAACTGAGAGAGAAGTTCAGGAAGGAATGGATAAGCTGATGGCAGGAAGAACTACATTTGTCATCGCTCATAGACTTTCCACTGTAAAGAATAGTGACTGCATTATGGTTCTGGAACAGGGAAGAATAATAGAAAGCGGAACTCATGATCAGCTTCTGGAACAGAAGGGAAAATATTATCAATTATATACAGGCATGACAGCATAAGAAAAACCACGGCTCAAATTGAGTCGTGGTTTTTAGGTTTATTATCATAAATTGCTATCTAAATATTTGAAAGTCCTGACTTCTTAGCATATTCCATAAGAGCGTCAAAGGTCTGTGGGCTAAGATCATGCTCTATCTTGCAGGCGTCCTCTGCTGCGATTTTTTCATCTACTCCCAGACTTGTAAAAATCTGAGTAAGGACTTTATGTCTAGTATAAATTTTGCTGGCTATTTCCATACCGGAATTTGTAAGAGAAATCATTCCGTCTTCGTTAAATGAAATATATCCATTTTCTCTTAGTCTCTTTGTTGCGTAACTTACGCTAGGCTTGGATACACCAAGCTGGTTCGCAACATCAATAGAACGAACATAACCCTTCTTCTCTTTAATCATAAGTATTGCTTCTAGATAATCTTCTGCTGATTGGCGAATCTCCATTGTCAATTTTGTACCCTCCATGAAATAGAATGTAAAATTCTAAAAAATTATATTAATAATTCTAAAATTAAGAACGATGTATATATAATTAACTCTTGTTAAAAAATGCAAAAATCACTAAAAGATGTTAGCACAATTTAACTTTGTTTGCAAGTTAAAAACTCTTATATTCTATGTTTTTTGATTATCTCATCTATAAGCTTATTTTTTTCTTTATATTCTTTTTTATGTTCTTTTTTATAGTTATTTATGTACTCTTTTTGTAGTGCATTTATTGACTCATTTTCTGTTATGTCTTTTTTGTAGGACTTACTGCTACAATGACCTGAGCAGGCTCCTTTGTCCGGGCAACTGCCACAAGTTCCATTTTTATATAGGTATATTATTGCAGGGATAAGACATAACAATAAAATGATGATTACAATTATTGAAGCAAGGTTCATCTTTAGTCTCCTACCTCATTGTGGATACAATAGTTTCGTGGTTAAATAACTTTAACTATATTTAATTATATTATACTTTTTACTGCCGGCTGTCAAGCTAGTAAAGTTTCCATTCTATGCATAAGATTTAGCCGTAAAAGGCTATAAAAAGGTTATAAAAAGGATATAAAAAGGATATAAAAAGATATGAAAATGAGTATAAAAATGATATAATATGTGTATTGTGGGTGAAAGAAATGAAAGCAGAAAACGGGTGTAAAAAATAATTGGGAGGATTACAGTATGGAGAAGATGTTTACTAATATGAGAGACATGGCGAAAAGCTTTGCGGAAGCTATGAATCTTCTTAGACCTGAAACTGAAAAACTTCATCAGAGAGTTGCGTATCTGGCGTACAGTATAGCTGATGAGATGGGGTATAATGATGCTGATAAAAGAGAGCTTATTAATGCAAGTATTCTTTATGATGTAGGAATTGCATTAATGCCGGAAAAAATACCAGATAAAGTAGATGCGCAGGATGACCTGTTTGGTGATGAAGATATTGTTCAGGATAATGGCTTTGATAATGGCTCTAATCGCTACTATTTTAAGGATTTGGCGGCGCCAGGACTTGGTATCTTAGGCGATGTTCAAAGATATAAGTCAGTTTGTGAGGTTATGAGAATCGCATCTCCAGAAGAGGAAACAGATGAGGAGATGTTTGGATATGATAAATATAAAGATTTCGCAGAGATAATAGACATAGCTGACAGAGTTGCGGCAATGCTTGATCCTAAGGATGCGGCTCTTAATCAGGTAGAAGATATCTGTGATTCTATATCTGAGCTAGGTAGTGAGGGTATAAGCTCAGCGGTAATAGAAGCATTTTTAAGATTTGCTGAGAAGGAATATGTTTGGATGGAAGTTCTTCATCAACCAGAGATATTCCTTAAGTACATTCCGGCTGCCCATGATATTTCTTTGGATGAAACTATTGAACTGGCAAGGTTCATGTCGCGAATTATTGATTTTAGAAGTAACTATACAGTTATGCATTCATCAGGTGTGGCAGCGACCGCTGTTCGTCTTGCTGAAATCATTGGAATGTCCGAGGATGAATGTAAGATGATGATGATAGCAGGATATCTTCATGATGTAGGAAAACTGAAGGTTCCAAAGTATATACTGGATAAAAATGACAAGCTGACTGATGCAGAGTTCAATATTGTAAAGGAGTATGCATATTATACTCACCTTCTTTTGAAGGATATTGATGGATTTGATCAGATAAGTCGTTGGGCATCCCTTCATCACGAGAAGTTGAATGGATATGGATATCCATTTAGATTGAAAGCTGATGATATTCCAATGGGAGCTCGTATTATCGCCATAGCTGATATCTTTTCAGCGGTTGCGGAGATTAGAGCATATCGTGCAGGTATGTCAAAGGAAGAGGTTATCAGAACTCTTCGCGAGTATGTAGATAGCGGAGCAATGTCTGGATATCTTGTTGATCTTCTTATCAATAACTATGATGATATTTATTCAATCCGTCAGAAGGAAGTAAGCCGCGAGGGAGCTCGTTATATAGCTTCTTCTGTGGATGTGGATTAAAGAATCGGTTTACATAAGAATGGAAAAACGTTAAATAATATGTGAAATCAATTGCATAAATAGTCTGAAAAACTTAAAAAATACTAAAAAGCCACAAAATATTGTGGCTTTTTTATTTGTTTGATGTTAAAATGTCTCTGATTATGTTCTGTAAACCACTTTTCTTTTTTTTGGAGAAAACAGAGTGAATAAAAATTTTAGGAAATTCATACTTGTTCTTTCTTCATTCGCAATGATTGCATTATGCGTCTTCCTTGGCGAAGGTGGAATGAGTCAGGTAAATAAAAATGAAGTAATGTCAGCAGATGCTGCGGGTGTTAATTCTGTTTCGGAAGTTGTATCAACAGAAACTCCTTCAGTTGAGTTGTACAACCAGTCAGGCGATGCATTTACTGGTACGGATACAGATGCTTTGGATACAGATGCTTTGGATAAAGGTGCTTTGGAGAATCAATCTGAAGAGAAAGCTGCTGAAGCCACCACCGAAGCGCCGGTTGAACTATCTGAGGCAGAAAAACTTGTAAGTAAAATGTCTGTTGAAGATAAGGTTGCTCAGCTGTTTGTTATAACACCTGATGCACTTACATCTACAGATGCTGCCATGATGGCTGGAGAAGCTACCAAGACTGCAATTAATGAAACACCTGTAGGCGGGCTTATTTATATGGGAGATAACCTTCAGGCTCCACAACAGGTTAAGGATATGCTGTCAAAGACAAATGAATATAGTGTTGATAGGATTGGCCTTCCTATGTTCCTCTGCGTTGATGAAGAGGGAGGAACTGTAGCCAGAGTTGCCGGAAGCAACAGATTTGGTGTAACCAATGTGGGAAATATGTCTGAGATTGGTGCCAATGGAACTGTTGAGGATGCAAAAGCTGCTGGTGAAACAATGGGAACCTATCTGTCGGATCTGGGATTTAATATTGATTTTGCTCCTGTAGCAGATGTACTTACTAATCCGGAAAATTCTATAGTAAAGTACAGATCCTTCGGATGTGATATGAATGTGGTTTCGGATATGTCCATTGCAGTAGCAAAGGGACTTGAGTCCAAGGGAATCACTCCTACATATAAGCATTTCCCTGGACATGGAGCTACAGCTGGTGACACTCACTTAGGAGCGGCATTTACAACAAAAACGATTGATGACCTTAAGAAGGATGAACTGGTACCATTCCAGACTGCAATAGATAGTGGAGCTAAGATCATCATGGTTTCTCACATTTCAGCTCCTAACATAACTGGTCATGATACACCTGCATCTCTTTCGGATGTGATGATAACAGAACTTCTTCGTGAAGATATGGGTTATGATGGAATAGTTATCACTGATTCTATGGAAATGGGAGCTATTTCATCTAAGTATACATCTGATGAAGCTGCAGTTCTTGCAATTCAGGCTGGTGCAGATATGATTCTTATGCCAGAGGATTTCCAGAAGGCATATGAGGGAGTTCTTGAAGCTGTTAAGAAGGGTGAAATATCTGAAGAACGACTTAATGAATCTGTAGCAAGAATAGTTGAAGTTAAGCTTGCTATGGATAAATAGATAGTAAATATATTAAAAGTATAAATAAAAGTATTTAATTAGCATATTTCTAGACGCTTATGGCTTTTAGAAATATGCTAAAACATTATAAAGAGAAGAGGCGTATTATTTTGAGAAAATTTGAAAAGTCAGTAAAGCTTAATAATGTCTGCTACGATATTAGAGGTCCTGTAATGGATGAGGCTGACAGAATGAGTGCAGCCGGTGAGCAGATTCTGAAGCTGAATATAGGTAATCCGGCACCATTTGGTTTTGAGGCTCCAGCTGAGCTTATAAAGACTATGGCGAATAACCTGACAGATACGGAAGGATATTCGAATTCTAAGGGATTGATAGAAGCAAGAAGAGCAATTCTTGAATATGATAAATTAAAGAATATTCCAAATGTTTCTGAGGATGATATTTATACTGGGAATGGAGTAAGCGAGCTTATTACTCTTTCCATGCAGGGACTTCTGGATTACGGCGATGAGATGCTGGTTCCTGCTCCGGACTATCCTCTTTGGACAGCGTCAGTTACACTGGCTGGTGGTACGGCAGTTCATTATATCTGTGATGAGAGCTCAGGCTGGTATCCGGATATAAAGGATATAGAGAGTAAGATTACTCCAAGAACAAAGGGAATAGTTGTAATCAATCCAAATAACCCAACGGGAGCCCTCTATCCAGAGGATGTACTGAAGGAAATCGTGAAACTTGCTGAAAAGCATGATCTTATAATCTATGCAGATGAAATATATGACAGGCTTGTTATGGATGGAAAGAAACATGTTTCCATTGCCAGTCTTGCACCAGATTGCCTATGCTTTACATTTAATGGACTTTCAAAGTCACACCTGATTGCAGGTTACAGAGTTGGCTGGATGTCCATTTCTGGAAATAAGAAAAATGCAAAGGGTTATATTGAAGGAATAAAACTTCTTTCATCAATGCGTCTTTGCTCAAATGTTCCGGCACAGTCTCTTATTGCGCCTGCGCTTAAGATGCTGGATGAAACAAAGCAGCTGATTCAACCGGGAGGAAGAGTTTACGAGCAGAGAGAATGTATCGTCAATCTGTTGAATGATATTCCTGGCGTTTCGGTTGTGAAGCCAGAAGCTGCATTTTACTGTTTCCCTAAACTGGATATAGAGAAGTTTAATATTCATGATGATGAGAGGTTTGCACTGGATGTACTCCGTAAGAAGAAGATACTCTTTACTCACGGTGGTGGATTCCATTGGGAAGAACCGGATCATTTCAGAATTGTTTATCTGCCAGAAAAGAGAGTTTTGGAAGAAGCTGCACATCAGCTTAAAGACTTCCTGGCTGACTATAAACAGGTGGATTAAATAATCTCTTTATTACAAACTCTATAAGGAGAAAATATATGGTAACAGCGATGTTATTTGCAGGTGGAGTTGGACGAAGAATGAAGTCCGATGATCTGCCAAAACAGTTCCTGAAGGTGGCTGGAAAGCCAATAATCATCAGGACTATTGGCCATTTTGAGAAACACCCTGAGGTGGATGACATTGTTATCGCCTGCAAGGAAGAGTGGATAGATTATCTAAATGAGCTGATAGAAAAATATGAAATAAAGAAAGTCAGGGCGGTGGTTGCCGGCGGAGAGAATGGATACCAGTCCATTCATAATGGTGTAGTTGAGACTGCTAAGGTTGCTACAAATCCTGATGATATTATTTTGATATGCGACGGCGTAAGACCGATGCTTTCAGAAAGCCTTATAACAAATTGTATAAATGATACGAAGAAGTATGGAACGGCGGTTCCTGTGACTCCAAGTATTGACTCGCTGTTATACAGTGAGGATGGCGAGAACTGTGGAAAGAGTTACAAAAGAAGTTCTATGTATGTTACTCAGGCACCGCAGGGCTACACTATGGAGAAGATTCTGTGGGCTCATGCTGAAGCTGAAAAGCGTGGTATAACAAATCCGGTATCTTCCAGTGAACTTTTTATTGAGCTTGGTCATGATGTCCATCTTTTTATAGGAGAGAGGACTAATATTAAGGTTACAACTCCTGAAGATATGGATGCACTTAGAGCCAGCTTCTTTTATAAGCATTTCAAGATGTTTGCTGAAGAAGAGTTTAATAGAAGCGATATATAAAAAGAGTAAAAAATTTTGAAATAAATGTTTTGAAATTAGTATTCAAAAGCAAGAAAAAAATATAGAATGATTCGAGGACTTTATATTTATGAATAAAGTATCATCTGTAGTTACAGGCCGGCTCTATAGTGATATCCTTGAGATAACTGAAGATAATATTGAGTGGAGCGGTTTGAACGGTAAAACAATACTTATAACCGGTGCAGCCGGATTTATTGCATATCATTTAGTTGCAGCAATGCTTTTAAGAAATGACCTTTATGATGCTGGAATTAAGGTGATAGGTATGGTCAGAAATCTGGATAGGGCAAAAGCAAAGTATGGAGCTCTTGCTGATAGAGATGACCTTGATCTGGTAGAACAGGATGTTTGTGTACCATTTAATATAGAAGATAGAGTAGACTTTGTAATTCATGCTGCTAGCCAGGCGTCAGCATGGCATTTTGAAAATGATCCTGTGGGCACTATAAATGCAAATCTTGCGGGAACTATTAATGCTCTTGATTTTGCAAAAAAGCAGGATGGTAAAAACCCTGATTCGAAAGCTACAACCCTGATTGTTTCAAGTCTGAAAACCTATGGAAAGGTAACAGATGGTTCACATGAACTACTTGAAGAAACTCAGGGATATGTGGATATAGACTCATATAAGAACTGTTATGCAATGGGTAAGAGAGCTTCCGAGACTTTGGCTGCAAGTTACTCAAAGCAATATGATATGAATGTAAAAATTGTAAGACCAAGTTATATATTTGGTGCTGCCAGTCTGGATGATGACAGAGTATGGGCTCAGTTTATCGCGAATGTGGTAAGGGGAGAAAACATACTTCTAAAGAGCAGTGGAGCACCATTCAGGTCTTTCTGTTATGTAACGGATACTGCTCGTGCGATATTAAGAGTAATGCTGGATGGGGAAAATATGCAGCCTTACAATATTTCTAGCGAGATTGGAAATGTGACTATTCGTGGATTTGCTAAAAAGGCTGTTGAAGCATTTCCTGAAAAGGGCCTGAAACTGTCCTTCGCTAATCCAGAGGATGAGGCGGAACCGACAGTTGATTATAGCGCTCAAACACCTGAGATAATGAATAGCGACAGGCTTGAAAAATTAGGCTGGAAAGCCCAGGTGGATATTTCCGAGGGTATAAAAAGGGCAGTTGCGATTTTGATGAAAAAATGATAGACTATATGAGTATAAGTGGGGAAGTGCGCCCTGTTGTATTTTGTGTATATTTTAAATATATTTCAGATATAACATAGACGCTTCTAGCTTATAAAAAAATAATAATTAAAAACAAACTTTCGAAAGTTTCAAAAGTTTCAAAAGTTTCGAAAGTTTCGAAAGTTTCAAAATTTCAAAAGGAAAAAAGTCGAAATGGCACGATTAGTAAAAATTATGATAGGCCTTACGGCTGCTTTTCTGTTGTTTATGATTGTTGACGACTATATAAATGATTACAAGAATGATTACAATGCAGAGCTTACAGATACTAAGTCCGAGCAGGGTGATGAAGTAGTTGTTGAAATTCCAAAGGATGCATCAGCAAAGGAAATAGCCGAGATACTTCATAAAAATGGATTGATAAAATATGAGAGAGCTTTTGTAAAGCGTCTTCAAGATTCTCAGTACAGAGGAAAGCTTCAGAGCGGGACATTTAAACTTCATAAGGGTATGAATACTCTTGAGATGATGGAAGTTATGTCCAAGGAAGATGAGAATTCTAAGATTGTTAAGCAGCTGGTTATTCCTGAGGGTTATTCTATAGACATGATCGCAGAAAAATGTCAGGAAGAAGGAATCTGTTCAAAAACAGATTTTATAAATGCAGTTAAATCTGTAACAACTAATGATTTTGAGTATCTTGCGGATGTTCCATCTGGAGCGGATGTAAGGTATAAGCTGGAAGGATATCTCTTCCCGGCCACATACGATATTACAAAGAATACAACAGCAATTGATCTCGTAAGAATGATGCTGAATGCGTTTGAGGCGTATTACACAGCGGAAATGAAATCTCAGGCGTTAGAGAGAGGGCTTACATCTTTTGATGTCCTTACAATGGCTTCAATGATAGAGCGTGAAGCGAAGCTTGATGAAGAGAGACCGAAGATTGCATCTGTATTATATAACCGTCTGAATCAGGAAATGCTGCTTCAGGTAGACTCCACAGTTCTGTATGGTGTTACTGAAGGAAGGTATGATCTGGAAGAATTATCTATAGATGATCTTTCATTTGACTCACCTTATAACACTTATGTTTATTCAGGACTTCCAGCTGGACCTATCTGTAACCCGGGACTTGCATGTATAACTGCAGTGCTTAATCCTGATGACACTAATTATCTGTTTTATCACATCATTGACGAGGAAAAAGGTGAGCATATATTTACAGAAACACTTGATGATCACTACCAGACAATGATCGGCGGAACAGATACCAATGGTGACGGAAAGGCTGATATTGATCCGGCGGCTAGCTTCGAAAAGAATAATGTTGAAGATGATGTCTGGAGCAATGATACGGACTAGATATAGAGACTTATAGAGGAGGTATAGATATACCATGAGAAGTTTTTATTTTACAGCAAAGAATATAGGCAAAGAGAGATATCTTACTTATATTTGTGGAGAAGGAACAGAGATTGACGAGGATGTACTTGATTACTGCGAGGAAAATGAGCTTTTCGAGATCGTTCCGATTATTTATGAAGAAGATGATGACTTTGATTATCTGACATATGATCTTACTGGACATATGACTCTTGAAGCTTATTCAGCTGAAACGATTAAGGAAGAGTCGGTATTAAAAATTCTCAGAAATATTTCGATGGGAATGATAGGAATAAAAGAATATGCACTGCCTTTATCATATATCATTTTGAATAAAGGCTTTATGTATATAAATCCAGATACATTAAAGGTTCAGTTCTTGTATCTTCCGGTTGAGGGTGATGCGTCTGTTTCGGCAGAATTTAAGAGCTTTGTAAGACAGTTCATTGCATCCCTTAAATATGATTTGGATGAGGACCTTTCATATGTTGGAAAGCTTCTTACATATATTAATGGAGACGGATTTAATCTTAGAGGTCTTATAGGATTAACAGAAGCTCTCATGAAGGATTCTGGAATTTCATTTGATGACAGTGCTGACATTTCAACCGATGACGGAGCAGAAATCGTTGATAGTGTTGAGGCGGCATCTGAGGAAAATCCTGAGAAAGAGAAGAATTCAAATATTCTAAGTGGCCTTGGTGGTGATGGTGAAGCTGATGCAAAACTTCCTGAAATTGGCGATGACGGCGATGATAGTGATGGAGATATAGAAGCTGAGGCAAATGATTCTAATACATCAGGCATTGAGTTAGAAGAAGTTGCTGAAACACCTGCGGCAGAAACCAAGAGAGAAGACAAGAAAGAAGATAAAAAAGAAGACAAGAAAGAAGAACCTAAACCAGAAATTCCTAAGCCGGCAGCAGAGGTTGCTAAAGAGGCTGAGATAAAGAAAGACAGTCAGAAGAATGGCAAGACAGAGGAAGTTCAAAAAGAAGAGTTCACATCTGCTAAAGACATGATGGCTAAGCTTGAAGAAATGACTGGAAACAAGGTTGTTCCTCAGAAAACTGCGGAAGAAAAAGCAAAAGAAAAAGAGAAAGCCAAGAAAAAGGCTAAAGAGGATGAGGACGAGGAAGTTATCCATGAGGATGGAACAGGCGTTACAATGACACAGCCTGTTAGAGTGAGTAGAGCGGCTATGCTGAAAGCTGCAGCAGAAACTCTTGAAGAGGAAGCTGAGCATGAACATGCAGTTGAAGAATCTAAGAATACTACAGAGAAGAAGAATGTTATTACAGAATCTGTATCTGATGTCAAGAAGGATAGCGGACTTTTAACTCCTGCAGATGTTGAGAAGTCTGAGAAACCAGAGGACAATGTAGTAACAACAAGCGAAGGCGCATTTGTCGTTTATCCTTATCTGACTCGTGAGACAACACAAGAGCGAGTAATGATTACCAAGAATGTATTTAAGATTGGTAAGGCGAGCAGAGGTGTTGATTTCCGAATCAGTGGAAATGGTGCTGTAAGCAGACAGCATGCCTTTATCCTTCATAAGGGTGAACATTATTATATAAAGGACAATAAGTCTACTAATCATACATATGTAGATGGAAAAGAAGTACCGGCTGATGAGGAAGTACTCCTTAAGGATGGAGCTGTAATCACTCTTGGCGGAGAAGACTTCACATTTAAGATGGGTTAGTGCGAAATAGGTAGTTCAGGGTCTGAAAAAGGCTCTGGACTACCTGTCGTTATTGAAATAAGCATAGAAACTAAGAAATATGGGGGGCAAAATGGAGAAGAAAAACATTTATTTTGAAAACATGCCTAATGGTGTATCGATGAGATATGAGCTGTTACCAACGGATGAATTCGATGAGGCAGCTTATGACAAGCTGAAGACTGGTCGCCTTGACATGGTAGCACCTATACAGTTTTCTGCGGAAAATGCAAGAAGAGTTATTTATTCGCAGATTCCTTCTTCAGTACAGTTGACAACATTTTTGAAGAAAACATTATCCAAGGCTGAGGTTCTTACGGTTCTCAAGAATATTGTTAAAGGCCTGGATATTGGAAAGAATAATATCCCTGTTGGTTATATTGTTAGGGATATGTCTTATGTTTATATTGTAGAAAATACTCTCAATGCTTATTTATTTGCCATTCCAGTAAAGGGGCAGACGGCTGGGGTGTCAGAAAATGCTGATTTCATGCGTACCGTAGTAGCTAGTATGAAGTTTAAAGATGAAGGTAAGGATAACTATGTAGCAAAGTTACTTACTTGCATTAATTCTGATGATTTTTCATTAGAAAATCTTACGGTTGTTGTGAATGAGTTACTTATGGAAGTTGGGGATGCTCAGCTTGCAAGTGTTACTCAGAATCCGGTTAAGATTAATAGAATGAATGTTATGAATAATAAGAAAGGTCCTGTAGTTCCTCAGTATGTTCAGATGCCACAGGATGCGCAGTTTGGCGGACAGCCACAGTCAGGACAGTTTGGTGGACAGCCACAGCAGGGACAGTTTAGTGGACAGCCACAACCAGGACAGTTTGGTGGACAGCCACAGTCAGGACAGTTTGGCGGACAGCCACAGCCAGGACAGTTTGGTGGACAGCCACAGCAGGGGCAGTTTGGTGGACAGCCACAGCAGGGACAGTTTGGCGGACAGCCACAGCAGGGACAGTTCGGTGGACAGCCACAACAGGGACAGTTTGGTGGACAACCACAGCCAGGACAGTTCGGTGGACAGCCACAACAGGGACAGTTTGGTGGACAGCCACAGCAGGCGAAGTTTGGTGGACAGCCACAGCAGGGGCAGTTTGGTGGACAGCCACAGCCAGGACAGTTTGGTGGACAGCCACAGCAGGGACAGTTTGGTGGACAGCCACAGCAGGGACAGTTTGGTGGACAGCCACAGCAGGGACAGTTTGGCGGACAGCCACAGCAGACACAGTTTGGCGGAAAGCCACAACCTGTACCAGGACCACAGGCGCCTCAGTTTGGTGGACAACCACAGATGCCGGGCGGCCCACAGCCTGTTAAGAAATTTGATCCGATGACAGGAAAGCCTATTGAAGAGGCGAAAGAAGATAATAAAGACGGAAATATAACTCCACAGCCTGTTAAGAGATTTGATCCAATGACAGGCAAACCGCTTGATGATAGTAAATCAGAAGAAAAAGAGCCACAGATGCCAGCAGGACCACAGGCACCAGCGGGACCACAGGCTCCAACAGGACCACAGGCACCAGCAGGACCACAGGCTCCAGCAGGACCACAGGCACCAGCGGGACCACAGGCTCCAACAGGACCACAGGCACCAGCAGGACCACAGATGCCAGAAATGGATGCTGTTAAGGCTGATGCTGATGAGAAAGAAGATGTAAAACCTGAAGTTCCAGAAGAGACTCCAGTAGAAGAGGCTCCGGCTCCTGAAACACCAGCTGAAGAAGCTCCAGTAGAAGAGGCTCCAGTAGAAGAGGCTCCTGAAACTCTAATCAAAGATGAAAAAGCAGCTGAGAATGCTGAGGATATTATCGAAGAAGCTATCGAGAAAGCTGAAGAGGCTGAGAAAGCAGAAGAAGCTGTAGAAGAAGTCATAAAAGAAGCTATAAAAGAGGGCGAGGAAGCAGCTAAAGAAGAGGCAATAGAAGAGACCATAAAAGAGGCTATTAAAGAAGGTGAGGATTCTTTAGAGGGTGAGAAACCTGCGGTTGAGGAATTCGAATTCGATATTCCAGAAATCCGTTCTAAGTCATCTAGACAAAATGAATCATTATTCCCAACTGGTCCACAGGTCCCACCGATGGCTTCAGGTTCACAAACTCCAGAAGGCCCACAGGCTCCAACAGGACCACAGGCACCAGCAGGACCACAGGCACCAGCAGGCCCACAGGCTCCAACAGGACCACAGGCACCAGCAGGACCACAGGCACCAGCAGGCCCACAGGCACCAGCAGGCCCACAGGCTTCAGCAGGACCACAAGGACCACAGGCACCAGCAGGACCACAGGCGCCAGCAGGACCACAAGCACCAGCTGGACCACAAGCACCAGCTGGACCACAGGCTCCAACAGGACCACAAGGCCCTCAGGTAAATCAAAATGGAAATTACTCATTCTCCATTGATGACATTATGAATATGGGTGATAAATCAGATCCGCTTAATAAAGCGGCAGCTGGTGAGCCGGTTCAGCCAGAGGCTAAGGCTGCAGATACGAGTGCTGAAACTACAGAAGAAAAAATAGAAGAAAAAATAGACGATGCAAATCCTCCAAGACCTCATTTTGTCAGGGAGAAAACGGGTGAGAAGATATTTATCACCAAGGACGAGTTTAAGATTGGAAAGTCAAAGGTACATGCTGACTATTCTATTGACAATAATAGTGGCATAAGCCGTGTTCATATAATAGTTATTAAGAGAAACGGTGTAAGTTATCTTAAGGATAATAATTCTACAAATGGTACATATGTAGATGGTGAAAGGCTTGAACCGGGAAGAGAAGTTCTTCTTAAGGCAAATATGTCTATTAAATTAGGAGATGAAGACTTCACATTTTTCCTGAGAGAAGGAGCTAATTAATTATGGAATATACTGCAACTTATAATACTGATATTGGAATTAGAAAAAGTACTAATCAGGATTCTGTAGCGATAAGAATTATTGATACTCCTGATGGCCAAGTGGCATTTGCGATTGTCTGTGATGGTATGGGTGGTCTTGCAAAAGGCGAACTTGCTTCAAAAGAAGTAATATCCTCCTTCTGTCGTTGGTTTGATGAGGAGTTTGTGTCACAGGTAGTAGAGAATTCATTTACAGCGAATAGACTACGAGATGACTGGAATAGTATTATCCAGACAGAAAACAGACTGTTGGGGATTTACGGTTCTGATAATAATATTATGCTTGGAACAACAATTTCAGCAATCCTTATGTATAGGGATGAATTCTACATTGTACATGTGGGTGATAGCCGAGTATATGAGTTACATGATTCGGTTCGTATACTTACTAAGGATCAGACATTTGTAGCTAGAGAGGTTGCTGCAGGTAGAATGTCACCGGAAGAGGCAAAGGTTGATCCTAGACGAAGCGTACTTCTTCAGTGTGTTGGCGCATCTGCCACAGTAACGCCTGACTTCCTAAAGGGAAAGGTTCAGAAAAACGCTGTATACTTTGTATGTTCGGATGGTTTTAGACATCAGATTTCCGATCAGGAGATTATGGAAAAACTTGGACCAAAGAGTGTTAATAATGCTGAAGAGTTTAAGTATGGTTGTGTTTACCTAACCGAGCTAGTAAAGAACAGAAAAGAATCTGATAACATTACTGTAGCTGCTATAAAGACTATTTAACGGAGAATAATATGTTAAGAGAAGGTACCGTTTTAGACGAAAAATATGAGATCCTCAAACAGATTGGTGAGGGTGGTATGTCCACTGTATATCTTGCGCGTAACAATCGTATGAATATGCAGCTGGCGGTTAAAGAGATTAAGAAAGATGGTTCGAAGAGTACAGAACTTCTTCTTAAGGGATTGGAGCGTGAAGCGAATATCCTTAAAGGAGTGGATCATCCTGTTATTCCAAGAATTATTGATATCGTAAAGCATAGAGAAACAATTTGCGTTGTAATGGACTTCGTAGAAGGCGAAAATCTTGCTGATAAGCTTAAGGAAGTTGGCAGTTTCTCGCAGGATCAGGTTATTGATTGGGGATTACAACTTGCATCCGCGCTAGAGTATCTGCATAATATGAATCCGCCTATAATCTACCGTGATATGAAGCCTTCAAATGTAATGCTTAAACCAGACGGTGATGTCAAGCTTATCGATTTTGGTACTGCTAAGGAGTACGATGTTGAGAATAATGCCGATACTACAGCACTTGGTACCAGAGGATATGCGGCACCAGAGCAGTTTGGTGATGCACAGGGCCGTGGTATCTATAAGACGGATGCTCGTACTGATATTTATAATCTTGGCGCGACTCTTTATCATATGGTTACTGGAAAGAATCCACAGGAACCACCATACGAAATGGTACCAATTCGTGAAGTTAATCCTAGTCTTTCAACTGGATTAGAACAGATTATACTTAAATGTACAAAGGCGAATCCAAATGAAAGATATCAGTCTTGTTCGGAACTTATTTATGCTCTTGAACATTATACTGAATTGGATGACAGCTACAGAGCTATGCATAAGAAGAGAATTCAACTGTTTGGTACAACTGTTGCTCTTACAATCATATTTGCTGTAGTTTCAATCGCCGGTCGAGTTGGAATAAATAAGATGAATGCAGAAAACTACTCTGCATATATAGAAGAAGGAAATAGTTACAAGACAGAAGGTCTTTACTCTCAAGCTGCTTCCAAGTATAGAGAAGCATTTGAGCTGAATGGTGAAGATTCTGAGGCATATACTAAGTTCCTGGATGTTTACATTGACTCATCAAAGGATATAGAAACAAAAGATGCACTTGTAGTTGATGATGGACTTAATGTAGTAGCAAACAAGATTAAGAATAAGTATGCAAAGGTTGATGAGAACGGAGCTGTACTTTATAAGATGGGACTTACTTATTTTAATGAAGTAGGTGACTATGGTGCAGCAGCTAAGTATTTCGGAATGGTTAGTTCGGAAGATCCAACCTATGGTGAACTTGCAGATTACTATGGAAGCATAGCACTTATTCTTTCAAGTACTAATGTAAATGCAAATGAACTTATTGATAAGGTAAATGGTTTTGCTTCATACAATACCTCGAGCCTTACAAATGATAATAGACAGAAATTTGAAAATTATAAAACTGTAGGAAAAATATATGTTACATATCTGAGTGTTCCTGGAGTTCCAGAGCAGGCAGAAAAAGTAATGTCTGATGCAGTAAAGAATTTGAATGAGTATACAGGCGAAGATGCGGCAGATTTCTTCTATAACTATAATAGTGATCTTGCTGAAATCTATTATGCACTTGCAGAAAATGCTGAAGAAGTAGATGAAGGAAATTATAAGCTTGCACTTAATTACTATCAGGAAGTAATTGACCAGATTCAGGGTAAGGTGAATGTTGGCGAAGAACCTTCAAGTGATACTGCTAAGGTTTATGTTCAGGCATATATAAACAATATGTGTCGAATGGCTGATATTTATGGAAAGCTTGGAGATTTTGATTCGGCAGTAGCGACATATGAAGCTGCAGAAGATAATTTAGGTGCAGCAAATAATTCAGCAGTTAAGGTTTATTCAGAACATTTGAATTATCTGTATACATCATTTGAAGCTAAACAGCAGGATCCAGGAAAATGGACTGCTTCCCAGAAGGATCAGATTCTTGAAGTTTACAACGCTGGAAATCAGTTGGACGGAATAGATAACAATCCTAACTGGATAAAGAGATCATCTGTTATGGATAGCCTCGATAATGGTTCTCTTGAAGAAGAAGAGAAAGATAAAGCGGCTGAGACGGGAGATACAGATACAACAGAAACTACAGGTGATAATGATTCAGAAAAGGAGGGTGAGTAAGCTATGGGAATGTATAATATAATGTTCTATGGTGGATTGATACTTGCAATCATCTTCCTAATTGCGTCGGTAGTAATATTTTTCGTAATGAAGATACCTAAGTCCTTCGGTGTGGTAACGGGAAATACTCAGCGAAAGGCTATTGAAGAGATAAGAAGCGGCGACCTAGGTGCTTCTGGTAGAAAAAGAAATAGAGTCCTGGGTGGATCTGGTAGTATTCAGGCACGAGATATCGATATGTCTGACGCATTAAAGAAATCAGGGATTCTTGATAGAAATAAAAGAGATTATACTAGCGATATTAAGAGAAGCAGTGATGCTTCCAGTGATCTTGCTAAAAAGGCAGCTGAGGATGCAGCAAAAGCAGCTGCGGCGTCTACGGCAGGTGCAAAGGAAAGAGCTAGAATGAATCTTGATGAAGAATCGACAGAAGTACTTACCTATAATGATATGGTAAATAAAGGTGGTTCTGAAGATACAACAACAATCCTTGAAAATGAGCAGGCTACAGATGTACTTACAGCTGGTGGTGATGACTACGAGGCTGAAGATTATACAGATGAGAAAATCTACGACGATGATGATTCGACAGATGTACTTACATCAAACTCTGATATAAAGAAGGATACATCTTACGATGATGAGGCAACAGATGTTCTTAGAAGAACATCAGATACAGACCTATATGATGATGATTTGGATGAAGATTATGATGCGGAAGTTGACAAAACAGATGTTCTTACAGCTGATGTCAGCGGGCTGGACGAAAGTGCTATATATGGAACTTATAATCCGGAGATGACCGCGGTACTAAGAAGCGATATGGTACCTGGTGAAGATTCTGTAAAGAATGGCCCTAGAAAAGACTTACCGGGAATCACAGTCATCTACAGTGAGACAATTGTTCACACTGATGAGAGTCTGTAAGGGAGGATGAGGATATATGGTTAAAGAGAGATTACACAGAATTAAAAAGAAAGATCGTAGAAGACCATTAACAGTAAGAGCACTTGCTGTTTTTATGGCACTTGCTATGGTGCTTTCAGTTATTTATGTGAATAATCGCGGAAGTAAAGTTGAAGCTGCGGTTCCTTCTGTGGAAGGAGTTGAAGATGATACTTTTTTGAGCGGTGTAGATATTTTACAGGATTTTACTGTGAAAGTTCCTGCAAAAGGAGTTAAGTTTAAGTTGCCTAGTTTGCCGGCTGAAGATACTCCTGAAAGTTCGGTTGTAAACATTTATAAGGCAACATCTACTACAAATTTAACTGCTCCAGCGATATACTATTTTAACGATACTGAGAATTATGATCCTTCAACTGATCCGGCATATGAGGATTACGATGTTGTTTCGGGACAGGTGACATCGTCTTATGAAGCAACATATAGCTGGAAAGAAGGACATAGTACAGGGATTGTTACTTCTGGATTAGATACAACTGCAACAGTGCAGAGGAAAGCTAAAAATATAGCTCTGAAATGGAAGTTTAATGGAGGTTCAGAAGAAACAATTACAGCTACTCAAGTTGAGGATATAGTAGGGCTAACTCCCGAAGCGAAAGAAGCACTTCTTCCATCGGCTGATTATGTAGATGTATCTGTAATTACAATTGATACATATGAAGCTTCAACCACACCAACATTTACAATTAATAATGAAACAAAAACTATTACAGCTTCTGATTCGGATTATGATTCAAGTTCAGATAGTGCAACTGTAAAATATTATTGTGATATTGATTACGCCCTGATTCAGGATGGGGGTACTCCGCAGCCATTTACAAGCTTAGAAGCCGCAGTTGCTTCATTGGATAAGCAGTATGGCTCGGATAAAGATGGATATTATAAGCTTCAAAAAACTGTTAAGTTAAAAGATGGAAATGCAACACAGGTTGGAGATACTATTGTTGTTGATAATGGTGGAAATTTAAAAAGAAATTTCCATATAATTGATGAGTATTGGGTTGAATATAATGGTGGACAAACTGTTAATGAAGGGACATCATATGTGAATACAGCATTGGATAGTTATTCATTAAACATTCCTGCTTCTGGAAAAGTTAATCCTAGCAAGGATGTGGTGATCTATTTTATGCCTGATCAAACACCTAATATGACAAAAACAAAGGTTACTCTTTCTGGTACAGGTCAGAATATAACCACAATTGATGAAACTCATAGTCCAATATACTCGATTACTATACCTGGTGATGTTACAGCTAATTTAGGAAAAACTCCTACATACACAGTAGAAATTCAGGATGGATATGATGCTGAAGTAAAAGAATCATTCAGTGTTACACTGAATTATGGAAATGGAACACCGACGGTTTCAATTGATTCATCAGATGCTTATTCGACACAACAGTCATTTACAGTTACTGGTACTGCCAGTGCTCCATCAACAGAAGAAGCAACAATAAGTGGGGATGATGTAAAGTTCTATCAGGGAACAACAAATGATATTGCTTCTGCTACAGAAAATGCATGCACAAGTTATAGTGGTGCTTCTGCTACATACGATGCAACATTAACACCAGGAATCAACTACTTCTGGCTTAAAGCAACAAGTAGTTATGGAACAAGTGCTACATCAACACCTGCATATGAAATATTCTATGATGATGCAGCTCCTATAATAACAACAGCAACAGTAAATCAGGGTAGTGATATTAATACAACTATTTCTGGAAATTCAATAACTGCTTCTAATAAGATTACCATGCAGAAGACTGCTGACTTAAGCTTTACAGTAGCTGATCTTCAGGCAGATGGTACTAGTGCAGGTAGCGGAATAGCAAGTGTAACGGTTGATGGTGGTGCAGCTACGATTTCTGGGGATACTGCTACATATACTTTAGCATCAGATACATCGAATGTGGATGGCACAACTAAAAATGTTACGGTAGTGGTTAATGATTCAGCAGGTAATTCAAGTACATATACATTAGAACTTCCTGTATATAAGGAAAACGCAACTGTAACTGATGTATTTACCAAGCAGGTAACAGAAGAAGGATCAAACTTCTTCAAATGGAATAATCAAGAAGCTACTGGAGCTGAAGTGTCTTATACGGTAACATCGGAAGTTGGGATAGATAATGCTAAGTTATCGGTTGATGGTGGAACATATTATGATGTTGCAAGTATCACAGATAATGGAGGTGGTACATTCACTATTTCTGGTTATGCATATCCTTCTACTAATCATGCTGATTATGATATAAAGCTTAAAATTACAAATGCCAATGGCTATGTAAATCCGGTTCATACAACAGCTGTAAGAAGTGTAGATTTGACTAGCCCTATTATAGATGATATTACTGCAGCAGAAGGAAGCCTGACAGACTGGTGCCAGAACCTTGTGATCAATGTTTTTGTAAGTGATGGAACTATTTCTTCAGGGATTGATCATATTGAGGCAACAGGAACAACAGATACATCAGTTGCATATACTGGTTCACCGGTTCAGCTGACTGTTAAGGGATCTGAGGATTCAAGTGGAACAGCTGTATCAATTAAGGCTGTCGATAAGGCTGGAAATGTTAGTGTTGAAAGAAATGAAACTTACAAAGTAGATAAGAAAGCGCCGGAGCTTTCACTATCAATTGCTGGAATGAAGCATTCGGAAGTTGATGGAAAGGTTATTCCAGTAACTGATCCACTTATTGAGTACTCAATGGATGATAAGAGTATGAGTGGCTTGGATCCAAATGAGTGTTACTTTAAGATTAATGGTAATGTTTATGGAAGTACAGCTGCAGATGTTAGTGGTAAAACATTATCTCAAATACTTGGTACAGGGCTTGATCCTAAAACAGATTACAAACTTGAATTAGTAGCCAAGGATTTGGTTGGAAATGAGTCAGCATCACTTGTTACAACATTTAGAGTTGACTCTGATAAGCCTGTTGTTACTGGAAATATTGATACAGTAGCTAAGAAGGCAAGCAGACCTACATTTTTTAATCAAAATGTATCAGTATCTGTAACAGTAACAGATTCAAATATTGGTAATAATAAAGGTATTATTACTGCTGTTGATAAGAATGGCCATACTATCGAATATAGTTTCCAGGATTCAGGAAATGGTTGTACAGGTACTATTAAGGCTTCAAGCGAAGGCGATTATGAGATTACAGTAATTGCCAAAGATGAAGGTGGTCTTATTGGTCAGTGGAATGTATCGTTTACAATTGATAAGACAGAGCCTGCAGTAGTAACTCAGTTGAATGGAGCTGAATATACAGCAACTAATAGTTATCACAATGCAGATGTTACAACAGGCATTGAGGTGAGTGATGACAATGAAGATAGTTCTGATATAACTACAACGATTTATCGTGATATTCCTGGTGATGGTTCAGAAACTCAGGTTAAGTCAGGTAAGGGACCATTCACAATAAGTGAAGATGGCCACTACATTGTTACTTATAATGTAGTGGATAAAGCTGGAAATGAAACAACAAAGACAATTGGTTTCACAGTTGATAAGGCTGCTCCAGTTCATAACCTTTATGTAACAACAGATAATCCTGCTAAGTATAATTCATATCAGAACAATTACATCAATCAGGTTGGTATGTTTACAAAGCATAGAAGTCAGGAAAACTATGCATATGGTCAGTACTACAATTCTGATGTAACAATCGAGCTTGGATATTTCGATTACAATATTGACTGGGTATATGTAACTGATAATGGTGCAGAGATTAAACCTACATGGTCCGAGTCAAAGGGCTATGGTTATGCAACAATTACTATTTCGCAGGAAGGTTATCATGAGATTAAGATGTGGTCTTGTGACCTTGCTGGAAATGAGGTAAATGATAATACAGTTGGTAAGACTATCAGATTTACAATTGATAAGACTCAGCCATACCTTACAATATTTGTTAATGGCTCACAGTATACTGAGGGCTCAGGCGTAAGATATCTGAATACAAATGCAAATGTATCAGTTTCTTCAAGCGATGCAAATAATGATTCAAGTGATATCAAGAGATATTACAAGATGACTCCTCCGGGTGGTGCAGCAGCAACTACTGAGGCAGTGATTGGAGATGGAACAGAGAACTTTGCTACAGAAGCAGATTATGAGCTTCAGTACACAGTTACAGATAAGGCTGGAAATGTAAGTGCAACAAGAAATGTTTACTTCAGAGTAGATAAAACTGCTCCACAGCTTAGCATTTCAGATGTTGGTGCAACATCAACAGCAAGCTCGGTAACACTTTCTTTCACAGTTAAGGAAGCTTTCTATTGGGATATGAATCCTGTAAAGATTAGCATCTACAAGAAGAAAGATGGACAGGGCGAAACACTTGAGAAGACAATAGACTTTACACCAAGAAGTGCAAATGATTCAACAAGTTACACATTTACTGATGATGCAGAATATAGAATGGAAATGACTGCTGAAGATAAGTGTGGTAACAAGACAGAGACTAAGTACTCATTCATCAAGGATGGTACAGCTCCAACAATCCTGCTTTCAGGTGTATCAAACTATGACAAGACGGATAAGGATGTTTCACTTAAGGTATCAGTAAATGAGGCATTCTACTCAACAAATAAGGTTACTCTTACAGGAACAAGAACAGATATCGATGGAAAGAAGAATGATATTCAGTTCGATAACTTTGTAACAAATAGAAGTCAGCTTTCAGAGATTGAGCAGCTCTTTGATGAGGATGGTGTATATGATATCACAGTAACATCTACAGATAAGGCTGGAAATACAACAACCAAGTCAGTTCACTTCACAATCGATACAACTGATCCTGAAATTGGCGATCTTTCAAAGTATGATGGAGTTAAGACCAATAAGTTCGAGTGGGATGTAAACCTTGATGAGCTTGTAAGAGATCTTACAGTTTGCGAAATCAATTTATACCTTGATGGAGCACTTTATGATGGAACATCAGAGATACCAGATGGATCACATGTACTTAAAGTTGAGGCAGTAGACGAACTTGGACATAAGTCATCTAAGGAAGTTACATTTGTTCTTGATTCAAAGGGACCAAACATTATAGTTTCAAATGTTGAAGAAGGCGACAGACTTCTTGAAGCAACAGAGATAACTGTAACTGTAGAGCTGGATGAGGATGTTCTTGAAACAGTTCAGCTGAATGGAAAGACAGTTGAAGTAAATGATAATAAGGCAGTATTTACAGTTGATAAGAAGGGAAGCTATAAGATTGCTGCTGCAGCACATGATGAGGCTGGAAATAATACAACAGCAGAAGTTAACTTTACTTTTGGTAAACAGGCAAATCTTATGATCATCGGAATAATTGCCGGAATAGCAATTCTATTACTTATTCTCTTATTGTTCCTTATGAGAAGAAGAAGGGATGAAAGATAGATGCTAAAATAGTTTAGTTTATTAGGGTATAGGAAAGAGATTTCCTATACCCTAATTTTTGTTATATAATGGACTGGTATTTTGTGAGTTAATAACTTATAATGCCCGAAAGAAGTATAATAAAAGTAAAATAATGCATAATGGAGTAGATGAAATGTTTAAAGCAGTAGTATTTGATATGGATGGAGTTATACTGGACTCTGAGAAGATTTATAGGATTTATGAGAAGAAGGCAGCGGAACATTATGGCCTTCCTCTTGATAGAATAGATGAGTTTTGTAAAAGAATAGCAGGTGGAACAAAAGAGACCAATGCTCTTGTATTTGACTCATTTTTCGATACTGACATACATTATTATGATTATAGAGAAGTGGTGAATGCAGGAGTTGAAAAGCATGCAACAGAGCATGGATATGAGGTAAAACCGGGCGTTAAGGAGCTTTTTGATTATCTTAAATCTAAGGATATAAAGATTGCTCTGGCAACATCAACTGCAAAGGAAAGAGCAAATAGATTCCTGAAACCTCACGGGTTGTTGGAATATTTTGATGCAATGCTTTTTGGGGATGTAATTACACCTGGAAGGGGAAAGCCACATCCAGACATATATTTAAGTGCATGTAAAGCGCTAGGAGTAGATCCATCAGAAACTATTGGAGTGGAGGATTCTATAAATGGAATTAAGTCTTCCTCTGCTGCCGGACTTTATACTGTTATGGTTATTGATCTTATTGAACCGGACGAAGAGGAGAAGAAAATTCCTGATGTGATATATGACAAGATAATAGATATAAAGAATCTTGTTTAGTGAATCATGGAATAAATGCAGAAAACATGAATTAACATTTTAGTGTTTACTTAAGTTGACAAGTTGAGGTATAATATAAGTTGCTGTTTTTTGTGTGCGCTATTTTTGTGCTCAAAAAAAGAAATTGAGGGTTTTATGAATCTAAAAAAGAGTAAAAATAAGAATTCAAATAATAAGAAAATAAATATGATAAAAAAAATAGTATGCTTATTTCTTTCTATAATAATGATTCTTTCGGTAGTTGTAATTCCTTCCTATAATAAGATGGATGAGGTGGAAGCAGCAACTCCTATAACTGGACAGTTGGTAGTTGATACTGCCAGAAAGTATATTGGACCTATGAAGTATATTTCAGGTGGAATGGACTTAAGCGTAGGTTGTGATTGTTCAGGTTTTGTATGTGCTATTTACAGACTTTGTGGAGTTGACTTCGTATCAAAATATGTTCGAAGCAGCTACGATATGATGAATAATTATGCTAAGATTAATGGTGTTAAAATCGCCAGCACAAGCATTAGCGACATTAGAAATGGGGATCTTATCATTACGAATGGTGGTGGTCATGTGGGAATTGGTACAGATAAAGGTACTATGATCCATCAGTCTAATTCTAGACTTAATGCTGTTCAAGAGGTTTCTCTTGCTGATTATACAGGCTCTTCATCTGCTATCGTAATGGTTATCAGAATCGATTATACCAAGTGGGGCGGTACAAATGCTGCCAATGCACCACTAGATGTGAAATCATCCGGAGATAACGGAAACAATAATAATAATCAAAATACAACAGTTCCAGCTACAGAAAACCCTGGTGATCCATATCCAGTTCCTACTGCTGATGTAGCGGCTGGAAGCTCAAGTGCTGCAGGTAAATGGGTTCAGACAGCACTGAATAAGGTTGAAAATGCAGGACTTGAGGTGGACGGAAATCTTGGTCCTCTCTCTACGACAGCTATAAAGACTTTCCAGGCAAAGTATGGACTTACACAGTCTGGAAATGCGGATATGGCTACTATCAATAAGCTGGTTGAGATTTATAAGTCATGGAATGCTGTAACGGCAGTTGCCATTGCAGAAGCTACAGATAAGGGCCTTGTGTTAGATGAAGGAAAGACACTTCAGCTTACAGCAAAATGTACTCCTGATACTGTAAAGAATGTTACTTATACTTGGGAATCTTCCAACAAAGATATAGCAGAAGTAAGTTCAACAGGACTGGTAACTGGAACAGGTGGCGGAGAGGTTACCATTACAGTTAAGACAGCGAATGGAAAGGCTGCTTCAGTTAAGATAAATGTCACTCCAAAGGCCAGAAAGAATGAGTGGCGTAGAGGAAAATGGTATGATGCAGACGGAAAGCAGACCTATGAATATGTAGGAAGCTGGAAGAACAGCTATTATGGCTGGTGGTTTGGAGATACTTCGGGCTGGTATGCTAAGAATACCTGGATGAAGATAGATGATCAGTGGTATTACTTCAATGCCAATGGATATATGGTAAAGGGCTGGCAGAGTATTGGAAATACTTACTACTATTTCCAAAAGTCTGGAGAAATGGTAGAAAGTCAGTGGATTGATGGTTATTGGCTTTCAGCTGGAGGAGCTTGGAGCTATACAGCTGTTGGAAAATGGAAGCAGAATGCTACAGGTTGGTGGTATGAGGATACTGCTGGCTGGTATCCTAAGAATGAAACCGTGACTATCGATGGTACAAAATATACATTTAATGCTGATGGTTATTGGGTAAATTAATAAATCAAGAATTTTAGATGGTTGATCAATGGTCTTTAATTCATTAATTAGATAAAACATTAATTGATGTTATTTATTAATCAGAGATAATCATCTACAATATAAAAATCAACACATGAGGAGAAACAAAATGAAGAAGGCAAAGAGAAATGCGGTTCTCGGTCTCATTTTATTCCTGCTTATTGCTGTAGGTGCTGGTTATTCGGTGCTTTATGGAATAGGTAGCGAAAGGGTAGGACTCGCAAAGGACATTCCTCTCGGACTTGATCTGCAGGGTGGTGTCAGTGTTACTTATGAGATTCAGGAGGACAATGCGTCAGACGAAGATATCAATGCAACAATTGATAAGTTGCAGCGAAGAGTAGATAATTACAGTCCTGATGCAGAGGTTTATA
>CAMNGU010000010.1 GCA_946538525.1 uncultured Lachnospiraceae bacterium
ATATACGCACATAAACCTGAAGGGATAGGAAAGCAAGAGGAGCCAACTTGCTTTGAAAAACTGATATACGCACATAAATCTGAAGGGTGTGGTGCCAACTTACTTTGGTACCATCATATACGCACAGTAAAGCAAGATGGACTATTACACTTTTCAAAAAGTGTGCGTATATGAAAACACTATGGGACTTTGGCCCCCTAGCGCAAAAAACAGCGTGCTTATATACATTCGCCTTAAGCTTTTGGAACCCCTGCGCTTCAACCAGTGTGCGTATATAGAAACGCCAACTTGCTTTGGCACCACCTGCACAAGATCAGAAACATAAATCTAGCTACTAGAAAAATAAAAAAAGTAATAAAAGAATAAAATAGTGTTCGCACCTATCTTGCATTTATTACCACTAAAGAGTTACAATATAACTAGTTTTTGTAACATTATAAAACTAATATTTTATGTTTTGAGAAGGAGGGATTACGCAATGCGAATCAAAAAATTGGTAAGTGTTGTTCTTGCCACTGCATTTGTTGCAACTGGGGCTTTATCTTCAGGAATAACTGCAAAGGCATCAGGTACTTGGGAAGAAACCGATGGAGGTTGGAAGTATAAGAAAGAATCTGGTGTCTACGCTGCAAACGAGTATATCGATGGCTGGTGGATTGATGAGAATGGAGTTCAGTCATATTCAGCTCAGGCATCATGGAAGAAAGATTCTACTGGCTGGTGGTATGAGGATACATCAGGATGGTATCCAACAAATACTTCATATAGAATTGATGGTACTCTCTATTACTTTAATAATAGTGGTTACATCTATGAAGAAGGCTGGGTAAATGGTTCTGGTGGCTGGTGGTATCAGTGGTCAGATGGAAGATATGCAGCAAATGAGTGGGTAGATGGTTATTGGCTTGGTGCTGATGGATACTGGACATATGCTCCTACAGCTCAGTGGTATAAGGATAGCGTAGGCTGGTATTACATGGATAGTTCTGGATACTATGAGAAGGGCGGAAGTGCAACTATTGATGGACATACTTGCTGGTTTGATGAGAATGGATATCTGATTGAGTATACTGTTTTAGTTCCAGCTAAGACTGGTAGCACAACTGTAACTCTTGGTGTTTCTCTTGAAGATAAGAATACTGCAGCTAAGCAGATGGGAAGTCTTCTTGGAGCAATAACTAAGGACGGTTCTTCAACAACACTTTCAGTTGATGGAGAGAAGAAGACAGTTTCAAATAAGAGTGGAGTGATATATATCAACGATGAAACTCTTACAGTATATGTAAATAAGGTTTCAACTACATCTACAAATATAAAGATCGACTTTGATGCTCCTACAAATAAGGTATTCGAGGGTATCGCACTTGCTGGAACAAACACATATAAATATGATGTTACTGTAGGTGATGTTACATTCAAGAACATCAAGGTAAGTGAAGGCCTTGCAATGTTTGAGGTTGATGGCAAGACTTACTCTGGAACAAGCCAGGATGGAGCTCTCTATGTACATGGAGATGTTTCAGGAGCTAAATGGGTTAAGGCTCTTAAGTCAGCTGGAGCAATTCAGAATGAAACACCTATCACATACTAGAATTTGCTTACAATTTAGATATTAGTTAATAAGGACCTGCTGATGCTATGTCAGCAGGCCTTTTTTATGTAATAAAAAATTGCGATATGCCTTTATGTAATAAATTGGGTGACAATTGAGAAATCATTTAATAAAATGAAATTAGCAGTTTGTTTTGAGTTGTATAGGAGGTATTAGCTATGCAATATAGAAAAGATAAGAATGGAAATGATCTCTCAATCTTAGGCTATGGTTGCATGAGATTTTCAAAGAAGGGAAATAGTATAGATATAGATAAGGCTGAGAAGGAGATAATGGCAGCGTTTAAGGCAGGGGTGAATTACTATGACACTGCATATATTTATCCTGGAAGTGAAGCTGCACTAGGAGAGATAGTTGAGCGAAATGGGATTCGTGACAAGATAAATATTGCGACAAAACTTCCGCAGTATCTTATAAAGAACAGTAAGGGAATTGATAAATATTTTAATGAGGAGCTCTCAAGACTTCGTACTGACTATGTTGATTATTACCTGATGCATCATCTTACTGATGTGGAAATGTGGGAGAAACTTAAGGCTGTTGGAATAGAGGCATGGATTAAGGGGAAGAAAGAATCAGGACAGATTCGAAATATAGGCTTCTCATTTCATGGAAATAGTGACAGCTTTATAAAAATTCTAAATGACTATGACTGGGATTTTTGTCAGGTACAGTATAACTACCTGGACGAGGTGACCCAGGCTGGTGTTAAGGGCGTGAAGGCAGCTGCGGAGAAGGGGATACCAGTTGTGATAATGGAGCCACTTCGTGGAGGCAAGTTGGTGAATATGCTTCCAGATAAGGCCAAGAAAGTATTTGCAGAGAGCGGCCGTGGATGGAGTCCTGCAGAGTGGGCGTTTAGATGGCTTTGGAATCAGCCGGAGATAACGGTTGTGCTTTCCGGAATGAACTCTATGGAAATGGTTCAGGAGAACTGCAAGACAGCTGGAGATATGGAAGCTGGTACATTTACAGAGAAAGATTTTGAAACCCTGGAAAATGTAAAAAAGGCAATCCAGGAAAAAGAAAAGGTTGGATGTACCGGATGTAGATATTGCATGCCTTGTCCAAAGGGCGTGGATATTCCTGGAACATTTGCCTGCTACAATACAATGTATACAGAAGGAAAGAGTTCTGGAAGATTTCAGTATGCTCAAACTGTTGGACTTACATTGGAGCCGGCATTTGCAACTCAGTGTATTGGCTGTGGAAAATGTGAAAAGCATTGTCCTCAGAGTATTCCAATCAGGGAGAAACTGAAAGAGGCAGACAAGGCGCTTCGACCACTTACCTACAAGGTGGGAATCAATATCGCCCGCAAGTACATGTACAGGAAGAAGAGAAAGAGCAACAAGGATAATACGAATAGTAATAAATTAGAAAAAGTTTAATTCTTATAAATTTCAATTTGTGGTAAAAATTTATAGGTATAAGCTAATATTGGAAAAGAAAATAAAATAAGAAAAAGCATAGAAAAAATAAGAAGAAAATTCAAAAGAAAAAATCAGAAGAAAAATTAAATAAATAATTCAATAGAATATAAAAAAATAAAGAATCAAAAAACGCTGGATTGAGGTGACCTCATTAATCTAGCGTTTTTTCATATACTTCATTAAGTTCTAAACACAGTGGATCTAGTGCCGATAAGTTGGAAGGTATATCTGTGATGATGGCTATTATATATGGCGCCTTTCCATCTGGATAAATGATACCACCATCGGTGGTTGAGCGATATTTTCCTTCACATATCCACCCAGCTTTTGATTCAGTACGATAGCCTTTGGATTTAAGGATGGAGCCTGAAGAGTTACTTTTTTGAGTAGTGCCGTTTGCCTGCTGATCCTGGCTGTATGTTCCAAGAGTGTTATAGATTGAAGACGCATTTGGCGATATGTACCAGTCCTTAATCTGCATTCCCATTTCATCTGTATTGAAGAAGTAGTAGTTTTGAACCCAGAGCTTTGCCAGCTTGATTGCATTAAGCTGAGGATAGTGATATACGGAAGTGTCACGGCTCACATGGGCTTCTTCACACCAGTTGCCGAAGAATTCTCTGCCATAGGCCTTTCTGGTATTGCTATACATTTCGTTATCTGAGTTCATTATAATATTTTCAAAGGTCCTTGACTTGGTCTCAAGAAGCTCAGGCTTGTAACTCACAAGTGAAGCGATGTAAGGTCCCTTGATGCAGCTAGCCGAATAAACAGTCGGCTCGTAGTTATAGGCGATGCCTTTTCCGTTATATAGATTGATCATTACAAATCCGGCAGTTCTGCATTTCAGGTTCTCAATCTCATTTTGAAGGTTGCTTATATCGATGCTGTCCGGGGTATAACCACCGATGCCCACAATTTCAGCTGCTGAGCCTGAATTATTACTTGAGTTTCCGGAACTCTTGTTGTTTGAAGTTGAATCATTATTTTTCGGTTCGAGAGCGTCCAGCTGTTCCAAAAGAAAATCTTTTGTTATAAGCTTCCCTTTATCATCAAAGGTGTAAAATGTGTCTCCCAGCTTTGTGAGCCCCTTTGTGGCAGCTCCATTGGTGTGATAATAGTACCTGTCACCATTCTCATTTATCCATCCTGTCCTTGGGTGACCGGTTTCATCTAGAAGATATAACTCTCCATCGATATTTATATTACCAGTCGCAAGAGTTCCATTTTGGTTTACATAATATTTATCGCCCTTGGTATCAGTCTGCCAGCCAGAAGCAAGCTTCCCATCGTCACCGAAAATATACATGGTAGTTGAAGATGTATCTTTCTGAGAAGAAGCGTTACTTTGCTCTGCATTTATAGATGCATCTGTATCAGTTGAGGCAATAAAATCTGGAGCGGTATCCAGTTCCACATGTCCGCTTACCATGACTCCGTTGGTACCGAAATAATAAGTGTCTCCATCAATCTGCTGCCATCCAGTAAGTACTGCAGGCTCGTCGGTGACATATTCCTTTGCCAGGCAAATCTCGGTCCAGCCCGTCTGGAGAATGCCAGTGTCATCAAAATGATACATAAAGCCACCAATTTCGTGATTACCAGTGACTGCATATCCCTGTGCATCAAAATAATACCAGTTATCATCCAGTTTAGCCCAATTAGCTGATATATATTCACCATCCTCATTTACATATTTTATGCCAAGAGGATCATCCGTAATCCATGTATTGGGAGTTGGGTGTTTGAAGATAAGAAAATAAGATATAATGCCACCCGTAACTAGCAAAAGAATGATGATAAGAACGACAAATCTTTTTTTATTTATTTCTGAAAACATGTAAATTACCTCTGTTCCTAAAGTGATTCCTTTGCGCGTAATTAATAATCGTAGCATTAATAATAATAAATCCGTGTCAACATTTCAAGATTGTATGCAACACTTTCCGATTATCGACATACTTATATGGATGTTGATTTAGAATATGCATATTTGAAAAGGAATAATAATCATTTAGGAGGAATGTATGAAGAAATTTTTGTTTAGGCATATGGCATCTGTTGCTTTAGCTTCTGCACTTGCTATAAGTGCAGTACCTGCCTGGGGAATTGGAACTGTTGAGGCTGCTGAAGGGGATATACTTACTATTTATGCCAGTGAGCTAAATAAAGTTGCTGCAAAAAATGAAGGGAATTATACTGGAGAAGATTATACTTTAGATAATAATAATTTAACAGTTAATGAAAAAAATGAATATGGTGAAGTTGTATTGGAGTTAAATGAAGATTTACATCTTTATGATGTTAAGATTTACGGAACAACTACAATTAATGGCCCGAAAACATTATATTTGGATAAGAATTTGAATGATAATGATATTGATATGGATATTTATGGAAAACTTACTGTAGATAAAGATGCCACCATTAGTCTTGGTGCAAAAGATTCTGATGTACACATATATGATTATAATAATGTTAAGGGAAGCCTATATAGTAAGAAGGGTAACTTTATATATAATGATCATGGTAGTGTTCGTGTTAGTGGTAATGCCTATATCTATGATGGAAACTATAAAGCTACAGGTGCAGATTATATGATTATGGCGGACGGGGCTATATCCGTAAGTGGCGGTAATTTTACAACTGAAGGAAATGAAAAAGTTTTATCTGTATTATTTGGAGATAGTGTTTCTATTAGTGGTGGTACATTTGATTGTGAATCAGATTATTTAGGCCTTTGTAGCGCTTATGATATGAATATTTCAGGTGGAGATATAAATATCACATCGAAGGATACATTGGCTATATACTGCTATGATGGTAATTTGAATATATCAGGTGGAAATGTGGTTGCTAATTTAGATATAGAATATGTAAAACCTGATGGTGTAATAAAATGTAATAAGTTTAACTTTTCAGGTGGCTATCTTGAAACAAATGTTCCGGAACATGCGAAGAATATTTTTGTGGCAAATAAGAAGTTTGATATAGCAGAAAATTGCTATATAGAGCAACCTGAGGGAGCTAAGTTTGATGCTGATAGATACACTATAGTTGGAAAGAGAAATATATTTCCTACAAAGGTTGTTATGAAGGAAAAACTTGATCTTTCAAAGGCTGAGATAAGTGGAATTGAAGATAAGGAATATACAGGTTCTGCTATTACACAGAATGCAGTAGTAACAATTGAAGGAACAACGCTTACTGAAGGTACTGATTATGTAATTGAGTATAGTGACAATACAGAAATTGGTACAGCAACTATGACATTCAGTCCTGTAGAAGGTAGTAATACTTTAGGAACAGCTAGTAAGACTTTCCAGATTACAAAGGTTGACGATGACAAGAAAGATGATGTTAAGAAAGATGACGACAAGAAGGACGACAACAAGGACGACAAGAAGGACGACAACAAGGCTGAAAAGAAATACTCAAATGAATGGGTAGATGGAAAATGGTATGACGCTGACGGAAAGCAGACATACAAGGGTACTATGAGTTGGAAGAGCAATGATAAGGGATGGTGGATTGAGGACAGCGAAGGTTGGTATCCACAGTCTCAGTGGGTTAAGATAGATGGAAAGTGGTATTACTTCTGTGCAGACGGTTACATGGATTACAGCGAGTACCGTGATGGATGCTGGCTTGGATCAGATGGTGCCTGGGTAGAAGAGTACCACGGTGGAACATGGAAACAGAATTCAACAGGCTGGTGGTATGAGGATGCATCAGGATGGTATCCACAGAGTCAGTGGGTATGTATTGACGGAAGTTGCTACTACTTTGGAGCAGATGGATATTGGGATTCAAGTAAATAAAAAATTTTAATATAGTCAGCGGGATCATTTATGAAATATTTGGTAAAATATAAAGGTATTATTATAATTTTCTAAGGAGGTATTTAATATGAGGAAATTATTGTTCAGGCGCATGGCGTCAGTTGCTTTATCTTCTGCACTTGCTATAAGTGCTATGTCTGCCGGGGGTATTGGAAGTGTTGAGGCTGCAGAAGGTGATAAACTCACATTAAAAGCTAGTGAGCTAAACGCAGAAGCTGCTTCAGGTGGAGGCGCTTATATTGATGAAGATTATAAGTTAAAAGTTAGTAACGGTGGTTTTGAAGTAGAATTAATACTGGATGAAGATATACATTTGGGTGATTGTAAAATTTACGGTAATACCACCATAAGTGGATCTAAAACATTATCTTTGGACCAAACTAGTAGTGGTACTGATATGAATATTTATGGTGATTTAACTGTAAAGTCAGGAGCTAAAATTGAGCTTAATTCACACGATACTGATATAATTATAAAAAAATATGAAGGTGCAGGTGGAAACCTATATAGTTGGGGTGACTTTATATTTACAGAAGGGTATCAAATATGTGCGTATGGCGATGTATATATCTATGATGGAAACTTTGATGGAACAATGGTAGAAACTAGTTTTATATACTCATTGAAGTCTTTATATGTTGAGGGTGGAAATTTTAAAACTCATAATACTGAATCTATCTTTTGTACAGATAAAGATATTTTTATTAGTGGTGGAACGATTGATTGTACTATAATTAAAGAAGGATTTAAATCTAATTTTGATGGAAAGATAAATATTTCTGGTGGAGATATTAATATTGAAGCGGATGATTATCCGGTTATCTACACCTGTGGTGGTGATGTAAGTATATCAGGTGGGGATTTGGTTGTTTCTACTAGTTCAAGTCGTGCGGTAGATTGTAAAAATTTTGCTTTTTCAGGTGGCTATCTTGAAATGAATGTTCCGAATAACTATACAAATGTTTTGGCAACTTCTTTTGATATGGCAGAGAACTGTTATATTGATCAGCCTGAGGGTGGAGCGTTTGATTCAAATAAAAACACAATACTTGATAGTGAAGGTAAATATCCTGCAAAGGTTGTTTTGAAGGAGTGTTATGATCTTTCAAAGGTAAAATTCAGTGGGATTGAAGATAAGGATTATACTGGTTCAGCAATTACTCAGAACGCTGTTGTTTCATTCAATGGCCACACTCTTGAGGAAGGAACGGATTATGTTGTTGAGTATAGTAACAACAAAGATGCTGGTACAGCGACTATGACATTCAAGCCGGCTGAAGGTAGCAAAAATATAGGAACCGTTAGCAAGACTTTCCAGATTACAAAGTCTGATAAAGACGACAAGAAGGACGACGACAAGAAGGATGACGACAAGAAGGACGATAAGAAAGACGACAAGAAAGACGAAAAGAAATACTCAAATGAATGGGTAGATGGAAAATGGTATGGCGCTGACGGAAAGCAGACATACAAGGGTACTATGAGTTGGAAGAGCAATGATAAGGGATGGTGGATTGAGGACAGCGAAGGTTGGTATCCACAGTCTCAGTGGGTTAAGATAGATGGAAAGTGGTATTACTTCTGTGCAGACGGTTACATGGATTACAGCGAGTACCGTGATGGATGCTGGCTTGGATCAGATGGTGCCTGGGTAGAAGAGTACCACGGTGGAACATGGAAACAGAATTCAACAGGCTGGTGGTATGAGGATGCATCAGGATGGTATCCACAGTCTCAGTGGGTATGGATTGATGGAAGCTGTTACTACTTTGGTAGTGATGGCTATATGCTTACAAATCAGTATGTAGATGGTTACTGGATTGGATCTGACGGAGTGTGTCAGTAAAAGAATGTCATTAGTAACATTTACTAGATGTGATTATTGGAATGATAAAGGGATATCCTCTTTGCTGGATGAAAATCTGGCAAAGGGGATATTTTTGGATATTTTTGGAAGAATCGGGCAAAGGAAATTTATTTCATAACAAAAAATCGGCAAAGTAAGATAAAAAGTCACTATTGTATTTTTGATATATGGATTATACTATTTCACGATTTTTTGATAGGATGAGGAATTAATGGAAAAGAATAGAACAACCGTCATAGACGAAAATACCCCACTTCTTGTATTGGCAGGTCCTATGTTTCTGGAACTCCTGCTTAATACGATGCTGAATAATGTTGATACGCTCATGCTAAGTCATTATGACGAGTACGCTGTTGGAGCAGTAGGAAATGCAAACACCATCATGTTCATGATGAACATACTTTTTAATATCATAGCTACAGCGACAAGTGTTGTTGTGGCACAGTACCTTGGTGCAAAGAAGTATGACAAAATGAATATGATATATACTCTGTCTGTAGCAGTAAATCTCGTTTTAGGTTTGGTGCTTAGCGCAGTATTCTGTGCAGCTAATCCATTTATTATGGATTTTCTACATGTGTCTCCAGAGATGCGTCCGTTATCCATGATATATATCTATATTGTTGGTGGCGGCGGATTCTTAATGGCAGTGTCAAATGTTATGCTGCAGATTCTGCGCTGTAACGGATATACCAAAATTGGTATGAGAGTTACATTTTGCATCAACATTATTAACATCATAGGAAATTACATTTTCTTGTATGGACCGTTAAAAAATCTAAGTATGGGAGTAGCCGGAGTAGCTATTTCCACAGTTGCAGCAAGATTTCTTGCAGTTATAGCGCTTATAGTGTTTTTCTATGTAACAAAGACTGGAAAGATATCTCTACGCTATTTAAAGCCATTTCCTGTAGGACTTCTTTCTAAGATGATAAAGATAGGTCTTCCTTCTGCAGGTGAGAATCTTACATATAATCTTTACCAGACAACAATGCTGTCCTTCATAAATGCTATGGGAAATGATGCTGTAAATGCCAGGGCATATTGCAATACACTTATATCATTTGCGATGATCTTTTCAAATGCGTGTGCTATGTCTACCCAGATAATTACAGGACATCTGGTAGGAGCGGGAAAAAATGATGAGGCATATAAAAGAGTGTTTAAGACTCTTAGAACTTCCATGCCAATAACTATTGCGTTGGCATCACTAAATGCAATCCTTTGTGGATTTACGCTGCAAATTTTCACAGATAATGCGAATATCATAGCCCTTGGTCAGAAGATTATGATAGCGGATATATTTGTAGAAACAGGGCGTTGCCTGAATATGACATTTGTTAACAGTCTCAAGGCGGCAGGTGCCTATATGTTCCCATTCATAGCGGGAGTCCTATGTAACTGGGGACTGGGACTTACCACAGGATACTGCGTGGGCGTTGCATTTGGTCTAGGGGTTGCAGGTATATTTATAGGAACTGCAACGGACGAATGTATACGAGGACTAATAGTCATGTACTATTGGTATAAGAAAAAATGGCTTGGGAAGTCTGTGGTGGATAATAAAGATGTTCTTGTTGAGTGAAAAAATCTAAAGGATAAATGACTATGTAAATACATTTCCCCTTTGCTGGACGAAAATCTGGCAAAGGGGATTTTTGTTGGAAAAGAAGTGCGAATATTTCTATCCGCAACATATTGTAAATAAAGAGCTTCCAAACCGCCAAGATTTGTGTATCAAGGCTTTAATAATCTAGAGTTTTGTGGTACAATATCATGGCTGAAGTGTGCCCACAGAGGTTTACATAATGTGGCGACTGTGGATTATTACTTCGGATATAGAAAAAATAGAGAGACATACAGGACAGTCTGATGGCAGATAAACACACTTTAATCGATGATATCATCAAGAATCATACAGAACGAATACTAAATCTTCGTAAGTTCTATCCTTTTTTTGCGCTTTCTGAAGGAACCTTCAGTCAGTATAAGGATGGTGCTTTTCGTTTTCTTGATATGGGATATATAACACTTGCCATCCTTAGATATTTTATTAACGAAAATAGTTTCAATGATAGTCCTGTTACATATAATGGATATGCTGAGTTCTGCAAGGAAATGTTAGCTCGAGACTTTGATGTGGTATCAGGTGCTCCAGTAAAAATAAAAAGAGAGTCATCCGAAGAAGTTTCGGGAGATGTTGATAAAAATGCAGTATACACAAAAGATGAAATTGATGAACTAATTAGATACATTTTCGATAAGCTCCGTAACTATGGAAGGGCATTTGAGTTTTCTTTCTATGACCCAGCTGAGAAAAAGTCCAAGACGGCGAGAGTCAGAGTTATCGACAGTACAGTTAAGGAAGATGAGGTGGTTTACACTATCACCGAAGACGGAATAGAATTCTACCTCACCACTAAAGAGGTGAGAGACGAGAGCCGTATCAACATGGATCAGCTGCTTCTTGAGAAACTGATCAAGTCCGAGAACTTCCGTGGAAGTATCGATGTTATCCAGAGAATCAACATAGAGGTTAAGGCGCTTGAGAAATACCGTCAGGAGGTTGTGGAGCTTCTGCTTTCCGATATTCACCAGGGAACCAAAGCGGTGGATGAATATATGGACCGTACATCTGTATGGTTTGCTGAGGAGAGAAAGTCTTTCGCCAGAAACAGAGAGCTGGTTGATAAGGCGGTGGCAAGACTTACATTTGACGGTGATACCAAGACTGCCCGAGATATAACAACACTTCAGACTGTACTGAAGCAGACTATTGAGAATCATAGCGCTCTGATTGCGGCAACGGCAGAATTGTCCAGGTTCTCCGATGAAATGATCCGCAGGAGCAGAGTAAGAAGCCTAAGAAAGTCATTTGACTTTGAAAATATACTGAATAGATTTGTGGCAGAGGATAGACCGGACCTGATGAGCGAGCTTATCGCTCCGCTGATGCTTCCTCGCAGAAGAAAGTCCCTGGCCATTTCCACCATCGACAACATCGTTCTTCATAAGACTGCCGAGTCACTGAAGGGCGAGAAGAGAGAAGAGGTGAAGGCGGATCTTAACTTCAAGTATGAAGACGAGATACTGAATGAAAATGTGGGCCATAACTTCATGCTTCTCTTCAAGGAACTCCTTGGCAGACTGAAGCGCTGGGATAAGGTCACCCTTCAGGAGTATGGAGCAATCCTAGAAGTTAAGTTTGGACAGGACATTTATAAGAATAGAGATTACTACGCATTTCTGACTCACCTGGCTGGAAAGGAAGAGTACAGCATGGAGAAAATCAGAGATGACGCTGAAACCTTCCTTGAGGAAATGGTGGCGGCACATTTATCCGAAGATGATTACGACGAATATGAAGGTGCAGCATTCGGAATAGAATTTGGAAATGAGACTATTAAACTTCAGCTTGATGATGAAGAGATAGCTGAAATTACAGATATGACATTCGTGAAAAAATGATAAATGTAATTTAGTAAATCTAAGAAAAATCTAAAAAGAATTTTTATGAGAATCTAAGAAGAAATCTAAGAAAGAATCTATAAAGGAATCTATAATGGAAAGAAATCTTGAAAAAGCACTTGATATATACAGCGTACTTGCCACAGGCAGGAGCATTTCCGCAAAGGACAAGGAGACGGCAGAATTATATAACGCTTTCTATTCAGAGTCTGAGGTATATGATACAGTAACAGGACTGCTGAAGAGACTTAACCTTAAGCTGTATGAATATAATGAATCGATTTTCGTAACAGCCGGTTCCGGAAATAAAATCTTTGGTTATACAAATGATGATCTGAAGAAGCAGCTGGGACTCAGACTGAATAAGGAACTGTACCTGGTTTACTTCATCGCCTACGAGGCACTGCTGCAGTTCTATAAGACTTCCGATTCCTACCAGATTAAGGACTACATCAGAACCGATGAGCTGATTGAATCAGTGAATAAAGAGCTGAACAGAATCAGCAGCGACGCATCAGTTTATTCAGATGAAGATCTGTCTGACGACTCATTTAAAGCAGTGGCTCTTCTCTGGGATGGACTTCCTCCAATGATAAATGAGGATAGAGACAGGACCAAGGCTTCAAGAGGTTCCAGAATGGGATTCGTTAAGCTGACAGCAAATCTTCTTTCTGCTGAGGGAATCTTCACAGTGATAGACGACAGACTTTATCCAACTGACAGATTCCATGCCATAGCAGAGAACTACTTTGAGGAGACAGGAAGCGAGATCTTCGCAAAGCTGGAGCAGGCTGCGGAGGAAAGAGACGATAAGGCTTCTGACAGAATAGTAGAGAAGTCATCAGATTTTGAAAAAACACAGGAAAAAGTATCTGAGATAGATTCTTCTGAGGATATGGATTCTACAGAAGATATAAATGAGGATTCAGACAATGCCTAGTATCAATCGAATTAGAGTTAACAATGTAAAATATAATTTCGGAACTCAGGGGTACGACGATTTCTCCATGAGAATGTACGGACGCAACACTCTCTACGACCTGGCAAATGGTGGTGGTAAGAGTGTTCTTATGCTGCTTCTCATGCAGAATCTGATACCTAACTGTACCCTTGATGATAAGCAGCCTATCGAGAAGCTTTTCAGGGATCCAAGCAATACGGTTATCCATTCCCTCATTGAGTGGAAGCTGGATCCATGTGATGTGAAGGAAGGCATGCGTTACATGACCACAGGTTTTGCTGCAAAGAAGGCAGCCACAGTGGACGGACAGGCTGAGGACAAGTCCGGCGACGGTGATGCAGGGCAAAATGGAACTGCTCAGATAGAGTACTTCAACTATGTTATCTTCTACAGAGATTACAACAAAAATGATATCATCAACCTTCCGCTTGTGAAGGACAACGAACGCATTTCCTATAAGGCGCTTCGTAATTATCTTCACGACCTGGCGAGAAATGATAAGAACATGATCGTTCAGATATTTGACCGTAAGGGCGAGTACCAGAAGTTCATTGCTGACTATGGTCTCTACGAAAGTCACTGGGAGATAATTCGTGGTATCAATAAGACAGAGGGACATGTAAGAACCTACTTCGAGACCAACTATAAGACCACCCGTCGTGTCATCGAGGATCTGCTCATCGAGGAGATAATCGAGAAGGCATATCAGGCTAAGACAGACAGGGAGTCAGATAAGACTGAAAGCACAGTATCACTTCTCATGACAATTCAGGAGGAGCTGAAGAGTCTTGCTGAGAAGAAGAAGGATATTCAGAGATACGATCATGAGCAGGAGCTGGTTCAGCTTCTCATAGACAGAATCCAGTCCTTCATGGAGCTGTATAAAGAGCAGGAAGCAACTGCTGAGCAGTGCGGTCGTGTTCTTGTTACACTTCAGAATGAGAAGGATTCCAGAGAGGAAAGAACCAACGAGCTTCGTGACAGCATAAGTGAACTGGAGAACAAGCTGAAGCTGTCCAGAGAGCTGGTTGAGATATATAAGATTTACAAGGATATTGAAGAGCTGGAGAAGAGGAACAGCCTTATCTCCAGTAAGCAGGCAGATCTTACCAGGATTTCTTCCGACATGGATATGCAGGATAAGGCGTACCGCGAGAGACTGGCGGTCAGCGACTATCTTGAGTTGAAGAAGGCAAAGAGTGAGCTGGATGCCCTGAAGAAGGATAAGAGCGAAATCTCCAAGGATGCTCAGAACATCTACACAGTTGTTGCCAATATCCGTGACAGAATGGATAAGAGATTTGCTGCTATAGATGAGAGAAAGGCTCCAATAGAGGAGTTAGTAAACCAGATAAATGAGTCTCTTGCCAAGCAGAATAAAATTAAGGCTGAGGCAGAGACAGAGATGGCGGTCATCAGTAGCCGTCAGGATTATATCGATAGAGATATCGAAGAATGTAACAGGGGTCTGAATGACCTGAAGGGTGACATAGATTATGCCCTGATGATGGATCCTGGTCAGTCTATTAAAACTGAAACAGAGAAATATAAGGGACTGGAAAGAAGTCTTGAAACTCTGGAGGATCAGCTGACAGAACTTTCAGAAGCAGGTTCTGCTCTTCAGGAGAAGCTGAATCAGCAGAGAAATGAAAGCAGCGAGATAAAGGGAAAACTTTCTACTCTTGAGGAAAGAGTTGAGGAGTTCAGAAGTATAAAGGATAAGTTCCGTTCTATCTGCAGCATTTACGCGGATGATGCAAATGCTCAGGCAGAGGTGGTGGAGCAGAAGCTTCAGGACAGATCCAGTGCGCTGGTTATCAAGACCTACGAGCTGAAGAAGAATATGGAAAGTCTGGAAAAGCGTGAGAAGGATATTCGTTCCGGCAGACTTATAGAGCCTACAGAGGCAGTGGAAAAGGTTATAGATTACATTTTCACAAGACACGGTATGCAGGCTATGTATGGAATGGACTATATCTCAGCTCTTTCGGATGCAAAGAAGGAAGAGATGCTTGCAAAGGTACCAGGACTTCCTTATGGAATAATTGTTGAAAATATGCCAAAGCTCATGGAGGATGCAGGGCTTAAGGAACTGGATATAGATTCAGAAGTGGTTCTCTATGGAAGGGAACTTCTTGAGGAAGCAGGAATTCTTCTTGGAGACGGAGTCGAAGTAGTAAGAAGAGAGAAGGATTTCTTTATTGAATCTCGTTTCCAGGATCAGAAGCTTAGACTTCTTGGGGCTGACATGGATGATCTTCAGGAGGATATCAGAAACAGCGAGAATATGCTGGAGACTCTTCAGGATGATATGGAATTCGTCAGAACCTATAGGGAGCGTGGATATGCAACTGCAGAGGCTGATTACGAAGAAGCAAGGAAGACTCTTGCAGTAGTTGAAGAAGAAATTAAAAAGCTTGTTGAAGAGCTGAATAGTAATGATAGAAAACAGAATCAGACTAAGCTTCAGATTGAGGATACACATCATCAGATGAAGGTGATGGATGCTGAACTTATCAGCCTTAGCAAGGCAGTTTCTTATCAGGATAAGATAAGTGAATTGTCCCGAGTAAAGGATGGTCTAAGGAGAGACAGAACAAGACTTGAGAAAGAATTAGAAGGAGCGGTTCAGAAGATCAGGACACTGGAAATGAAAGCTCTTGAGCAGAAGTCTATCAGTGAAGGTCTCAGTAACGAAAGGCTGGAGCTGGAGCATAAATGGGACAATAAATATGCAGTTTACTATATTGAAGGAACCCCATTTCCACCACTTGATATGGATGAGACCGAACTGGAAAAGGCATTTGAAGCGGCTCTTGGTTCCTCTGGTGAAAGCAGAATGTCTCTTGAAAAAGAAAGACTTCTGGAAGAAACCCTTAAGGGTACAATCGAAAGAATTACTAAAAATATAAACAAACTCGGGGTTGACATAACTCTACTGGAACAAGTGGATAATTCGTCTCACATTTCGCCTGTTAGTGATGAAGTTCTTGAAGCAATGAAGAAGGAACTGGACAGACTGCAGAGTGAGAAAAATGCACTGGAGAAAGAACTTTCCGGTGTGGAAACAGATAAGGCTCGTCTTGAAGGAAGTATCGAATATGCCAAGAACAGGCTGAGCATGGAGTATGGAGAGGACGCGCTTCAGAAGCTGGGTGAGATAAGAAATGAGGATGGCTCATTTGACACCAATAAGGCACTGGAGGAGCAGAAGATTCTTGCTGGTCAGGCTGAAGAACAGCTGTACAGTCAGCGAAAAGCTCTTGATAAGTTGGAGAAAACAGCCAGAGGAAATGATGATCTTATCAAGCTGGCAACTAGAATTGTTGATTCCAATAAGATTTCTTTAGCTGGTCTCGAACCGCTAGATGCACCGGAAGCGTTGAGTAACATTTCCACAGATTTCGATAATCTTATACTTAAGTATGACAAGATATCCAAGTCCATTGACAGAGCTAAGGCGGATATGCTGAAGGTTAAGATGAGTGTTTATGATACTCTGACCACCATGAATGTTCTGGAGCTGGCAATGTCAATCCGTGAGGATGTGGTAATACCGGATAGCAGAAAGGATGCAGAGCAGCTGCTTAAGCGTCTGGAGGATGTTGTAGGAATTATCCTTCTTGAGAGAGACCGCATAGAGAAGAGTCTCACCAGTATGCAGCAGCTGAAGGACAGCTTCGTGGATCAGTGCGTGGAGCGTTGTCTGGATGTTCGTTCCGAGCTGGATAAGCTTACAAAGCTTTCGGAGATTACCATGGGAGATGAGAAGGTTCAGATGATCCGTCTCACTATTCCTTATGTGAAGGATGAATTCATCAAGGACCGAATGGCAGAATATATTGACAACATCGTGGCGGAAGTAGATAAGAAGGAAAATGAGTCTGATAGGCAGAAGTTCCTTGGTCAGAACCTTTCTATGAAAAAGCTTTTCTCTGTCATAGTAACTGATATGTCGAAGATCAGGCTGATGCTGTATAAGCGTGAGAGGATTAGAGAACAGAGTAGATATCTTAGATATGAGGAAGCGGTAGGAAGTACCGGACAGTCACAGGGTATCTACATTCAGTTCCTGATATCCATCATCAACTATATTGCGGGTATGTATGCAGTTGCAGACAGTACCAGCAGAGCCAAGACGCTATTTATAGATAACCCATTTGGAGCGGCTAAGGATATTTATATCTGGGAGCCAATCTTTAGTCTGCTGGCTGAAAATAACTGTCAGCTTATTGTTCCTGCCCGTGGTGCTACACCTGAAATCACAGGTAAGTTCGATATCAATTATGTACTGGGACAGCAGATGACTGGAAATAGAACTACTACAGTTGTTGTTAACTACACCAGCAAGACAAAGGGCGAGGAACTGGAGTACAAGGCACTCAATTACGAGCAGCAGACCTTTGATTTTATATAGATTCAAAACTATAAATACATATAAAACTATCAAGGATATAAATCGATAATGTATATTGTAGACAGTAAAAACATATTAACACCGCAGAATGGTCTAAACATCTACCGTGGCAGGACCGAGAACAGTATACTTCTTACTGAGGTGACGGGGGCTGATCCTCTGGATATAGGTGTAAAGAAGGATGCGCCGGATCAGTTGAATCAGGTGCTGAAGACTAGAAGGAGTAAGGGAATAATCATCATAGGCAATCTGGGTGATCCTTATAACAGTCATGAAGAAGAGTATCTTCTCACAAGAAAATGTCTTCAGGTTATTGAAAATAATGATTATGGTGTGGTAATATCCACAAAGCAGTCTCTTATAGAACGAGATATGGATGTTCTGAAGGGGATAGCCAGAAAGACAAAATGCGCCGTGGAGCTTACATTTCCAACCTTTGATAATGGCATGCTGAAGAAGCTGGAAGGTGAAGAGGTTATCTCTGTTGAGGAAAGATTTAGATTACTGGATTTGTTCCGGGAAAATGGTATCGATATAATCGCAAAAGTATATCCTATAATTCCATTTGTAAATGATGAAGAGACGCTGGACATAGTGCAGCGCCTATCTGAGTATGATATACTTGGAATTGATTTCATGGAATACCGTCTTGCTATAAAGAAGTCGGTTAGAGAGTTCTTCTACACAGAATTCAAGAATAGATTTCCAGAGAGCTACGAAGCCTTCAGCGCAGAATATGAAGAGACCGGTGAGCTGCTTCCAAGGAATTATAAGGAAAATCTGAAGACTATTACAGAAATGTGTGAGCAGAAGAATCTTCTTTGTGGAAAGAAAAAGCTTACCGACTGGAAGCGTAAGTACGAGAATAAAACTACCGGTGACCAGATGTCGATATTTGATTTTTAATATTATGACATAAGTGTCAAAAGTCAAAATGCGTTCCTGCTTGCAGGAAAAGCATGTTGACCTTATGACACGCTGAAACATGAGGAAATAGCATTTTTCTTAGAAAAATAGCGGTTTCCGAATGTTTCTAGGATTGCGAGAATTTCGTAAGAAATGGAGCAATCCGTATGTCATATGGTGTCAAAAGGTACTTTTGACACCCACATCATATTTTTAATTAGTGAAGGATAAACTATGTCATATGAATTATACGAAAAAGCCAAGAAGCTAGGTACAAAAGCATATAAGGCAAATATGTCTGAGGGCCGCTATCCATTTCTACCGGTTCTGGATGATATCATCAGTAAGGAAGATATCACCGGAGAGGTTAGTCTTGGGATAGTGGACATCCCTCTATCCAGAGTTGTTGGAACGAGTACGGCGGCGAGAACCCAGTCCTTTGCTTCTAACTTTATGCCTCTTATGGAACGAAATACTGAGTTTGGTTCCAAATGGTCCATGCTCAGTGATGCCCACATGAATGAGGGTATCAGGGATCCTATAAAGGTATATGAATATATGAATTACTACTATGTAGTTGAAGGCAATAAGAGAGTCAGTGTCCTCAAGTTTTTTGAGGCTGACTCTATTCCTGCATTTGTAACCCGAAAAGTTCCTAAGCTTACAGATGATGAAGAGATTCAGATTTACTATGAATTCATGGACTTCAACAAGAAGACAGGAATCAACTCTATCTGGTTCACTCAACTGGGAAGTTACAAGCGTCTTATGGATCAGGTTGCCATGGCTGAGAAACATGGAGGAGTGTTAGATGATACTCCTCAGAGCTCCCAGCAGGCTTCAGCATCTGATTCTGCTGATGGAACAGGAATTTTGATCAGAACTGAGGTTGGCCGTATTTGGTCCGATGATACTATTCTGGAGCTTAAGGCGGCATATAAGAGATTTGAAAAAGGCTACAAGCAGAAGGGTGGAAAGAAGCTGAGTAACATTTCCACAGGAGACGCATTTCTCACCTTTGTTGAACTTAAAGGTTTTGATAATGTATGCGAAATGAGTATCGAGGAATTTGAGATTGGCATCACTTCCATGTGGCAGGAATTCCTTGTTATGAATGAAAGCTATGAAGTTGAGGTTTCACTGGATCCGCCTGAAGAGAGGAAGACGGTGTTGTCCTCTATACTTTCTCCAAATTATAGTGCAGCAAAACCGCTTAAAGCAGCATTTATCTATGATGCAGATACTGCGGATTCTGACTGGGTATATGCTCATGAGCTGGGAAGAAACTACATCAAAGAGGTATTCGGCGATAAGCTGGTGACATTAAAGATAGCCAATGTTCATACGGAAGATGAGATTATTTCGGCTATAGAAGATCTGGTTGAAAATCATAAGGCGGAAGTTATATTTACCACTAATGCTCAGGCTATCAGCGCCAGTTTAAAATGCGCTATCAAGTATCCTGATGTTAAGATACTTAATTGTTCTATAAATACACTGCATAGATATATTAGAACATATGATGCGAGACTGTATGAAGCAAAGTTCTTGGCGGGAATGATAGCTGGAGCGGTTACAGAGACCAATAAGATTGGATATATGGCAACATTTCCTATCTATGGAATTACAGCGAATATTAATGCCTTTGCTCTGGGAGCGAAGATGGTAAATCCAAATGTTAAAGTTTATGTTCAGTGGACATCAGTTAAAGGCGCCGAGGCCAAGTCGGATCTTTATAAATCATTTTATCAGGAAGGCATAGATATTGTTTCCGATCAGGATATGATCACTCCTAGAAAGGCATCTAGAAAGTATGGTATGTACAAACTTTCTGAAAATGGTCCGGAGAACATGACCATGACTGCCTATAACTGGGGTACCATGTATGAAAGGATTATCAATATCATCATGCAGGGTGGATGGAACAGTGCTGATGCGGACAGCGAGAGTAAACCTATCAATTACTGGTGGGGAATGTCTGCAGGCGTTGTAGATATTATTATGTCAGATAAGATTCCGGTAGGAACCAGACGACTGGTGAATACCATTAAGAAACTTATTATAGAAGATGAATTCTCTCCATTTATGGGAGAGATAAGAAATCAGGCTGGCACTATTATAAGTGAAGAAGGCGAAGATCTTGAGGTTGAGGAGATAATCACCATGAATTATCTGGTTGATAATGTGGTGGGAGAGATTCCAGAGATAGATGACCTGAAGGAAGAGGCCAGAGCACTGGTTGAGATAAAAGGTGTTCAGCAAGGCAGTACTGATAATAATGCGGATAATTCAAGTACTGAAAAAAATGCGGACAATAAGTTAGGTAATACAGATAATACAGGTGATTCAGAGTAAAGGTCTGATGAATCATCTTGAAATATTTATCTATAAAAATCTTTAAAAGATTTAAGCTAATCAAAACAAAAGGGGTTTCGGAGGAGATGAAGATTCTTGCTCTGGCAGATGTAGAGTCTAAATATTTGTGGGACTTTTTTGAAAAAACTAAATTAGATGGCATAGACCTGATTGTTTCTGCGGGAGACCTGGCGCCTCAGTATCTGGAATTCCTGGCAACCTTTGCTAAGGTTCCGGTGTTATATGTACATGGCAATCATGATGGCTGTTATAAGGACACACCACCAAATGGCTGTATATGTGTAGATGAGGATATATATGAATACCAGGGACTTCGTATCATGGGACTTGGTGGAAGTATGTGTTACAACTATGGAAGTCATCAGTATAACGAAAAGCAGATGAGGAAGAGGTATTATAAGCTCCTTCCGAAGATATGGAGGAAGAAGGGAATAGATATACTTCTTACCCATTCTCCTGCCAAAGATTTTCATGATGGGAAGGACATGCCGCACATGGGCTTTGACTGCTTCAATACTATATTAAAAAAGTATGAGCCAAAGTTATTTATTCATGGGCATGTACATATGAACTATGGCAGAGAATTTAAGCGTGAAGAAATGTATGGAAATACTCGGGTTGTAAATGCATTTGAAAGATATATTATTGAAATAGATGTTTAAATGCATTTTGATATCTATATTTAACACCGGTAGAAAAGCAATATAGAAACAGTTATACAGAAATAGTAATACCAGGAGATTTAGAAATAAATGAGTAATTTGAATAATTTATTTGAAAATTATAGTGAGATACAGAAGCATATCTCAAATTTATGTGATGGTGGAGGGCATATTGATCCATCTCTCTATACAAAGTACGATGTTAAGAGAGGCCTTCGTGATTCTAATGGAAAAGGTGTCCTTACTGGCCTTACAGAAATTTCTGATGTATCAGGTTTTAGAGAAGAAAATGGAGAGAGAGTTCCAATTCCAGGCGAACTATTCTTTCAGGGCTATGATGTAAGGGAGATGGTAAAGGGATTCGGAGAGACCAGCCATGGTTTTGAAGAGACCATATTTCTGCTTCTTTTTGGCCAGCTTCCAACTAAAAGTGAACTTGAGGAATTCATGACTATCCTTGGACAGCTGAGACCTCTTCCTGAAAACTTCAACAGAGATGTTATCATGAAGGCTCCAAGTAGAAATATCATGAATGTTTTAGAGCGTTGTGTACTTACACTTTATTCTTATGATGATGATCCTGATGATATTAGTGTTAGTCATGTGCTTGAACAGTCCCTTAGTCTTATTGCAAGATTTCCTGTTATTGCTGCATATGGTTATCAGAGCTACAGACATAAGTTTATGGATTCCAGTCTTATAATCCATAGACCAAAGGCGGAGCTTTCAACAGCTGAAAATATACTTCGTCTTCTTAGACCAGATCCTACATTTACAAGTCTGGAAGCTCAGGTTTTAGATGTGTGTCTTGTGCTTCATGCAGAGCATGGTGGTGGTAATAACTCAAGTTTCACAACCCATGTTATATCCACAACAGGAACAGATACATATTCAACAGTTGCAGGTTCACTTGGTTCTCTTAAGGGACCTCGTCACGGTGGAGCTAACCTGAAGGTTCAGCAGATGATGGCTGACCTGAAGGAAAATGTAAAAGATATAGAAAGTGATGCACAGGTTAAATCTTATCTTTCTAAGGTGCTTAAGAAAGAAGCGTTCGATGGAAGAGGACTTATCTATGGAATGGGTCACGCAATCTATACCATTTCCGATCCAAGAGCTGAGATTCTGAAGGAGTATGCTCGTAAGCTTTCAGAGGCTGAGGGTTATACTAAAGAGTTTGAACTTTATGATAGAGTAGAGAGAATTGCCAAGGAACTTATAACAAAGAATAGAGCGGTTATGAAACCGGTTTGCGCAAATGTAGATTTATATAGTGGCTTTGTTTATTCGGTTCTAAAAATTCCAGTAGAACTATTTACTCCAATGTTTGCTATAGCGAGAATTGCAGGATGGTCAGCTCATAGAATTGAAGAGCTTGCAAATAATGGAAAGATTATAAGACCTGCGTATAAATATGTGGGTACACATAGAGACTATAAGCCTATAGATGAGAGGTAGAGGTTCGGTAGAAAGGGGAGAAGCGTATGTTCTGTACAACATGTGGTGGAAAAATACCAGATGATTCTAAATTCTGTACTATTTGTGGTCAGGCGGTTTCAAGAAATCAGCAGGGTAAACAGATAAATTATCAGCAGAATCAGCAATATGCAGGTCAAGGCCAGCAGAACCAGTATGCAGGTCAAGGCCAGCAGAACCAGTATGCGGGGCAAGGCCAGCAGAACCAGTATGCAGGTCAAGGACAGCAGAACCAGCAGTATGCGGGTCAAGGTCAGCAGTATGGTGGACAGCAAAACCAGCATCGTCAGGCTTCACAGTCCCGTCCACCAAAACAGCGCTCAGAATCACAGAGTGGCAGCAAGAAGATGATGATCATAGTTATGTCGATATGTGCATTCGTCATTGTTGCAGCCTTGGGGATACTTCTATATTTCAAGGTTTTCTGGAAGAAGACAGTTGAAGTGGACATGAGTGAATATGTAAAAGTCAGCTTCGAGGGCTATGATGGAATAGGCACGGCTAGCGTATACTTTGACCAGGACAGTTTCTATGATGACTATGCAGATGATATAAAGTACATTGGAAAAGGACCGGATGATGCAGATGAGTATTATGATGCAGCGGAATATCTGCTCTATGTTTATGTCAGTGGTGCGCTGGATAAATCTACAGGTCTTACCAATGGAGATACAGTAAATTACATTTGGGATGTGGACAAGAAGGGTATAAAGGACAACCTGAATGTAGATATAGAATTTGAAAATGTTCCATTTACAGTAAGTGGACTTCAGTCAGTTGGACAGACTGATGTATTCCAATATGTAACGGTTTCGTTTGATGGTGACAATGGAGCCGGAAAAGTTACAATTACAGCAGCGGATGATTCTCCTGTTGCTTCTTGGAACTTTGTATCTGATAAGACAGAAGGTCTTACAAATGGTGATAGCATTCTTGTTTCGGTAAATGACGATGGAACGCTGGTAGATTCATTTGTAAGTGCTACTGGAACCAGTCCACTGTCTTTATCAAGAGAATATGTGGTAAGTGGACTTAAGGAAGATGCTTCTTCTGATAAAGATTCTGACAAAGACGCAGATAAAGATTCGGATGATACTGCTTCAAATAGTAATCATAACAGTGACGGAATGGTTATTCCAGACAGCAGTACCAGAATGCTTACTGAAAGCGAAGTTAAGAATATGACTCAGGATGAAATCCAGACTGCAATAAATGAAATATATGCAAGGAATGGATATAAGTTCAAAGATCAGGGTATATATAACTACTTCTGTCAGTATGATTGGTATGATCCTAAAACTACTAATCAAGAAGATGCGAAGAGAATGTTTAATTCGACTGAGAATTATAATGTGGATCTGCTTCAGAAGTATAGACAGTAAATGAGTTTAACTGGAATTAACTGAAATCAGGAAAACTATAGACCGATATATAGAAATAGTTAACTATAGATTGAATAAAATGACAAAATATAGAAAGATGGTTCTCTCCATAATACTTACGCTTTTAGTATCATTTGTCTTGGTGGGCTGTGGCCAGAAAGAAAAGGATAATAAGGAAAGAAGAGGAGACTGGGGAGAAGCGACAACTGAAGAAATAACAGAGAAAGCTACTCAGGAGGTTACGGAGGTAGCGCCGGATGTGGCAACGAAGCTGGAAGCGGATCATGATCATGATGAGAATAAGAATAAGAATAAGACGAAGGCTTCTAAGACAGATGCGGATAAAGACTCTAAGAACTCGAAAGACTTAGAAGAAGAGTCGAAGAAGGCTTCAAATGGTAAAGTGATAGTTCTTGATCCTGGTCACTCCAATGTGGTGACAGGCAATACGGAACCGCTTGGACCTGGTTCTTCTGAGATGAAAGCGGCGGATGCTTCGGGGACTAGAGGAACCACCACAGGACTTACAGAGATAGAACTTAATTTCCAGATTGCGACTAAGCTAAAGACGGAGTTGGAAGCCAGGGGCTATACAGTCATCCTCACAAGGGAAGATAATGATACAGCAATCTCCTGCGCAGAGAGAGCACAGGTTGCAAATGATGCTCATGCAGATGCATTTATCAGGATTCACGCGGATGGTTCAGAGAGTTCATCAGCCAGTGGTGCCATGGGGATTTGCATCACTTCCTCCAATCCGTATGTGCCGGAGATGTATAGTGAGAGTAGGATTCTGTCAGATGATATCCTAAATGAATATGTGGCAGCTACCGGCTTTTCGAGTCGAGGAGTATGGGAGACGGATACAATGACAGGGAATAACTGGGCTGAAGTTCCATGTACTCTGTTAGAAATGGGATTCATGACTAATCCCAATGAGGATACTCTTATGGCGGATCCGGATTTCCAGATAAAGATGGTGGATGGAATTGCTAATGGAGTAGATAGATACTTCTTTACGGATTAGTATTTATTTTCCTGAGTGTCTCGAGAGTTGTGTGAATCACTTTAGAGGCGGGATGGCAGTATGTCATATGTTATCAAAGGCGTTTGGGGTAACTGATAATAAACGAATAAATATATAGAATAAATATATATAAATAGAAAGAGGATATAAATGATATTAGCAGATAGATGGAAAGATTATGAGGTGCTGGATTGTACCGATGGAGAAAAGCTTGAAAGATGGGGAAAGTATATTCTGCTTCGCCCGGATCCACAGGTCATCTGGAGCACAAAAAGGATTTCGGCTGAATGGAAGAAGTTGAATGGACACTATCATAGAAGTAATCGTGGTGGTGGAGAATGGGAATTCTTTGATCTTCCACAGGAGTGGCAGATTGAGTATAAGCTTCCAAGCGAAGGAGTTACTGGAAGCGATTCGATGACATTTAACCTTAAACCATTTTCCTTTAAGCATACAGGTATCTTTCCAGAACAGGCTGCAAATTGGGATTATATTTTCGAAACTATAAAAAGCGCCAGGGCTTCTGATGATAGAGAGATCAAAGCTCTTAACCTTTTCGCATATACAGGAGGTGCCACTGTTGCAGCAGCAATGGCTGGAGCAAAGGTAACACATGTGGATGCATCAAAGGGAATGACTGGATGGGCGAAGGAAAATGCAAAATCCTCTGGTCTGGAAGAAGCGCCTATCAGATGGCTCATCGATGACTGCATCAAGTTTGTTGAACGAGAGATAAGAAGAGGGAATAAATATCAGGTAATCATCATGGATCCTCCTTCATATGGTCGTGGACCAAAGGGCGAAATGTGGAAGATGGAAGATAACATCTTCGAACTGATAAAGCTCACAAGTCAGATACTTGCTGATGATGCTATCATTTATCTGATTAACATGTATACTACAGGACTTTCACCAGCGGTACTCAATTATATGATCGCTGAAACAGTGATCAAGTCACATGGTGGAAGCGTATCTTCAGAAGATATAGGCCTTCCGGTTAGAGATACAGGACTAATCCTTCCTTGCGGCTCAACTGCAAGATGGACTCCATAATGTGTTAATGGGGACAGGTCCAAATTGCACATTTCGTGCAATTTGGACCTGTCCCCTTTTCACTTTACAAATCGTTCATGTTGTGATAATATAGGAAGGTGACTTAGTTGCCAAAATTAAGTACGAGGTAAAAGGGTATGGATAGGAAGAAGGTTGTTATAATTGTCTCTGCCGCTATACTGGCGATTGTTTTGGCGCTGGTCATTTTTCTTTTGGTTTTCAAAAAGGACGACTACCGAATTCTTAAGGTCTTTGAGGTTGAGGGCCAGGCGAATGTAGCCCGTGAGGGAAAAGGGGACATATCTCCATATACAAATATGGTTCTTGAGTCTGGAGACAAGGTGTCGCTGGATAGCGGTAAACTTACTATCCGGGCAGATGAAGATAAGTATATCTTTTTTGATGAAAAAACAGAGATTTTACTTAAAGCATCTGGAAATAGCAAAAATAGTAAAACCAATATCGAAATTCTAAGTGGTTCTATAACGAACAATATCCAAAACAAACTTTCCGATGATTCTAGTTATGAAATTAATACACCGAATTCAACCATGTCAGTTCGTGGTACTGTTTTCTATGTGACGACCTACGAAATTGATGGAGTAAAGTACACGAGAGTATGTGTGTTTGAAGGAAAAGTTGCAACAAAGCTTGTATACAAGGACGGAACTGTTGCAGAAACAGAAGTGGGAGTTGAAAAAGGTAAAGAGGTAACTATCTACGAAGATGGAACTACCACAGATTATGTGTCTGATCCAAAGGACATTGATTACGATACTCTTCCTGATAATGTACTTGAACTTCTGATTGATATCAATGATGAAGGAAAGGATCTATCTATTACAAATCCTGAGATTAAGAGAATTCTTGAAGGACCATACTATGTAACATTTACATATAATGGAAAAGAATTTGGAACACAGACAGTTGAGAAGGGTAAGAAGGCACAGGTACCTACACTTAGTCCGGCATCTAGTGGAGGATGGGACTTCGACTTTGATACTCCTATTGAACGCGATACAACTATTGAGTGGAAGTAATGAGTGAATTTAGAAAATGATTCGAGATTAGAAACAAAGTAAATGATCCAGAGTGAATAATCCAAGTAAGTTGAACTAGGGTAGAAGGTGATTCGTATGGTAAAAATGAATTCGAATAAAATAAAAAAAATCACATCCGCTTTTCTCGCAGTATGCATGGTGTTAACAGTGACATTTGGCGATGTGGGAAAAAATATAGGAATAAAAGAGGTTGAGTCTGCAGGAGAACCAACGCCAGTAGCATCGGGTGCATTGTCATTTGATAGATTTGATACTCTTACATATCTTCAAAGTGCTGTTGAGGGGGAAAACTGCTCATGTGTTTTGGCATATAATGAAGCCGAAGGTGTGGATGAGTTGACTTATCAAAGAATTACTGATGCAGATACAGGGACAATGGAAACGGTACATGAGTATATTAGTGAAGGCGAAGTTATAAGAGTTTATAATTCAAATGTCACACTATATGTGGTCGATAACCGTACTGCTGTAATTGATAATCATGGTTATACATATGTTTTAGGCGACAATAAAATAGGCTCGAACAGTGGATATATGGAAGTATATAGTAGTTTATCTGGCGAGTTTAGTAATGGTGGAGAACTTCATCTTATGCCGGGGTGTGACTGTGAAGGGGTCACTGAGTTTAGTGGTGTGGGAAGTTTATATGCCGATTCTGTTACTATAGATTCGAGATTCTCAAACAGAAATAATTACGAAATATATGCCGATGATATTACTATGGAAAAGGGGACGACGATTAATGGCGGATCGATTCATGCTGCTAAGAGTCTAACTATGTCGGGGTTCTCCTATGGTGATTCCTATGGACCGGCTATACATGTGAATTCAGACACAATTATAACTACGAGTAATTATACATTTAATCTTTCTGTGGATGACATAGGGGAAAATAAGCGTATAGAAGGAGAGTTTTATGATGGAAAAGCTGTTTCCTGGTTATTAAAGGAAGAGCCAAGTATAGATGTTGATGATTCTATAAGTGTTCTATATGGTACAAATTATGATCTTAGTAATTATATGACTACTAATTCTGATGGTACTGTATCAATGAAATATGCCCGTTACTATGGCGGTGACTATTATGGGGAGGCTACTACCGAGAGGCCAACTGATGTTGGAATGTATAGGGTATATTATTCCGTTGCAGAAACAGAGGATTATAGAGGGATTGAAGATTATGACGCGGATTATGATATAAGGTATCTTACTAAAGATATTGATCCTAATATGAGTGCTACAACAACAGGTACATATATAGAATATGATTCGGATCGTTATTATAGTACTCCTGTTACTGTTACAGCGAATACTGGTTTTCAGATTAAGAATGATGATATTTTTGATGAAGATGGGGATGAAGAACCATTTTCTGATTCGGTTACTATCGATGAGGATGGATATCATTATGGCGTGTTAGTTGTATTCCGCCGAAACAGTGACCTGGCAAAATCTCAACCGGAATATGTAAATACTCTAACATATTATATTGATACTAAAGCTCCAGAAGCAATAGCTGAATCTGTTATTGATGAAAAAGGTAATACTCCTGATGTACAGGTTAAGGATGGGGCAGAGTTCCATGCAAGGAGACTTGAGTTCGACATACAGGATGTTTGGGATAGTGAAGAGGATATCTACATGGATGCTCTAACATCTGTTACAGTTAATGGAGAGGGAATTGATATTGTTGATGGTATTGCTCATATAGAAATGTCAACAACCAGAGGGGTAAAAACCTATGAAATAGTTGCAGAGGATAGGGCTGGTAACAAGAACAATATGACTTTGTCTATAGAGTATGTTAAAGATGTGCCTGAGACTACTATTTCCATGGCTGATGCTAAATATGGTTCCGCATTGGCTGCTCCAGAAGTTGAAACGGATTCTGATCAGGATGAATCTCAGTATGTATATTACTATAAGGAAAAGGGTGCTGATGATGATTCTTATACAACTACAAAACCTTCTTCAGTAGGTGATTATACAGTTAAGGTTGAGATTCCTGCCACAGAACTTTATTCAGCGTCCACTGCAACAACAGATTTTTCTATCTCATATCTTGCAGCGCCAGAGGAATCTTACAGTATAGCAGGAACAAAAGGTAAGAATGATTATTATACAAGTGATGTATATTTAAATGCACCAGAAGGCTATACCATAGCCACCTCTGAAGATGGTACATTTGCTGAATCTATTCTTTATACAGATAGCGTTAGTAATGTATATCTTAAGAGAACTACAGATGGTGCAATCACTGATGCAATTGATGTGCCTGTTCTTTATATCGATAAGGATAAGCCTCATATAGCTGATAGAGCTCTTGACAGTGATGGTTATGAGCTTGAGCTATTAGAGGGAAATGCTATGAAGGCTAAATCTCTAAGCTTTACAGTCCAGGATATTAATCTTTCTTCGGTAACTGTAAATGGTGAAGCTGTCGATGTAGCTGATGGAAATGCGGATATAAATATCAAGGCAACAGTTGGTGAAAAGGTTGCATACAAAGTTGTAGCGGAAGATATAGCTGGAAATGAATCAAATCTTTCATTTACTCTCGAATATGGTGTAAAGATTGTTCCTACAGCAACAGTATCGCTTGGTGATTATTATGTTGGTCAGAGCTATGAGCCAGCCCTCAAAACAGATTCGGATGGAGCTGGTGATGCAGTGTTTGAATATAAGAAAGCCGGAACCGCTGATAGCAGCTACACAACTAGCGTTCCTGTAACGGATGGAAGATATGTGGTTCGCGCAACAGTTCCAGAAACAGAAAATTATAAGGGAATAAGCTGTACAGATGAATTTGAGTTATCATTCCTGGAAGCTCCAAAAGTAGCATTTTCCCTTTCAGGAACAAAAGGTAAAAATGAATATTATACAAGTGATGTATATCTTGAGGCTGTTGATGGATATAGTATTGCATATTCGTTAACAGGTGCATATAGTTCTAGCGTTGCTTATACAGGAGCAGGGCAGAGCGTTTATCTTAGAAGAGCTTCTGATGGAGCGAAGACAGATGCTATAAAGGTGGCACAGAATCTAAAGATTGATAAGGTGGCACCAGAGTTTCTTCAGGGAACCGACGGTAGTTCAGTATATTCAGATGAAATGTCTATTACTGTAAAAGATGATCACATGTCTTCACTCACAGTTGATGGTGAGAAGGTTGGTTCTGCAGGAACATCAAAGGAAGAAGCAACGGCAAAGCTGGATCCTGAAAATGGTATAAAGACATTTAAGATGGTGGCTGAGGACGAGGCAGGAAATACAAGTTCTCTCACTATGACACTTAAAGCAACCTGGCTTAAGGATAAGGTTATTCCTGCGAATAAGCTTCTTCCGCTTGTAAGATCAGAGTCCTACAAACTGGATAATGGTAAGTGGACAGTAAGTGGAGATTCAACAGTTTACTCAGGTGGCTGGGATGTATATGTTAATACTGATGGAAGTTATACATTTACTAAGCAGAACTGATTATAGTAACTGTATTAAGCGGGACTATATCAAATAGGACGATATAATGAATAAAAAAATATTTACAATAATAGAAACTTTGATGGTAGGAGTGTTGGTATTCGCGTTAACGATTACCAACGCTCTTAGCGCATTAGATTACATTGCAAGAGATAGTATCTACCAGATTCCGAGAGGAATTGACAGCAATATCAAGATTATTGGTATTGATGAGAAGACTATGTCCCAGTATGGACCAGCGCAGACCTGGTCACGAAGCAGGTATGCTCAGCTTATCGAAAAGCTAAATGAATCTGAGGACAGTAAGCCTCTTATCATTGCCTTCGATATTCAGTTTTCCGGGAATGTGGATGAAGGTGATGATGAGTTCGCCCAGGCTGCAAAGGAAAGTGGAAATGTGGTTGTGGTGGATCAGCTGATCTATGGAAAGACTGCTCAGACTGATGAAAATGGAAATACTTATATTGAGGAGTCTGTGGTCGGTACTGATGAGCCTTATGATGCTCTTGGAGAATCAGTAAAGATTGGATATAGTAATGTGTCACTGGATTCTGATGGAGTTGTTAGAAGAATCATTCCAGAAGAGATGGTGGGAGACAAGACTTATCAGATGTTCTCCAATGTAATCTATCAGGAGTATTGTAGATTAACAAACATAACTCCAAATAAAATTCCAACAGATAAGACTGGAAGGTCTCTGATAAATTTCTCCGGTGAACCAGGGGACTATGAATATATATCCCTGTGCGATGTTATGAATGGAGCTATAGATAGCAGGGCTTTCGGCGACAGCATAATATTTGTGGGTGCATATGCTCCGGGCATGCAGGATAATTTTGAGGTGCCAAGTGGCGGCAGTGAGCAGATGTATGGAGTTGAGATTCATGCCAACATTCTGCAGTCATATATTCAGGAGAGGTTCGCTGTAGAAGGAAGTCCTTATATTTATGGACTCATCACTGCAGTTATAGCGATGCTTATAACTCTGCTTTTTAGAAAACTGAGACCATGGCAGACCCTTATAGTTTTGGTTGTTACTATAATTGGTGAAGCGCTGATCCTTATAGCAATCAATAATAGCGGTAAGGCTTTTAGTGTCATTTATCTTCCTGTAGTACTTGCGGTTGCTTTTGTAGTACATCTGGCAAGAGAGTATATTCTCGAAAAGAAAAGGAAGAAAGAAGTGCTGAAAGCTTTTAGTAAATATGTGGCCCCTCAGATTATTGATGAAATCTCCAAAGGCGGAGATTTCCAGATTAAGCTAGGTGGCGAGAATAGAGATATTGCGGTGCTCTTCGTAGATATTAGAGGATTTACCACAATGTCCGAGGCTTTGGAACCGGAACAGGTGGTGGAGATTCTAAATGAGTATCTTGCCCTTACAACCAAATCCATCTTTGATAATTCCGGTACTCTGGATAAATTCGTGGGTGATGCTACCATGGCGGTATTCAATTCACCGTTTGATTTAGAGGATTACGAATTCAAGGCGGTTTGTGCCGCGATGGATATTGTAAATGGTGGCCGCGAGCTTGAGAAGGTTCTGCTGGAGAAGTATGGCAGAAGCGTTGGATTTGGAGTAGGCGTTAATGTGGGACCTGCGGTAGTTGGTAATATTGGCTGTGAATTCAGAATGGACTTTACGGCTATTGGAGATACAGTAAATACAGCTGCAAGACTTGAAGCAAATGCCAAGAAGGGGCAGGTGCTTATAAGTGATGTTCTGTATGAAAGAGTTAAGGATAGGGTTGAGGTTAAGGAGATTGGAGAAATTCCTCTCAAGGGTAAGAGTAAAGGCGTATTCGTATATGAAGTTACGGAGGTTCATAGATAATGATTAAATTTCTGGGGAGAGGCGCTGGATTCTCTGATGAACATAATGGTGCCTGCTTCGGACTGGGGAAGAAACTGATACTTCTGGATTGTCCGCTTGTTACATTTAATAAACTTAAAAATGCTGGCCTGGGAGCGGTATATAATTCCTGCGTATGTGGAAACTGTGATGCTGGAATCTATACGGAAGGGACAAATGTAGATTCTTCTGATAAGTTTGGTACAGCCGGGTTGGAGGAGCTGGTGATTATAATCACCCACACTCATAGTGATCATATAGGTGGACTGGCGCTCACTATCCATTATGCGACTTTTATATGGAAGCTTCATGTTACAGTTGTTGCTCCCTCTCAGGAGGTTGAGAGGGACCTAAAATATATGTTTGATAACCTTGATGGGTGTGATGTTAATACTTATGACCTGGTGACGGCTCAGGAGTATATTTCCGGCAATTCTGCTGATCAGAACTTCTGGCTTAAGGCGGCAATTCCAACAACCCATGTTCCTAGCCTTGAAGGTAAGTGCTTTGGATATGCATTATATATAGAAGGAAAAAATGTAATCTATACTGGAGATACCAATACTTTGGAGCCTTATCTTGCTTATTTGGATAGTAAATATTTGGATAGTAAATATTTGGATAGTAAAGATATAAATGCCATTCTCTATACAGAGTGTTCAGCTTATGATACAGGTGTACATATGTTTGTGGATAGGCTTATGGAGTTGGAAACTCATTTCAAAGAGAAGAACATAAAGGTCTATCTAATGCATTTAGATAATGTCGAAGAAATATCGAAAAAAATACAGGATTCGTGTTTTGAACTTGCACCATATTGTGATATACTGATGTAGCAGACAGTAATATCCGGTTTATCAAAGGGGGATATATGAATCTTAATATTAATATAGAAGAAAACACTCTTAAACAGATATATGATATCAGTGCAAAGCTTTATAATGAAATGTGTACTGACAAAGAGAAGGATCATGGTGCGATCTTCGAACACATGACGGAGCTGGGCAGAACTATGGCGGATGCCGACAGAGCCAGCTTCTGGAAATGGGACAGACATAAGCATGAGCTTTGGACCACTTCTGCAACAGGCGTTGACAAGATAGTGATTCCTGACAACACGGGACTGGTTGGAAGAGCTCTTAAGCTAGGACAGATAGTTGTTACAAATGATCCATATAATGATCCTGATTTTAATAAGGATGTAGACTGGATGACCGGTTATACAACAAACTCAGTTCTGGTTATGCCTGTAGCGAATATAAATGGAGAATTTATCGGAGCATTTCAGATTATCAATAAAAATGGTGATGGCGGCTTTGATGAGAAGGAAGATGTGAGAAAGCTTTCTATGGCTGCCCTGATATGCGGGCTTGCTATGGAGTCAGAAACATTCTTCGAGGAGTCTCATCACGATAAGCTTACGAAACTGAAGAACCGTATGGGATTCTACAATGATTTCTCTCGTAAATACAGCAAGATTCTGGATGAAGGTAGAAATCTTAGTATGTTCATCTGCGATATCGATAAGTTCAAGAGAGTAAATGATACTTACGGACATAATGCTGGAGATGATGTATTGGCATTTGCTGCATCAATGCTTGAAAGCTCTTGCGAAGAAGGCGAAGCTGTATACCGCTGGGGTGGTGAGGAATTCATCATGATGATGCCTGACACCGACCTTGAGAGCTGTGTGGCAAAGGCTGAGAAGATCAGAGAAAAGGTTATGAAGTCCACCATTGAAGCAGATGGAAATGAGATAAAGGTAACTGTAAGCTTTGGATGTAGAGCCTTTGATAAGAATATTTCTATAGAAGAAAATATAAGTAAAGCTGATGAACACCTTTACACAGCTAAGGAAACAGGTAGAAATAAGGTGGTCAGTGATCTGACAGAGAAAAAATAAAATTATAAAAGTGAATTTATAAAAAATATAATCGTAAAAAATATAGTAAAAAATATAATAGTAAAAAATATAGTAAAAAATTATAAATAATTTAAAATATTATATAGTTTGATCATTTCCCCACCAGGAATCACTCAGATTATTCCTGGTGGGGGATTTATTCATCCGAAATAGTGCTTTGATATGTGATTTTATACGAGATTTTATACGAGAACAGAAGAGCATATCAAATATACAGAAATACAAGAAATTTAATATAAAAAATGCAAAGAAAACACTTGCATTACCTTGTAAGGTATGGTAGTATATCTCTTGCTGTGACATTGATAGCGGGGAATCGGAGATTGCTGTTGCAGGAACAGGTAACTTCGTGGAGCGAATGTCAAGATCTAGAATCTGGCGACAAGTCACTGTACCAATACCATCTAACAAGGGTTAGAGATGACGGATGTAAATCCGATTTTTTTTAGAAATAAATCGCGATACACCCGGGATAGTTGTACAGTCACCACTTGCTCAGCATTAAGAAATGCTAAAAATAAGGAGGCGACTTTTTTTATGAAGAAAAATGTAGCGAGAATAGTTTTAAAGGCTTATGACCATGAACTCCTTGATGATACAGCAAGACAGATCGTTGAAGCTGTAAAGAGCACAGGAGTTGAAGCAGTTAAGGGACCTATCCCAATGCCAACAAAGGTTGAGAAGATTACAATTCTTAGAGCTGTTCATAAATATAAGGACAGTAGAGAGCAGTTCGAGCAGAGAACTCACAAGAGAATTATCGACATCATCACACCTGGTAAGGGAACAATGAAGACTCTTAGCGACTTAGACATCTCAGCTGGAGTATTCATGGAAATACAGACAAAGATCAGCTAAAACTGTTCAAAAAACAAAACAAAATAATAACAGTACCTAGTTGACTGCATTAAAAAATCCTGCGCTTATATGGAAGAAACAAAAGCAAAAAAGCAAGAAACAAAAGTAAGAAACAAAAAACTTCTATATATAAAGAAATGCAGTAAATTTAGTAAGACCATCCCTGATAACTGCAAGATGTCGGGAATAAGTATGGTCCGCTGTAAATTATTTAGAATGATTTCTACTATAAAGAACGATGCTAAAGCTTTGATAGTATGAAATCCGCTGTAAATCAAATTAGGAGGAATAAGAAATGAAGAAAGCAATACTTGCAGAAAAAGTTGGAATGACTCAGATCTGGAATGATCAGGGACAACTCGTTCCAGTAACGGTTCTTGCTGCTGGACCTTGTGATGTACTTCAGGTTAAGACAGTTGAGAACGATGGCTACGAAGCAGTTCAGGTTGGCTTCGGAGAAATCAAAGAAAAGATCGTAACAAAGGACGGTTCTGGTAAAAAGGTAGTTCGTAACGCACACGGAGCTACAAAGGCAGAAGTTGGACATGCTAAGAAGGCTGGAGTTGATGCAAAGAGATTCGTTAAGGAATTCAAGTTCGACGATGTTACAGCTTTCGTACCAGGCGAGACAGTAATCAAGGCTGACATCTTCGCTGAAGGAGATAAGGTTGATGTTACTGCTAAGTCAAAGGGTAAAGGATACGCTGGTGGTATCAAGAGACATGGTCTTAAGTCAGGTCCTTCAGGACATGGTTCAAAGTATCATCGTCA
>CAMNGU010000011.1 GCA_946538525.1 uncultured Lachnospiraceae bacterium
GCATCTGCCTTACAAGCAGAGGGTCACAGGTTCGAGCCCTGTAGGCCCCATTTTCCTTTTATATAACATCGCGGGGTGGAGCAGTCTGGAAGCTCGTCGGGCTCATAACCCGAAGGTCATAGGTTCAAATCCTATCCCCGCTACTGGTACTTTAATAATTGTAACAAACGATTTATCGCCCATCGGCTGCGTTTCACTACGCCGATGTCCGTAGATTCGCTAAAGCGAATCCACTCAGTTTCGTTTGTAAGAACCTCTTTACAAGCAAGCTTGTACGAGATTCTTAAAACTCAACTGCGATAAATGCTTTTCAAATCTTTCGCCCAGATAGCTCAGTTGGTAGAGCAGAGGACTGAAAATCCTCGTGTCGCTGGTTCGATTCCGGCTCTGGGCACTTTTTATTTTCTGAAGAGTCATTTGACTCTTTTTTTATTTTTTTCATCAAAGCATTGATTTATAAAAATGTATACGGCATATTTACAAACAATAAATGATATATCATTAATGAAACAACGAAAAAAAATAAAAAAAACTAGCGAAAACCAAGAAAAATAGCTATTTTCTACTTGCATCAAGCGTGCCTTTATGTTATATTAATGAAACTGTGATGAAAAATCCTTGTTTCTGTTACGCACTTAGATTGAGTATCGTGATAGTAATTATAATAAGTATTTATAATAAATATTTACCAGTAATTCACGAATAACAGAAACCAGAAAAGTCCATAAGGAGGTGCAAAAATGAATAAGTATGAGATAGCTTTAGTGCTTAGCTCAAAGATCGATGACGAGGCTAGAACTGCAACACTTGAAAGATTAAAGCATCGTGTTGAGAGATCAGGAAGTACAATTACTGATATTGAAGAGCAGGGCAAGCAGAGATTAGCATACGAGATTCAGGATATGCTCGAGGGATATTACTACTTCGTACATTTCGAAGGACCAGATGAAGCTCCAGCATATATTGAGTCACATCTTCGTATCTATGAAAATGTCATCAGATTCTTAATTGTTAAGCAGGAAGACTAGTTTAAGAATTGAGAGGTGTATTTTATGAACAAAGTTATATTGATGGGGCGCCTTACTAGAAATCCTGATGTAAGGTATACAAATTCAGCAAACGGGGATAACATGTGTATCGCAAGATATACTCTGGCTGTTGATAGAAGATTTTCAAGAAAGAATAGCGGAGGAGATAGTCAGCAGGATGCTGATTTTATCTCTTGTGTAGCATTTGGAAAAACGGGAGAATTCGCTGAGAAGTACCTTAAGCAGGGTACTAAGATTGCGGTTACTGGACGTATTCAGACAGGTTCATATACAAATAAGGATGGTCAGAAGGTTTACACAACAGAGGTTGTTATCGAAGATCATGAATTCTGTGAGAGCAAAAATGCCAACTCCGGATCACAGGGAGATGGTGGATATGTTCCTCAGTCTGCACCTTCATCAAGTGATGCTAGTGCAGAAGACTTTATGAATATTCCAGCGGCTAATGATGATCTCCCATTTAAGTAGAATCAGGGTAATCGAGGCCCCTAGGGAATCAAATGGAGGATAATAATATGCCATATGGTAATAAAGAGGGTGGAGCAGCACCTATGAGAAGAAGACCTATGCATAGAAGAAGAAAGGTCTGTGTATTCTGCTCAGATGATAGTCAGAAGATTAGTTACAAGGATGCAAATCTTCTTAGAAAGTATATTTCTGAGAGAGGAAAGATTCTTCCACGTCGTATTACAGGAACATGTGCAAAGCATCAGAGAGAGCTTACTGTAGCTATTAAGAGAGCTAGACAGGTAGCACTTCTTCCATATGTAATCGAGTAATAATCAAATAAAAGTCGAATAAGAATCTAGTATAATCAACTGATTTTTATTCAAAAATTTTATATAACTGATTAAGTATTTTGTAGGGAATAAACCGGTAAGGTTTGTTCCCTATTTTTTTTGCTGTTATATGTGGGTAGGTAAATAGATTTTCCATATGATTTTATTTGTAAAAAGTGCCCTACTTATCAAAGCTTTTTGGCTATTTTTCAATAAAAATCTTAATAATATAGGGTTTTCTAATATACGGATTTGTGATATTATATAGGTTGTATTTTTGCGTCTCAACATGAGTAAAAAATTGGAATTGAGACAGAAAGTAGGACGATATGAAATTCACGAAGATGCAGGGCATCGGAAATGATTATGTATATGTAAATGCAATTGAAGAAAAGATTGAAGATCCGTCAGCACTGGCTGTCCTTGTTAGTGACCGTCATTTTGGAATAGGTTCAGATGGACTTATTCTAATTTGCGCCAGTGATAAGGCGGATTTTATGATGGATATGTATAATCTGGACGGCTCTAGAGGAAAGATGTGTGGAAATGGAATCCGTTGTGTCGGAAAATTTGTTTATGATCACGGATTGACAGATAAGAAGATTATAACAATTGAAACACTCGCAGGAATTAAAACACTTAATCTTACAGTTAAGCCTGTGGATGAAGTTGATGGGTATGCCCAGGTAAGTAATAAGGGGTATGTGGTCTCAGATGTTACAGTAAATATGGGATCTCCAGAATTTACACCAGATCAAATTCCTGTGGAATTGTCTGAAGGTTACTCACCAGCAAAACTATCTGCTCTTGTGGATATTAATCCGGTGAAGAATCCGGGATTAGATGTTGATCAAAAAGTTGTTTATAATATGGGGCTTTCATTTACCAGGTCTTCAATTGCCAGATCTGATGATGAAAGCGTTAGTGCTTCTAATACGGAGTTCTACTATGGAACATGTTTATCGATGGGAAATCCACATTGTGTAGTATTTGTTGACGATGTTGATAACTTTGATGTAAAGGGAGTTGGTCAGCTATTTGAACATGCTAGATATTTTCCAGAGGGCGTGAATACTGAGTTTGTGAAGATCGTCGATAGAACTCATGTAAAGATGAGAGTGTGGGAGCGTGGTTCTGGAGAAACCATGGCATGTGGTACAGGCGCTTGTGCTACAGTTGTAGCCTGCATCTTAAATGGAAAAACTGATGAAACTGTAACAGTTTCTCTTTTGGGCGGTGATCTTAAAATCCGTTGGGATATGGAAGAAAATCTTGTATTTATGACGGGACCGGCCAGAACAGCATTTGAAGGTGATTATTAAGAGTATAAAGTTTTAAAGAAGCGATTAACAGGAGGATGCATATGAAGGTTGTTTTACTTGCTGGAGGTTATGGAACAAGAATTAGTGAAGAGAGTCATCTTAAGCCAAAGCCAATGATCGAGATTGGTGGAAAGCCAATACTTTGGCATATTATGAAGGAATATTCCTACTATGGATTTAACGAGTTTATTATCTGTGCAGGATATAAGCAGCATGTTATTAAGGAGTGGTTTGCAAATTATTATCTGCATAATTCAGATATTACATTTGACTTCACTGCTGATAATAAGATGACAATTCATAATAATGTTGCAGAGCCATGGAAAGTTACGATTGTGGATACTGGACTAAACACTATGACAGGTGGCCGCATTAAGAGAATTAAAGATTATGTTGGTGATGAAGCATTTATGCTTACCTATGGTGATGGCGTTTGTGATATTGATATGAATGAATTACTGAAGTTCCATAAGTCTCATGGAAAGCCGGCAACAATTACAGCTATTCGTCTTGGACAGAGATTTGGAATTCTCGATATAAATGACGCTGGGGTTATTACAAGTTTCCGTGAGAAGGAAGACAGCGATGGAGAAAGAATCAATGGTGGTTACATGGTTCTTGAACCTGAAGTATTCGATTATCTTGAAGATGATAGCACAGTATTTGAACAGGCTCCACTTAGAAATCTTGCTAAAGATGGCAAGCTTATGGCATATGAGTATGATGGATATTGGCAGTGTATGGATACAAAAAGAGAGATGGATAAGTTGAACGAGCTTATTGAATCTGGTACTGCTCCATGGATGAAGTGGAATCAAGAAAAATAATCAAAAAATAATTTTCAAAAAATAGACTCAAAAATTGATAATCAAAAACACAAATAAATATATTAAAAAATAACTTAAAAAACTCAAAAATTTCACAAATCTTAAAAAAGGTAAATAACATGAACAAAAAAGATCTTGAATTTTACAAGGGAAAGAAGGTTCTGATCACTGGACATACAGGCTTTAAGGGAAGTTGGATGTGCAAGATTTTGATCGGTGCTGGAGCTGAGGTTACGGGCTATTCTCTGGAACCACCTACAAATCCAAGTGTATTTGATGAGGCTGGTATAGCTGCAGAGATAAATAATGTAGTTGGAGACATTAGAGACCGTGAAAAACTTATGAAGCTGTTTGAAGAAGTACAGCCAGAGATTGTATTTCATCTGGCTGCGCAGCCTATCGTAAGAGAATCTTATAAGGATCCGGTGGGAACCTACGAGACAAATGTGATGGGTACAGTGAATATTTGTGAAGCTGTTCGCCAAACTCCAAGTGTTAAGTCTTTCCTGAATGTAACAACTGATAAGGTTTATAAGAATAACGAGTGGTGCTGGGGATATCGCGAAGATGAGCCGTTAGATGGATATGATCCATATTCAAACTCTAAGTCATGCTCTGAGTTGGTAACCCATAGCTATATTAATTCATTTTACAATGATATGGATGTGGCTGTTTCTACAGCTCGTGCGGGAAATGTTATTGGTGGCGGTGATTATGCTCCAGACAGAATTATTCCTGACTGCGTGAGAGCTGCTGAAAAAAATGAGCAGATAATAGTGAGAAATCCTTACTCAACTCGTCCATATCAGCATGTACTTGAGCCACTGAATATTTATCTTACTATTGCGAAGGCGCAGTATGAGGATAAGGCAAAGGCTGGATTTTACAATGTAGGTCCGGATGACAGCGATTGTGTAACAACTGGTGATATAGTTGATAAGTTCTGTGCATCCTGGGGTGAAGGTATCTCATGGGTGAATAAGCATGACGGAGGTCCTCATGAGGCAAACTTCCTCAAGTTGGACTGTTCGCTTATCAAACAGGTATTTGGTTGGAAACCAGTATGGAATATAGATAAGGCAATCGAAATGGTTGTCCAGTTCTCCAAGAGAAGAATGGCTGAGCCTGATAAGGTAGCTGAGGAGATGGATCTGGAAATCGATGAATTCTTTAGCTAGGTTATAATTTCTTAGAGCGAAGTCTTTTAGGATTATGAAATAATTAGAGAAATCAGAAAATTCAAGTAAATTATATGTCTAACAAAATGCAAAAAATATAATAAGATAATCAGTAAAATAATAAGAAAATTAGAAAAAACAAGAAATCGAAAAAAAGAAAAAATTAGGAGAAATAAAGATGAGCAAGTGGAATAGTGAATCAGAAGCAAGGGAAGAGATTAAGAGCTTAGTTGCTGAGTACTATAAAGAGTTTAAGAAACCTGAGCAGGATAAGCCATTTGAAGAGGGTGACAGAGTACCATATGCAAGCCGTGTATATGATGAGAAGGAAATGTTATCTCTTACAGATGCAACTCTTGATTTTTGGCTTACAACTGGTAGATTTTCTGATGAGTTTGAGAAGAACTTTGCAGAATGGATTGGCGTTAAGTTTGCAAACCTAGTAAATAGTGGTTCTTCAGCTAACCTTATAGCTTTTATGACACTTACTTCACCACTTCTTGGTGATAGACAGGTTAAGCGTGGAGATGAGGTGATTACAGTTGCTGCGGGATTCCCTACAACAGTTGCTCCAATCATTCAGTATGGTGCTGTTCCTGTGTTTGTTGATGTTAAGCTTCCTGAGTATAACATTGATCCTTCGCTTCTGGAGGCGGCTCTTAGCGACAAGACAAAGGCAGTTATGATAGCTCATACTCTTGGAAATCCATTTGACTTAAAAGCAGTTAAGGAGTTCTGTGATAAGAATAATCTCTGGCTGGTTGAAGATAACTGTGATGCGCTTGGAACAAAGTATACAATTGATGGTGTTACTAAGTTCAGTGGAACTTGGGGCGACATCGGAACAAGCAGTTTCTATCCACCACATCATATGACAATGGGTGAGGGCGGCTGCGTTTATACAGACAATCCACTTCTTAATCGTATAGCAAAGAGCCTTCGTGACTGGGGCCGTGACTGTATCTGTCCTTCAGGACATGACAACTTCTGTGGACACAGATTTGACGGACAGTTTGGTCAGCTTCCTGAGGGCTACGATCATAAATATGTTTATAGCCATCTCGGCTACAACCTTAAGGTTACTGACCTTCAGGCTGCAGTTGGAGTTGAGCAGTTAAAGAAATTCCCAACATTTATTGAAAAGAGAAAAGCTAACTGGAAATATCTTCGTGAAGCTCTTGCTGATCTGGAAGATAAGCTTATTCTTCCAGAACCTACAGAGAATTCAGAGCCTTCATGGTTTGGTTTCCTCATCAGCGTTCGTCCAGAGTCAGGGCTTAAGAGAAATGCTGTAACAAGATTTATTGAAGAGCATAATGTTCAGACAAGACTTCTCTTCAGTGGAAATCTTATACTTCATCCATGCTTTGACCAGATTCGTGATACAGATGCATATAGAGTATCTGGTTCACTTGATGAGACAAACTTCATCATGAATAATTCTTTCTGGATTGGCGTATATCCTGGAATGACAGAAGAGAAGCTTGCATACATGAGCAAGGTTATTCATGAAGCTGTAAAATAAGGATTTAAAATGTAATTTTCGCTAAGTCTTAGCGTTAATGAGTTTAGTTTCATCCTGAGGACTGTATCCAAAGGACCTTTACAAAAAAATTAGAGAGAAAGAAACCATGGAAAATGTAATAATAACCGGCGCTACCGGAATGATTGGAGCACATGTTGCTAAGGTTTTGATGGAGCGCGGCGTAAATGTAACAGCTATTGTCAGACCTATGTCTGAAAAGATAGATAATCTTAAATGGGCTGAAGAGAAGGCTAGTATAGCTAACTTTGAAAATTCAAACAATAATGCAGAGGTGGGAAAACTACAGGTAGTTGAATGTAATCTGTGGGAATTACCAAGTCTTAGAGATAAGCTGGGCTGGGAGCATGATACCTTCTTTCATTTTGGATGGGGCTATACATTTGGAACTGGTCGAAACGATGCTCCAAAGCAGGAAGCTAATATAAAAGCCTGTCTAGATGCGGTTCATTTGGCTTATGAAGCTGGATGTAAGGCGTTTATAGGAGCTGGTTCCCAGGCTGAATTTGGTCATGTTAGTGGAAAACTATCTGATGCACTTCCTAAGGATCCGGTTACAGGATATGGAATCGCTAAACTTGCTGCATGCAGGTTATCAGCTCTGGAATGTCAGAATCTGGGCATGAAGCAGAACTGGGGCAGAATACTCAGCTGCTATGGTCCAGGAGATAATGATTATGCTATGGTCATGGCTGCTGTCAAAGCGATGCTTAGAGGAGAGAGAATGAAATTCTCACCTGGCGAGCAGGTCTGGGATTACATTTATGCAGAGGACTGTGCGAAAGCGTTTGTGGCTATAGTCGAGAAGGGCGAAAACATGAAAGCTTATACCATTGGTTCTGGAGAGCATAGACTTCTGAAGGAATATATTTATGCAATCAGGGATGCGATAGATCCAAACCTTGAAGTTGGAATTGGCGAGAGGGAATATAATCAGGATCAGGTTATGCATCTGGTAGCTGATATTACAGATCTGGTAAATGATACAGGCTATAAGCCAGAAACCAGCTTTGAAGACGGAATTAAAAAGACTATTGAGTGGGCAAAAAACTCATAAAATGAGACAAAAAGTTTTCAGATAATCTGTCATCCTGAGCTTAGGCAAAGGATCTAAAATATAATCTTCTAATGGAGATGAATAATATGAAAAAAGTAAGTATATTGATACCTTGCTACAATGAAGAGGAAAATGTTGTTCCTATGAGCAACGCAATCCGTGAGATGTTTGAGAAGAACCTCCCGCAGTATGATTACGAGCTCCTGTTTATCGATAATGATTCATCAGATAACACACGTCCTCTTCTTAGAGAAATCTGTGCAAGAAATAAGCATGTGAAGGCAATATTCAATGCGAAGAATTTTGGTCAGTTCAACTCACCATATTATGGAATGCTTCAGACTTCTGGAGATTGCGTAATTTCCATGGTATGTGACTTCCAGGATCCTATTGAAATGATTCCTAAGTACCTTGAGGCTTGGGAAGAGGGCTACAAGATTGTTATTGGAATTAAGACTGCCAGTAAAGAGAATAAGCTTATGTACGCTCTTAGATCCGTGTACTATAGCTTTGTAAAGAAGTTCTCTGATGTGGAGCAGATTCAGCATTTTACCGGTTCGGGCCTTTATGACAGAGAGTTCATCGAGGTTCTTCGTAAGCTGAAGGATCCGACACCATTCCTTCGTGGAATCGTGGCTGAGCTGGGATTTGAGAGAAAAGAAATTGAGTATGAGCAGCCAAAGAGAAGGGCTGGAAAGACACATAATAATTTCTACACCCTTTATGATGCAGCCATGCTGTCCATTACTTCATATACGAAGATAGGACTGAGACTCTGTACGTTTATTGGAGCAATTATAGGTATTATAAGTATTATAATCAGTTTAGTTTACTTGGTGCTCAAGCTTACCAACTGGTACGGTTTTGAAGCTGGTATGGCTCCGATCATCATTTTGATCTCATTCCTTGGAGCGGTGCAGATATTCTCTATCGGCTTCATGGGCGAATATATTATGAGTATGAATAAGCGAATTATGAACAGACCTCTGGTTGTTGAAGAGGAACGAATTAATTTTGATGATAAAAAAGTTGATGAGAAAAAACTTTAAAAAATCATTGCTAAAAAAATTCATAAATATGAAGAAATAAAATATGAAGAAATAAAATATGAATAAATATCGTATGAAAAAACTTCATAAAGTAATCCTGCAGTTGATGCTTATTTCTGCTTATCCTGCAGTATTTCATGCTGTGGCTTTTCTGGGAAATGGCAATATGTATAAGCCTGATAGTATGGCTGAAATGAAATTCCCAATAGCTACTTTTTTGGTGTTTGCAATCTTACTTGTAGCTACTTTTGTTACATTTATAATGGCAAAGTTGGCAGAAAAGAGAGCGAAAATCATAGAGGACAGTGAAAATTTACAAAGCGGAAAACTAACGGCGAATTTAGCTCATACCACAAGTAAGCTGATAGCTGAAAACTCTGAAGAAAAGTTTCGTGAAGTTGTAAAAGCTCATGAGACACCTGATGAGAAGAAAAAGAGGAGAAGAAAGGCTATTAGAAGAAAGGTTCCGATTATTTTACTTTTAGTAATAAGTGTTGCTTTAAGGCTCCCGATGATTGGAACATTTCAAAGATGGGATGCAGGAGAATACTTCTACACCATAGGAACTTCAGTGCAGGATTATACATTTACCCTGTCGGACTTTCTGTATAATTTCTCAGTTGCTTATCATCTGAATTACGGATTTACAAGTTTCATCGCAATACCGCTATTTATAAATGCGAGAAGCGTTGAGGCTGTTACCATATGGCAGATCGTATTTTCAATCCTGGCGATACTTGCGTTATATCAGATTTTTAGAACTGATTTTGGATTTAGACGGTCAAAGTCTGCAGTAGGCGCATTGATGGTTGGAAATGTACCAATATTCCTGGGACTTTCAGCGTATTGTACACCAGACTATTATGTGGTTTTGTTCTTTATATTTGCGCTTTATTTTGAGGCGAAGAAACTTCATATATTAGAAGCTTTCATGATCCTTATGATGTGCTTTACGAAGGAAAATTCGGCGCTTATTGTATTTGGCTACTATGGAGTGAAGATTCTTTACAGATTCATAATAGCTGGAAAGCTTGTTGGACAGAGAAAAGCAATTTTAAATAATATTTCTAAAGCAAAGAGTAGTAAAGAATCTGCTACGGATTTAAAAGAAGATTATAGCGATGATTATAGTGAAGATTATAACGAAGATTATAGCGAAGAATCAGAAGATGATTATGGAGAATCAGAGAATGATTCTAAAAAATCAAAACTGAGAGTAACATTTATTGAAAGACTTAAAATTGTAGTATGTTCTAAAGATTTCTGGGTTGCACTTACTACAGGAGCTGTATTTGTTGCTGCTATGGGTGTAATGGGCTCTAGTTGGGCTGATAAGCTTAATTCTACAACTATTGCACCAGATGGTATTGCGCCTACAGGATTAACCCTTGAAAAACCTTATGTTTATTTCAAGTTGAAGCAGTTTTTTGGTTCGAATTATGCATGGCTCATATCTCTATATTTTCTTCATGCATTTAAAAATATAGTGGTTGAAAGACTATGGAAGAATCTTAGACATAAAGGCTGGATGACATTTTGTGGACTGATGGGCTCGATGTTCTTCTTCCTGGTTTTTGGTCTTGTATATCATATAGCTGCAATTGAAAGATATAACATTTTCTTTGCGATTGCTTTAGCCTTTATTTGTGCCATAATTCTTGGAACGGATCTAAATAGTAAATGGTCCTATGCGATTCTTGGTGGAATTCTAGCAATTCTTCTAGGTGTCGAGAGTTTTATAACCATAGATCCAATGACAAAGTGGCTGTTTGAACAGGTTTCCATTGGAAATGGAAGAACAATGAATTTTGAAAGTGAATTTACTGAATACTTTGGTGATGGTCTAGTTACAAATTATCAATATGCTTGGATAGACAAATCATTTGATAAATTCCTTGATGATATTGATTACAATACTGACAAAGCAATCTACTTCCCGGATGAGGAAAGTGGAATGAAGTCAGGAGTCCAGTTTGAAGGAAATGGCGGATATTTCCGAATTGGATGGTTCCCGGAAAAGAGGAAGCGCGGTTATTATGATTACAATATGTCGGATTGGGAAGAACTGTATATCTGCAGAATTTTCTCTGATAATACATGGTTCCCTTATGTCTATGTTCCTTACACAAGAAATGTGACTACAGAATATATGAAGGATCAGTCTTATGTTTGTTTTATTCCTTACTATAAGGAATTGGGAGTGAACGAAGAGTACTATAAAAATGTTCTAAGCGAATACTATTATTTAGGCAGCGAGGAACAGTCGGAAGCTTATCGTGGAGCTATAAGTTATTATCCTATGCTAAAAAAGGATTTGTATTCAGGTGGACTTAGCATGGATATGGTAATTGATGAGCTTAGGGCTAGTCAGAATGAGAGTAACCCGGATGCTCAAAGACAAAAAAATGTTACCAAGACTGAGATAAGCGAAGCTGCCGAGAGGCTTGCCATGTTAAAAAAGTCTGAATATCTGGTTGTTGCTGAAATGAATGAGGTTGACAGAACAAAAATTCAGGCGATGGATAGTATCATTCTCTCTGTTCAAATGTTTGATTCAGATGGTAAGAAGATTAAATTAGAGCATGAAGATGAAGACATGGTAGTAAGTGTTGGTACAGGGACTTTAGTAGATGAAGTAGATAAAGCTCTTCAGTCAATGGAATGTGGCGAAGTAGCAGATGTGGAGTTCAAGGTTCCAGAAGGATATCCAGAACTGGAAGAATATGCAGGAAAATCTGTAATTGCAAAGATTAGTCCACAGGAAATTGTTTGTAGTCTTGAATACAGTATTGAGCAGGAAGATATTGAAGCTATAGAAGCGTATGCCCGCGATGAGGCAAATGAGTATTTTGACAGATTGAAAGCAAAACAGTGGGTTCGTGGATATATATATCGAAATGGTACAGAAAATCTGACTAGTATGGTTTCTGAAGAAGAAATAGAAGAGGTAAGAGTGTACTATTACGAATATCTTGAAGGAGTCAATAAGACTAGAGATGAATTTGAGGCCTGGATTGGTGCTACTCCAGAGGAATATGAGCAGGCATTGGCAGTAATAGCGGCCTATGCGAAATGGAGTGGAAAGTAATAAGAGTATTAGAGCAAAACATCAATTATATGGTTTAGGTGTCATTCTAAGGACTGATAAGTCCGAAGAATCCTATAAAGAAAAATAGTAGTTGAATTAATAAGTATGGGAGAAAAGGAAGGATTATGAGCACAGAACAGAAGGACTTAAAAAAGAATGTGGCAGCAGAAGAAAAAATAGTAGAAGAAAATGCGAAAAAAGCAGCTTCAACTGTGGCTTCAAAACTAGCGAAGATTTCAGCGGCTAAAGATGATGGAGAGCTGGAAAGTACAGTTTCTAAAGCAGAAGAGAAAGAAAAAAGTACAGCATCAACAGCATCATCCTCAAAAGAATCTTCAAGAACAGCCACATCTGGTAGTTCAAGCGGTTTCATAGCTTGGGCAAAGTCAAATAAAGGGAAGATGATACTTGGCGTTATAGCTTTATTTATTATCTATGTACTCTATCAGCTGAAATATGTTTATGAAGTTTGGTTCGATCCAGACGAGCTGGATATTTATACTGTTGCATTTGAGATGGTAAAGGGTAAGGTGCTATATAGAGATATAGCTTCTCAGCATATGCCATTTACATATATTTACAGTACCATCTTCTATTGGCTGGGTGCACATGAAGTTTGGCTTCAGAGAATATATTATTACATTCTGTTTGCTTTCTTCTGGACTATGTTTGTTATTAGATATAATAAGTATGTGAATAAATGGGCGCTTGTGCTTCATCCATTTCTATTCTATACATATATGCAGCTTCAGGATTTTTCTACACAGATTCTTTCGGAAAATATAGTAGCAATCGGTGCAGAAATATTTGTTCTGGAGTTCATTCGTTTCCTTAAAGAAAAAGATATTGATACAAAGGGCTGCATCCTTATGGCTGTAGCGGTAATGTTCACCTTTGGTACCACATTCATAGCAATATTCCCACTGTTCTTTGTTGGATTGGGAGTACTTCTACTAGAGATTAAGTGGCGCATCGAAAGAGGGCAGTCTCGTAAGGACTGGTGGCAGATGATGCTAAAGAGATATGGAAAGCTTTTCGGAATCACCTTGATTCCATGGCTAGGGTTCCTTATCTACGGAGCTGCTACACATTCTTTAGGCGACTTCTATGTAGATGCTTATCTTATCAACAGACTTTACTATCCTAAGTACAATGATGGCGTTGGCGGAAGTGTTGGAGGTACATTCCTGACTCCGTTTATGAGCCTTGCAAATGAATTCTTCGGCATAAATATGTCTGCGATAGAACCAACATTTGTTCTTAGATGGATAGGTATAATCGCCGGAGGACTTTACTTCCCATATAAGCTGGCAAGAAAGTATGGATGGATTGCCGGATTTACTATGTTTGTATATACATTCTCTTATGGAACAAGAGGGTATTTCAATTATCACGGCAAGGGATTCGTGGCAGTTATAAGTATGATGACCATGATCACACTTGTTCAGTATGCATATAACAGTAAAGAAAGCTTTGATAATGGCGGCCTTGCAAGAAAGGCTTTCCTTGCTACAGCAGTAATGCTTATATTTGCAAATAATGCTTATAACATGAATAACATGTTCACAGTTCTTGTGAATTCAGAATATAACCACTATCAGTATGATACAGATTATCTTACAAAGATTACTGATGAGGATGAGAGAATCTGGATGACTAATATGTGCGATGCTATTCCTTGGGCTGCTAAGAGAGTAACAACAGGTTCTCCAGTAAGTTGTCCATGGATGTGGGAAGGTGTAGGAGCTCCAATGTTTGAAGAGTTTTCCAAGAACCCACCTAGAGTTATTATGTTCCAGCTGGGATATGAATCTTGGGGACACAAGATGGCAGACTATGCGCCGGATGCATATTATTTCATAGTAAATAACTACAGATATCTTCCAGATTCAGGACAGCTCTGGGTGCTTAATTCATACTATGATGAGGCATGCCGCAAGGTAGGAATTGATCCGGAAACTTATCCAAATGATAATGGCCTTGGGGTAACCCCATACACAGTTGATCCTTCAGAAATACCAGGAATGACAGCAGAAGATAGAGCAAGATATAGAGAAGCATTGGCAAATGGTGGTGCACCGGCTGAAGTGAAAACAGAGGAACCTACAACAGAGGAAGTTACCACAGAGGAGCAAACTACTGAGGCAACAACAGAGGCAACAACCGAAGAAATCAATGTAGATGATGACGCGGAAGATAGCGATGCACTTATCGTAACACCTGATTCAAATGATAATAATGATATTATTGATGATACAACAGGACCTGGTTCTACTTCATCAGGAAATGGACCTGGAGATGTAAATGTAAGCCCTGCAGATGAAAGAGGCGGAAGTAACAGTGATGTAAATGGTGATACACCTGGTGCAGTACAGGCTCCAGATGGCAGCTGGGTAATACCAGACGATAGTGATGGACCAGGAATGTAAGTGATAAATTAACATATAGCGATAAAGCGTCTGCGAAGCAGACGAGAGAGCACGAAGTGCGGCTTTATCGCCTATATGTTAGTCAAACTGTGGAACAGTGCAATATAAGAAAATATTAAGGAGAAAAATATCATGGGAAAAATTACAGTAGAAGATTGCGTAGTAGACGGACTTACAATTGAAGGCCTTAAGGTTATTACACCAACAGTATTTGGTGATGACAGAGGCTACTTTGTTGAAACATATAACTTAAATGATATGAAAGAAGCTGGAATGGACTATACATTTGTTCAGGACAACCAGAGCGCATCTAAAAAGGGTGTTTTAAGAGGACTTCATTTCCAGAAGGAATTCCCACAGGATAAGCTTGTAAGAGTAGTTAACGGCGAAGTATTTGATGTGGCTGTTGATCTTAGACCAGGTAGCAAAACATTTGGAAAATGGTACGGAGTACTTCTTTCAGCTGAAAATAAGAAGCAGTTTATGATTCCAAAGAATTTTGCACATGGCTTTATTGTTCTTTCAGATTATGCCGAGTTCTGTTATAAGTGTACAGATTTCTATCATCCAAATGATGAGGGGGGACTTCTCTGGAAGGACCCTGAGATTGGGGTAGAATGGCCAATGCCAGAGAGAATGACTGAAGCTGATCTTACTCTTTCTGATAAGGATCAGAAGTGGAGTGGAATTGCTGAATATAAAAAAGAAAGAGGACTTTAATGATATCCTGAGGGCTTAAGTCCAACGGTTCTTTAGAGAGAAAAAAGTATGAACAAGAAAAAACTACTACGAATTCTGTTCGTAGTAATAATAATCATTCTTAATTTAATAATTTTTTGGAAGATAGATTTTTCCGATATTGACACCAAGGGTGTTTCATTTGTGATGGAGATGGCTTCGAATAAAGATGATGAATATCAGATTTATTACACTAAGGTGGGCGAGGATTTTAGCGAAGCAGCCAGCAAGAAGGTGTTTTACGATGGCTTTGCAAATGGAACAGATGTAACAACCATAGAAAATGATACTGAAAGCATTACTGTAGGAAAAAAACAAACCCTAAGATTTGATTATCCAATAGAATATGATAATCTTCGTCTTGATTTTGGCCAGTATGCAGGAAATACAGTTATTTATGATATGTATTTTGAGATGTCTGGAGTAAAATATCAGATACCTATGGAGCAGATTCAAAATGAGAAGAATGCTCCAAGCATTCTGTCTAGAATATTGATGGAAAAGGAAGGACAACAGTGTCTGGTAGTAAATGCAGAAGCTGGAGATCCAAACATGCTTATTCAGTTCCATAAGGATCAGCTTTTGGAACAGTATAGAGAAGCAAATAGACAGAATACGCTTATTTTAGATATTGCAATATGTGTTGTTATGGATTTTATTGCAATCTATGTACTTCTGCACTTTTATTCTTTGATTGATATTCCAGTACAGATTTATCAGAATAGAAAGCTGGCTTTAACACTTGCTAAAAATGATTTCAAGACAAAATATGCAGGTTCATATCTTGGTATGATATGGGCATTTATACAGCCGGTGGTTACCATTTTGGTTTATTGGTTCGTCTTTTCAGTAGGTTTAAAGGCTGGTAATGAGGGAGACTACCCATATGTTCTTTTCATTGTGGTAGGTATTATTCCTTGGTTCTTCTTCTCGGATTCACTTAATGGAGGAACCAATGCAATGACAGACTATAACTATCTGGTTAAAAAGGTGGTATTCAATATTGATATCCTTCCATTTGTGAAGGTATTATCAGCATTTTTCGTGCATTGTTTCTTTATTGCATTTGCACTGATCCTCTGTACTTGTATGGGACATCATCCAACCATCTATACGGTTCAGCTTATATACTACATATTCTGTAACTTCGTGTTTGTACTGGGGCTTTCATATCTTAGCTCTGCAATAGTAGTATTCTTCCGAGATTTAGGGCAGTTTATAAATATATTTATCCTGCAGGTGGGTGTATGGCTTACACCTATTATGTGGAATGCAAATAAGATGCTTAGTCCAACTGCGCTTAAGTTATTTAAGATAAATCCAATGTTCTATATTGTCAGTGGATTCAGGGACAGCGTTCTGGATAAGAACTGGTTCTGGACAGGAGACAGACTCCTTTGGACCATTTATTTCTGGATTATCACAATATTGGTATTTGGACTGGGAGTAAAAATATTTAGAAGATTGAAGATACATTTTGCAGATGTATTGTAAATAAAATATAATTCTGAGGCTTTTGGCTGAAGAATTTTAGGTGAAAATCATGTCAGAAGATATAGCAATTAGAATAAATGATGTTTCAAAACTGTATAAGCTTTACGATAAGCCTACTGACCGGTTGAAGGAGTCTTTGGGACTTACCAAGGCCAAGAAGTATAAGGAGCATTTCGCTCTTCGCAATGTGAGTTTTGATGTGAAGAGAGGTGAATGCGTAGGAATAATTGGAACTAATGGTGCTGGAAAGTCTACTATCCTGAAAATCATAACTGGAGTTCTAAATCCTACTGCCGGAGAGGTTACTATAAATGGCCGTATCTCTGCTCTTCTAGAGTTAGGAGCCGGCTTCAATATGGAATATACAGGTATAGAAAATGTTTATCTAAATGGTTCCATGATTGGATTTAGTCGTGAGGAAATTGATGCAAAATTACAGGATATACTTGATTTTGCTGATATAGGTGATTTTGTAAATCAGCCTGTAAAGACTTACTCATCAGGTATGTTTGTAAGACTTGCCTTTGCGGTGGCAATCAATATTGAACCAGAAATACTTATAGTTGATGAAGCACTTTCAGTAGGTGATGTTTTCTTCCAGCTGAAATGCTTTAAAAAGTTTGAGGAATTTAAGCAGCAGGGAAAAACTATTCTCTTTGTAAGTCATGATCTTTCAAGTATAGAGAAGTATTGTGACAAGGCAATTCTTCTGGATCATGGTAGAAATGTTGGAGAAGGAACTCCAATTGATATCATAAATAAATATAAGAAGATAATGACAGGAATGACTGTCGAAGAAGTTGAAGAGCAGGAAAAGAGGAAAGCTGAGCTTAGAGATTTAGTAGCTGAGGACTCAGAAAATTCTGAAAATAAAGAGGAATTAGAAGAGGCTAAAACCAGTACTTTTTCACTTACACCAGAGGTTCCTTGGAAAGAAAGCTTTGATCTAAATCCAAATCTTGATGAATATGGAGATATGGGTGCCAAGATTATTGATATCGGTGTGTTTGATGAAGATGAAAATCTTACAACCACAATAATAAAGGGCGGTAAATTTACATTAAGATCAAAGATAGAATTTAAAACAGATATAGAAGATCCTATTTTTACATACACCTTTAAGACACTTAAAGGCCAGGATATTACAGGTACAAATACCATGTATGAAAAAGCAGGAGTAGGAATTGCCCATGCAGGGGATATATTTGTGGCAAGTTTTACACAGGAGATGAACCTGCAGGGAGGAGAATATCTGCTCTCTATGAGTTGTACAAGTTTTGTAAATGGCGATCTTGTAGCTCATGACAGACTCTATGATGTATTAAATATCACGGTTGTGTCGGACAAGAATACTGTGGGATTCTATGATATGAATTCCAAGGTTAAAATTGATAAATTATAGAAGATTTTTAATAGATAAATTTTTAATAGATTAATTTAGTAATACACAAACTAATAAAGGACTATTATGGATATTTACGACGAGCTTTTAAATATAGTAAAAACTGAATCGGATTTAGAAGAGTTTCTTACCCATGAGAATAAATGGGAATATCTCTATAATTTTTCAAATATCAGGAAGAATATTCTCGAATGGTATGATTTTAAATCTGATGCAAAGCTTTTGGAGTTTGGAGCAGAATGTGGTGCACTCACAGGGCTTTTCTGCGAAAGAGTGAAGGAAGTTGTTTCTGTTGAAGATGATGAGAGAAAACGACTGGTAAATAAAGCAAGAAATGAAAAATATAGTAATTTAAAGATTGTATCTAACGAAGAATTGTCAGAGAAATCTTTTGATTATATTACTATAATTGGTAATTTTTCGATTGAAACTTTGAAAAAGGCTAAAAAGTTATTAAAGCCAAAGGGACGACTTATTATAGCAATCGAAAATAAATATGGAATGAAGTACTGGTCAGGAGAAGAGAGACCTGATACTTATTCCAGAATGCAATTAATTGGAATAATAAGGCGTGAGGGATTGCTGGAAGATGAGGTTTATTATCCTATTCCAGACTATGTATTACCTACGGAGATATATTCATCAAATAATCTGCCTAAAGTGGGAAGTATTTCTGCAAACTCTCCAGCATATGAAAAAGAAAAGATTACTGCATTTGACGAACCTTCAGCCTTTGATATGGTGATAAAAGACAGAAGATTTGAAGAGTTTGCGAATTCATTTTTAATCTTTGCTAAGAGTAATAGCTAAAATAATTAATTGTTTAGATATATATTATTGAAAATAATTGGAGCATATAAATGTCAGAGCTGTTGTATATAAAATATAATTCTCATAGAAAGCCAGAATATCAGGTATCTACACGAATAGTGTCAAAAAATGGCGTTAAGCGTGTAGTTAAGTGTCCATCGACACAAAAGGCTGAGATGCAAATCGATACAATAAAAAAGAATTATAAATTACTTAAGGATTATTATAACTCAATAAAGGTAATACCATTTAGAAAGGCTGGAAATGGTGTTTCTTTTGATTTTGTTGAAGGTACATCAATAATCGAGGGAATTAATTTTGAGAAAGATAGCCTTGATAGTATTTATAAGAGGCTTCTTCATACAATGGATGAAGTACTGGATATTAAAGAGGAATATATCTGTGATTTCGAAGAAACAAAAGAGTTTAGTGAGATTTTTCCGGATATGCATCCTACAGGAAAGGCATATAAAATCTGTAATCTGGATAGTATTTTCAGTAATTTCATAAGGACGAAAGATGGAATAATATGTATAGACTATGAATGGGTTTTAAATTTCCCTGTTCCTATCAATTTTATTCGCTTTAGAATGATGCAAAATATCTACAATGAGCATATTGGATATCTTTTAGACAAAGTGGATATTAAAGACTTTATAGGATGTCTGGAATTATCTGATGATGAGATGGATTTATATTTTGATATGGAGAGAGCTTTCCAGGAATTTGTTCATGGAGAGAATTTGAAATACAGCTATTTGGAAAATTATAAGAAAAGCTGGGGCAGATTAGATAATTTCATCGAGGAATTTAAGGAAAAAGAAAATCATGTTAAGAATCTGGAAGGAATTATTCAGAATAAGGATGAATTAATAAATAATAAAGATGAAGTAATCAAGGCGCGTGAAGAAATAATTCAAAATAAGGATGCAGTTATTGAGTCAAAAGAAAACCAGATTAAAGAAAGAGAAATTAGTATTCAGAATTTGAATGATCAGGTTTCTGCAAAAGATAATCATATTGAGAATCTTAATTCTATAATAGAAAAAAAGCAGGAAGAGCTAGAGAATTTACTAGAAGCAAAGGCTCAATTACAAGAAGCAAAGGATCAGCAGGCAAGGGATTATGACAGTTTGCTTCAATATGAAATGTTAAGAAGAGATAATGATATTATATATAGAGATGGTCTTCTGCAGATAAAAGATGCTCAGATAGCTCATTTGACAAAAATGACTAGAAATCCGTTATATTGGGGCTATTGTCTGGGCCGAAAGGTATGTAGAAAAGCATACCGTATTATTGAGCCTAGGGGGTTAAAAGAGAAAAAAGCAGAAATAGAGAAGAATGGAAAATATAAGTATAAATATAAAGATTTAATGGATCTGGATAATACAGATTATGCTGACTGGATTGAAAGAGTTGAGAAGAATTATCCAAAGGAAAAACGCTTAAAATACCAGCCAAAGATATCCGTGTTGGTTCCTGTTTACAATGTGTTGGATAAACATTTGATTCCTTGTATTGAGTCAGTCATCAACCAGACATATGATAACTGGGAACTATGTCTCGCAGATGACAAATCAACATGGGATAATGTTAGGGAGACTTTGGAAAAATATGAAGATCACCCTAAGATTAAGATTGTTTATAGAAAAGAAAATGGACATATATCGGAGGCAACAAATTCTGCTCTATCAGTGGCATCAGGCGACTTTGTTGGACTTTTGGATTGTGATGATATTCTTTCTCCAAATGCTTTATATGAAGTTGCTCTAAAGTTAAATGAGAATAGAGAGCTGGATTTTATTTATAGTGATGAGGATAAGGTGGATGAGGAAGGGAATAATCGCCATATGCCTCATTTTAAACCGGATTGGTCTCCAGATACTTTGATGTCCAATATGTATACATGTCATTTTACAGTGTATAGAAAGAGCTTAGTGGAAAAAGTTGGTGGTCTTAGAACAGAATGTAACGGTTCACAGGATTATGACTTGGCTCTTCGAATTATGGATGAGACTACTCCAGATAAAATCTCACATATAGCTAAAATACTTTACCATTGGAGAGAGAGAGAAGAGTCTACCTCTGGAAATGCAACTGTTAAGCCATATGTTTTTGAAGCAGCTAAGAAGGCAAAACTGGATTCTCTTGAAAGAAGAGGAATTAAGGGTGAAGCTGTATATGTCGATGAAATGTATCAGTACAATGTTGTTTATACAGTTCAAAATAGTCCTAAGGTTAGTATAGTCATTCCTTCAAAGGATAATTATAAGGTACTCAGTAGATGTATAGAAACATTGCATAAATATACAGAGTATAAAAATTTTGAAGTCATTCTCGTTGATAATGGAAGTAATGATGAAAATAGAAAGAAATATGATAATCTATGTAAAAAACATAACATGAAATATTTCTATGAGAAAATGGACTTCAATTTCTCTAAAATGTGCAATATTGGTGTAAAAAATGCTACTGGAGAATATGTTCTTCTGCTTAATGATGATATTGAAATACTTGAAGAATCAGGAAATTGGCTTGGTGTAATGCTGGGACAGGCGCAGATATCATATACTGGAGCGGTAGGAGCAAAGCTTTTATATCCTGAAGAAAGAAAGATTCAGCACGTTGGTGTCATCAATATTGAGAATGGACCAGTTCATGCTTTTACAGGAATGTCAGATGATATTGTTTACTATTTCGGAAGAAATAGGCTGCATTATAATGTCCTAGCAGTTACTGCTGCTTGTCTTATGATCAGTAAAGAAAAATACTGGAAAGTTGGCGGATTTGATGAAAGCTTTGCAGTTGCCTATAACGATGTAGATTTTTGCTTCAAGCTTTCAGAGGCAGGATACTTTAATGTAGTAAGAAATGATATAACACTTATTCATCATGAATCTGTCAGCCGAGGGAATGATTTAGTTGATATAAACAAGACTAGAAGATTGATGGATGAAGAGAATAGATTATATGGTATTCATAGTTCATATGCACATTATGATCCATTTTATAATTCTAATTTGACTCAGTTAAGACATGATTTTGAAAATAATGTTTGTGATTATAAGTTAAAAATATCGAAAGTAAAGAAATATAACAAACAATTATCATTATCTGAAGATGAAAATTTGGTATTCTCAATAGATGCTATAAATGTTGAGAGATATGTTTATATTGAAGGTTGGGCTTTTTATAAAGGTCGAGAGAATAATAACGACAATAAGGTTAGCGTTATATTGACTGGAGATTATTCGTATTGTATTGATACATATAAAGTCTATAGAAAAGATGTGGCTGAATATAATGATAAGGAAAAAGATATTGAGTTTGTAGGCTTTAGATGTAGATTTGATAGAAGACAGATTGAAGACGGTGAGTATGAAATCGTATTAAGAATTAACAGGGATTGTTACGATAGTGAGAAGAAACTATTGAAATAGGAATTTTAAAAAAAAGATAAAAATGGTTGGTGGTAATTTATGAGTAGAAATAAAATAATAACTATAAAAGTTTTATGTTCTATTATTGTGGGATTATTGTTTGGGTATTTATTGAATCCATTTTTTACAAAAGAAGGAATAGCATCTATATCCAATATTATGTTTGAAGATGGAAGTAGTCTAGATACTCTAAAGGAGCTTATAAGAGAATGCTTAAATATTAAGTTATTTAATATAGTTGTTATTGAACGAATTGAAATTCTTACAATAGCATTTTCCTATATTTCTGCTCATTTTATTTTTGGTCCAAGAAAGACTTTTAGATTCTTTTTTAAGTATAGATGGATTGTTGGTGGGATTCTTTTACTGTTTTTAGTTATATCAAGATATAACGGTGATTCTATGGAGGCCTTTGAATTTATTCAACATGATAAAGGTACAGTATATGAAAATCCAATAATAGGATTTGAAACACCTGAAAGATCTGATGAAACTATTGTAAGTACACCGAGAAGGTTTTGGTATTATAATAATGGTTTGCCGGGAACTGATTTCAATATCGCTTCTGTATTACGTAATCCAATAATTATATTATGTGAGTTACTCCTTTATACAGTGGGAGTAGACTATGCCATTTCATTAGAATGGTATTTTTATGTTATATTAGCTGTATTGCTTTCAATAGAATTCTTTATGATTATTACTGAACGGCATAAGCTTTTTTCTCTTGCGGCAACAATGATGATCTATTGTTCAACTTTCTATTTGTGGTGGATATTTCCTACGCAGTTGATTAATTCAATGGGTGTAATTGTTTCGTTTTATTACTGTTTAAAAGCGAAAAGGGATTTGCATAGAGTCTTATTGGGTATATCTACAGCTATATTTTCTATCAAATATGTGTTCAGTCTATATCCTGCTTGGCAGGTTCCAACAGCTTACCTGATATTAGCATTAATGATTTGGGTTGTAGTTGATAGGTTTGCTGATATTAAAGGATATAAAAAGAGAGAGTGGCTTGAAATAGGTGCATGTATAGCTTTTATGCTAGTTGGTATGCTGATTTGTTATTTTGATCAGTTAGCTTATATTTCAAGTGTTTCGGCAACAGTATATCCTGGAGAAAGGGTGGAATATGGTTCATATACTCTGGCAAAACTATTCAATTATATCCCTGCAGCATTGTTTTGGTTAAAGAGACCAGGTCATATGAGTGAAAATGGTATTATCATATCATTTTTCCCTTTACCAATATTATTGTCAGTTTATTATCTAATAAAGAGTAAGAAAAAAGACATTATGCTGTTTTTGGTTTCGTTAGCTACATTATTATTGATGCTATATTGTAGCAATGAAGGGTTATCACAATCAATCGCAAAGCTTACTCTTTTGTCGCATTCAACAGCACACAGAGCTGCTGATATAGTTGCATATGCACAAGTAATTCTATTGGCTCGTGTAGTAGGTATATATAGGGTTAAAAATGAAGATGAAGAATGGAACAATGTATGGTTTAAACGGATTACATTGTTAGTATGTGGAGTTGTTTTTGCATTGTATTCAATACATATAGCAAGAATAAACTTCGGAGAGTATATGCCACAGACATATATATATATTTGGATATGTATACTTACAGTTGTTGCATATTGCTTATTCTCAAATATGTCATATAAAAAGTATATTTGTCTTTCATTGGTTTTGATAAGTGTTTCATTGTTTACCGGTTTTATTATTCGGCCAATTAGAAAAGGAACAGATGTTTTATATAACAAACCAGTTTCAGAAAAACTTTTAGAAATCAAGGAAAATGAAGAAGATACTGTTTGGATAGCGTATGGATCATTAACATCACAGGCATATTTAAAGGCTTTGGGGTTTGATGTAATAAATTTTGTAAATATTACACCAAATATGGAATTGTGGCAAAAACTAGATCCAGAGGGTGTGTATAATGAAGTGTACAATAGATATACTCACGTAATTGTAGATTTTACTGATGAAGATACAAGTTTTGAATTAATGCAGACAGATGCGATGTATTTGCATTTGAGCTATAAGGATATTGAAAAAACGGAATCTGATTACATTTTTTCACAAGGCGAACTATATGTTGATAGTGAGTATATTGATTTAGAAAATGTATATGATTACGATGGTGTATATATATATAAAATTATTTACAAATAATTATTAGGTGTAAAAAATGAATAAGAATGAAGTGTTGATTTTAATTCCAGCATATAACGAGTCTGAAAGTATTGAGGTGGTTGTGAATAATCTTGTAAACAACTATTCACAATATGATTATATCATAGTTAATGACGGATCCTCAGATGATACATTAAAAATATGCAAGAAAAATAGTTATAACGTTATAGACTTTCCTATCAACCTGGGACTTGAATGTGGTGTGGTTGCAGGAATGAAATATGCATATCGAAAGGGATATAAATATATTATTCAGTTTGATGCAGATGGCCAGCACCTGCCAGAGTACATTGCTCCTATGTATGAGAAGATAGAGGAAGGCTATGATATAGTGATCGGTTCCAGATTTGTGACAGAGAAAAAACCATTTACTGCACGAATGCTTGGAAGTAGACTCATATCTGGAGCTATAAAGTTGACTACCGGAAAGAGAATAAAGGATCCTACTTCCGGAATGAGAATGTATAATAGAAGATGTATGGAAGCTTTTTCAAAAGAGATTAATTATGGACCAGAGCCGGATACCATATCATATCTTATGAAGAATGGCTATAAGGTTGAAGAGGTTCAGGCTGAGATGCAGGAACGAATGGCTGGAAGCAGCTATCTTACATTTGCAAAGTCCATATCCTATATGATGAAGATGCTTACTTCTATTGTAGTAATTCAAAACTTTAGAAAAAAAGCGAAGTAGAGAGGGGATATATATGTCTTTAACGCTTAGAATATTTTTGATTATAGTATCATTTATTTCAATAATATATGTAATAAGAAGAATTAGAAAAGCAAAACTTAGAATCGATTATTCACTTTTCTGGATAATAGTTTCTGTACTTATAATGTTTCTTGCCATATTCCCTGGTGTTGCAATTAAGCTAGCAACCATGATGGGGGTTATGTCAGCTGTAAACCTGATATATCTTGTTATGATATTTATATTGTTGGTACATAACTTTACCATGACCATGAAGATATCTTCTCTGGAAAGTAAGATCAATAATCTTACGGAGGAAGTTGCAATTAGAGAGAAGATGCAGAATGATGAGAATCAGGAATAATAGAAAACAAAATGAATTAAAAAATTAAGAATTAAAAGATTTAGAATTAAGAGACTTAAAATCGAAAGAATATAAATATGGCAATTTCAAATAAAACAGTATCTATAATATTACTTTCCTATAGAAATCTTGAAGGGATATATGAGACTTTAGATAGCATTTTTATTCAGGATTATCCAGAAATAGAGGTGGTTCTCTCCGATGATGGAACACCAGAGTTTAATCAGGAAGAACAGCGCTTAAGAGAATATATAGAGAAGAATAAAAAGAATAATACTAAAAATGTAATATTCAATCATCTGGAAGTAAACCAGGGGACTGTTAAAAATATAAATAGTGGTATCAAAAAATCTTCCGGAGGATATGTTAAGCTGATTTCTTCAGAGGATGTGTTAGCTGATCCTTCATCCCTAGCTAATTATGTGGCATATATGGATGAGAAGGATGCATATATTGTTTTTGGTAAGATGAGGGGAGTGACCAAGGAAGGCATTTATAAGGATGAGCTTCTTGCCTGTGAATCAGATTATGATCTGCTAAAGTCCTATAATCTGAAACAGCAGAGAGACAGACTTTTTGCCAGAAACTTCCTTCCGGCACCAGCTGCATTTTTCAGAAGAGATGTGTTTGATAAGTGCGGAATGTTTGATGAGGATATCCGACTAATCGAGGATTATCCATATTGGATAAATCTTACCAAGCATCGTGTAAAGTTTGAATATCTGGATAAGGTTACTGTGTTATACAGGTTATCCGGAGTATCCAGCGCAGGCTCATATAGTGAAATGTTTATGGAAGATATGTTTGTAATATATGATAAGTATATCTTCCCATATGACAAGAGATTTAAAGCTTTTCAGAAGCCATATAATGCATTAAAAAGAGATGGACTTACTTTCTATATGGAGAAAGCAAGGCTTAAAAAATATAAGGGGCTTAGAAAAACTTGGGTATATATTAGATATTCACCATACTTTGTCTATACAAAGCTTTTAGATTTAAAGGTGGATGCTAAGAATAAGAAAAGTAAGAGGAATAGTTGATGGAAATAAATACTATAGATTTTGAAGAACATGGTGATGACAGAGGTACTCTTGTAGCTGTTGAACAGTTGAAGAATCTACCTTTTGAGATAAAAAGATGTTACTACATGTATGATACCAAGCCTGGAGTAAGGAGAGGATTTCATGCCCATAAAGCCTTAAAACAGGTTTTACTTTGTGTTCATGGTAGTTGCAAGATTCTTTTGGATGACGGAACTGAAAAAGCAGAGGTTCTACTCGATAAGCCTAATCATGGGCTTGTTATCGAGTCAAATATATGGAGAGAAATGTTTGATTTTAGCGAAGATGCAGTGCTGATGGTTCTTGCATCTGAACTATATGATGAAGCTGATTATATTAGAAATTATGATGATTTTATTAAATATGTAAATGAAAAGGAGAATTAAGTATAATGAATATTCAATATACTGATTTTGCAAAAATGCATGATCCAATTAGAGAAAAACTGGATGCCGCTTATAAAGAGGTTATGGATTCAGAGTGGTTCATCGGTGGAAAACAGGATGAAGCATTTGAAAAAGAATTTGCCCAGTGGTGTGGTTCGAAATATTGTATAGGCGTTGGTAATGGACTTGACGCACTTAGACTAATCCTTCAGGCTTATAATATAGGTGAAGGTGACGAGGTTCTTGTTCCATCAAATACTTTTATAGCAACTGTGCTTGCTATATCATATGTTGGGGCGAGACCTGTTTTTGTTGAACCGGATATTGATACATTTCTTATTACTCCAGAGGAAACTGCAAAGAAGATCACTCCGAAAACTAAAGCCATTATGGTGGTTCATCTTTATGGCCGACTTGCAGATATGGAGGGATTTGTAAGCTTAGCAGAGAAGAACAATCTTCTCCTGTTTGAAGATACAGCTCAGGCTCATGGTGCAATGCATAATGGTAAAAAAGCTGGAACCTTTGGAAAGGCAGGTGCTTTTTCATTTTATCCAGGAAAAAATATTGGTGCCCTGGGAGATGCTGGTGCTGTAGTTACAGATGATAAGGAATTAGCTGATAAGATAAGAGCCTTAGGTAATTATGGTTCTACAAGAAAATATAAGCATGATTATATAGGGGTTAATTCAAGACTTGATGAATTCCAGGCTGCATTCCTAAGAGTAAAGCTTCCTGTTCTAGATGAGTGGACAAAGGAACGACAGAGAATAGCTGATATATATTATGACAAGATTCATAATGATAAAATAGTTCTTCCAAAGTATACAAAGGAAAATGTGTATCATATATTCCCTGTACTTTGTGAAACAAGAGATGAATTACAGAAATATTTAGAAGATGAAGGAATTCATACTTTAATCCACTATCCAATTGCGATCCATTTACAGGAATCCTATGCTGATCTGGGATATGGAAGAGGAGATTTTCCTTTAGCGGAAAAGATAGCAGATCAGGAACTTAGTATTCCACTATATCCTGGAATGAGTAGTGAAGAGATAGAATATGTTATTAAAGCATTAAATGAGTTTTAAACATATTTCGTAATTAGATGTTGCTTCAGGTATTGAAATAGATACAGATAAATAATGATAGATAAATAGGACAAATAAATAGGATAAAAAAATGATAAGAAATCTTAGAATGGAAGATGCTCCTGCAATGTTTGAATGGATGCATGACGAGAATGTAGTCCGTAATCTTCAGGCAGATTTTATGAGTTTTGGAATGGATAAGGTTAATGCGTTTATCCAGGCAAATTTTGAACCTGATATGGATGGCGATAATGTTAATTATGCCATTTGTAATGAAGAAGATAATTATGTAGGAACTATCAGTTTAAAGAATATAGATAGAAAGAATAAAAATGCAGAATATGCAATAGTTACTGGAAGCAAGGCACATGGGAAGGGTTACGCTAAACTTGCAACCATGGATATTCTAAAGGTGGCATTTGAAGAACTGAAGCTGGAAAGAGTTTATCTTTATGTTTCAGTAAATAATATTCCAGCAAATAAATTTTATCAGAAGATGCATTTTGTTGAGGAAGGGGTTTTTAGAAAACATCTAATGATAGATGGAGAATTAAGAGATATTAGGTGGTATAGCATATTACATGAAGATTATCTTCGTATGAAAGAAGAAAATGAAAGATGAGAATAAAAGAAAATGAATATGCTTAGCAAATTATTGTTTGGTAATAGTGAAAATATTTCGAAGAGAGTTTACTTTTGGAATCTTTGTTCCAGCATGGTGTATAGTTTTCAATCTGCTATATTACTCCTTGTTGTAACCAGAGTAGGGGGCTTGGTAGAAGGAGGTATATTCTCTATTATTTATACAGTAACTCAGACTCTGGCTTCACTTGGAAGTTATTCCATGAGAAATTATCAGGTATCTGATGTTAAAGATGATTATAATTTTGAAACATATTACACTTCCAGAGTAGTAACATGTGTACTTATGATTCTTTCCTGCGTAGTCTATGCAATTTATAAGGGCTCCAGTATAGATAAATTTTTTATAATCATACTATTTTCGTTATATAGAACGGTTGATGGCTTTGAGGATGTATATCATGGAGCGGTTCAAAAGCTGGGAAGACTGGATGTTGTTTCCATAGCTATGACATTTAGGATAACCCTGTCTATGGTTATGTTTTCAGTACTTTATGTAATCACACATAATTTATTGATTGCTTCAGTTGGAATGGTAATTACGGCAGTTGCACTTTTACTAGGATTCAATAAGATAATTTTTTCCGAATTTACAGAGATTAAAAGAGGAATCGATTTTAGCAAAGTATTTAAATTACTTACAGTATGTTTCCCTATATTTTTAGGAGCAATTTTATATAATTATCTGGTGAATGTTCCTAAATATTCTATAGATAATAATCTTGGAGAAGCAACACAAACCATATTTAATATTCTTTTTATGCCGGTATTTGTTGTTAATATTTTGAGTATGTTTATCTTTAAGCCTATGGTTAACCAGATGGGAATATGGTGGAAAGATGGAGAGATAAAGAAACTTTTATTCTCTGTAATAAAGCAGATACTGATCATAGGTGGACTTACTATATTAGTGATAATTGGCGGATATTTTTTAGGATGCCCTGTTTTGGGAGCGGTTTATAGCGTTGATCTGTCAGATTATCCATTATTCTTTGCAATGCTTCTTTCCTTTGGAGGAATCGCAGCATTATCAACTTTCCTCAGTGTGGTACTTACTATTATGAGGAAGCAGGCTTTTATAATCTTAGGCTATGTTCTTGGTTATATTGTTAACCTGTTTATAACTGATAGATTAGTTATACAATATAAGATAAGTGGAGCCGGATACGCTTATGGAATTATAATGGGCGTGGTTCTTATAGTATTTATAGTAGTTGCAGGAATAAATTTTGTTATTCGATATAATGAGGTGAAGAATGGTAGAGTTATTAAAGAAGATTTATCATAAATTTGCCCATTTTACTATAGTAAAGAAAATGGGAGAATTATATTTATTAGGCACACCGATTGGAAATATTAGAGCATATAATGAGTTAAAAAAAATAAATAAAAATAGGAAGACATTGACTAGGTGTCAAACTGTTTCTGGAGAAGGTGTTACAGATAGAAAAATTAGAGTTGCATTTATTGGGCAAAATATTCAAGTTTGGGGAAAAATAGCTCCTGTTTATGAAAAACTAATTCATGATCCGCGATTTGTTGTAAGATTATATGCAGTTAAGGATATAGTTGATGGAAATAGTAATAAAACATATGAATATTTTGCAGGACAATACAACAATGTAATAGCGGTTGATGAAACTGGATCGTGTGCTCAAGATAAAGATTTAAAAGATTTTAAACCGGATTATGTATTTCTCACTAGACCATATGACCAATATCTACCGAAAAATTATAGAAGTGATGTAATTGCAAAGTATTCAAAGGTTTGTTATTGCAGTTATACATTCATACTGACTTATACAAATTTAAATGATTGTTATAGTAAAATATTTGCAAGAAATGTTAGCATATTTTTTGCAGATAATAAATTTATGAGAAATAGAAATATTCGACGGTTTAGCAAGGCTCATTCTGAGGGGATAATGAAATCTGTTTTTCTTGGATATCCCATAATGAGTAATCTGTCGAAAAAAATAGAAAAAGAAGAAAACTCAAAGCTGTCAATTCTTTGGACTCCAAGATGGTCTCAATCTGCGGAGACTGGTGGCGGAAATATGCTGAAATATAAAGATGCTATTGTCGAATATGCTAGAAAACGCGATGACATAAGACTGATATATAGACCGCATCCATTGGCGTTTCATCATTTTGTTGAAACTGGAGAGATGACGCAGCAAGAGGTGGATGAGTATCTTTCTATTTATACAGGTGATAAATTCGTATATGATAATGAAGCAGAGTATATAATTTCTTTTGCAAATGCAGATATACTTCTTTCTGATATTTCATCTATGATATGCGAGTTTTATATTACAGGAAAACCTATTGTATATTGTGATACGGGGGCAAAAACACTTCCTGTTATGGATAGGCTTCTTGAGGGATGTTATATTACAAAAACATGGAAAGAAGTTGAAGATACAATAGAGAAGTTGCGTACGGGAGAAGATCCACTTAGGAGTACGCGAGCTGAAATTGCTAAAGAAGTATTTGGTGATAATTTATCTCGTATTCCGGATAGGTTTGTTGAGTATATTGTAAAGGATTTTAGAAAAGGATAAATTGGAGGTATATATGCAGGCAGTTATTCTTGCGGCTGGAATGGGAAAAAGACTAAAGGAACTTACCCATGATAACACAAAATGCATGATTAAGGTTAATGGTGTAACATTAATTGAAAGAATGCTTGGACAAATTGATAAACATCATTTATCAAGAATTATAATTGTTGTAGGATATGAAGGTGAAAAATTAAAAGAATATATTTCTACTCTTAATATAAGTACTCCAATTGAGTATGTTGATAACCCGATATATGATAAAACTAACAATATATATTCGTTGGCGCTTGCAAAGGATTATCTGGCGTCAGATGATACTCTTCTTTTTGAATCTGATCTGATATTTGAAGATTCGCTTATTGATGAGCTTCTTAATGATTCTAGAGATACCCTTGCGTTGGTTGATAAATATGAAAGCTGGATGGATGGGACATGTGTAAAAATTTCTGAAAATGATGATATTGAAGCATTTGTTCCTGGAAAGAAGTTTAAATTTAATGAAATTAAAGATTATTACAAGACTGTAAATATATATAAGTTTAGCAAGCATTTTTCAGAAACGCATTATGTTCCATTCCTTGATGCATATCAGAAAGCACTTGGATTAAATGAATATTATGAGCAGGTTCTCAGAGTGATTACCATGCTAGATAATCCAGAAATTAAAGCTAAGAGATTATCTGGACAGAAATGGTATGAGATAGATGATATTCAGGATTTGGATATTGCTGAATCTATCTTTAGTCCTGATGATGATGAAAGGGTTAAACTTATACAAGGAAGATATGGCGGTTATTGGAGATACCCAAAATTGCTTGATTTCTGTTATCTAGTTAACCCATATTTTCCTCCGGAAAAGATGAAAGATGAGATTAGAGCGAATTTTGATACATTGCTTACGGAATATCCATCAGGGATGCGTGTGAATTCTCTACTTGCTGCCAAAAATTTTGGCGTTCATCAGGAAAATATTATTGTTGGAAATGGTGCTGCTGAGCTTATTAAGTCATTGATGGGATATTTAGAGGGAAAGGTAGGTTTTATAAGGCCAACTTTTGAAGAATATCCTAATAGATATGACAGGAATAATTCGATAGATTTTATTCCTAATAATAATGATTACTCTTATTCAGCTGAAGATATAATTGAATATTTTGAAGATAATAGAATTGATAACTTAATCATAATTAATCCTGATAATCCGAGTGGGAATTATATATCAAAAGAAGGATTACTTAAGCTAATTAATTGGACGAAAGACAAAAGTATAAAACTTGTTATCGATGAATCTTTTGCAGATTTTTCTGATGAATTAGATAATACACTAATAGATCAGGGGATTCTATCATCAAATCCGCACCTTTTTGTTATGAAGAGTATTTCAAAGTCTTATGGTGTTCCAGGATTAAGACTAGGTGTTCTAGCATCAGGTGATGAAAAAATAATTGCAAAAATGAAAAAGGATGTTGCTATTTGGAATATTAATTCCTTTGGTGAATTCTATTTACAAATAGAGGAAAAATATAAGAAAGATTATGAAGAAGCTTTAGTGAAGTTTAGAACTGAGAGAAAGCGATATGAAAAGGAATTAGAAAGAGTTAAAGGAGTTAGAGTTATTTCATCTCAGGCAAACTTTGTTATGGTGGAATTGGATGAGGATATTTCTCCAAAGGATTTATTAAAGATAATGCTTATTAAGCATAATATTCTTATCAAAGAATTAACAACAAAGACAAATGGCAGAAATTATCTAAGGCTTGCTGTTAGAGATAAAAAAGATAATGATTATCTTGTCTCGAAATTCTTACTAGAATTGGGAGAAAAATAATGAAGGTTACTGTTGTAGGCGGAGGAAATATAGGAACACAATTTGCAGTACATGCTGCAGAAAGTGGATATGAAGTGACCATATATACTTCAAATCCTGAAATATATGATGGACATCTTGAGATTGTTGATGAGAATGGAGAGATAACACATGAAGGTAGGATAGAATGTGTAACATCAGATCCCGTTGAAGCTTTTGAAGATGCGGAATTAATTATGGTTACTTACCCTTCGGATTTAATGGACAGCATTTCCGGTGTTATTTATAAATATTCCAGAGATGATGCAATAATAGGTGTTGTGCCTGGAAATGGTGGTAGTGAGTGTGCGTTAAAAAATGCATAGAACAGGGAAATATCTTTTTTGGGATTGAAAGGGTTCCTGCCATTGCTCGACTGGTAAAAAAAGGAAGAACTGTAAGATCAACAGGATATAGAAAGGAACTTCATATTGCATCTATTCCCTGTAAAGAGGCAGAAAAATGTGCGAATATAATAGCTGACATTTATAAGATGTCATGTGGAATAATTCCAAATTTTCTCAATCTAACAATGACTCCTTCAAACCCTATATTGCATACAACAAGACTTAGGACTATATTCAAAGATTGGAAAGATGGTATAATATATAGTGGCTTGCCTTTATTTTATGAAGAATGGGATAATGCAAGTTCGGAGTTACTTTTTAAATGCGATGAAGAAGTACAAGATATTTGTAGAGCGCTTCCAGAGTATAATTTACAATTTGTAAAGTCATTAAAAGAACATTATGAAAGCTTTACCATAGAGGAAATGACTAGGAAAATATCAAGTATAGATGCCTTTAAAGGATTAAAGACACCAGCGGTGATGTTGAATAGTGGTGGATTAATTCCAGATCTGCATTCTCGATATTTTACAGCAGATTTTTCGTTTGGATTAGCAATCATAAAGCAAATTGCGGATATGGCTGGGGTTAGTACTCCTAATATTGATGATACATTGGAATGGTATGATAATATAGCCATCATGAAAAAGTGTTTTAAGTATTCCGATTATGGAATAAGAGAGAGGAATGATTTTGATGAGTTGTATTTGTTGTAATATAATGTTAATATGCTTGGGAGTAGTTAATCTTCGCGTTATTAATAGCTATTGACCAGCCGTGTTAATACTATATTCAAAGAGCTTTTTGTAATTTATAAAGTATGGAATAGAAAAAAAGATATTGGATTGAAAAGTGATGGAAATCTGTATTATTTTTATGCATGTGTAATAGTTGCTTGAAATTAAGGATAATATAATAAAAAATGATAGAAAGGTGGCTGTTTTTATAGTAAAGCCTTAAAGGTATTATGGATAATCAAGAATATTATTATGATGATGAAAAAGAATGATGTGGGTGTCAAAAGTCGGAATTTGAAGACCTACTATTGATATAGATTTTGTTCTTTGACAACTGAATATAATTATGGATTGGTTATTTTAGAAATTTATCTATGATTTTGAGATGTAAGATATGCTATTGTTCTTACTTTTATCGAAGTGATATGCATTTTTCTATTCCTTTTCCTTTTGTGTATCGGAATAGCTTGACGAAATTTAAGGCGCCAATTTTAAAGCCGAAGAACTGTTTAGTTCTCAGCTTTCCTCTTACTGGCATCTTATCAACATTGTATTTGCTTCGCATTATTGATGGAACGGTTTCAACTTCATTTCTTATGCAACCTACAAGTTGATATGTTTCGTCTTCATGTCGTTCTCGTAATCGATGTATGTATTCACTTGATTTCTTTGAGACAAATTTACATGCAGTTCTTGTTTTTATATCAGGATTACATTTATCTTTATGCGGACAGTTTTCACATTGTTCTCTTTCAAAAGATATCTTGATATTTCCGTTCTGACATATATAATTATTACTTTTGGGTGTATAACCATTCGGACAAGTAATTACAGAAGTACCATCCTCAGTGAAGGTGAAATCTCCAAGGATTTCATTTGGTGTCTTTCCAGACAAACCAGTAGTTATAAGGCCTATATTCTTATCAGCAGCTAACTTTCTTGCTTCTTCACTGTCATAAGCACCATCAGCTATAAGTGCTATAGTGTCTTCTTGAACAGGTGCTTCTTCCAGGTATTCTTTTATGAACTTGGAATCACTATGAGTATTTACATCATACTGATAATCGGATATAACAGAACCGTTTTCATCAACTGTTTCAATTATGTTTGCAGCATATCCTCTATGATTCTTTCCTGCTTTGCTTCTGAATGTTGCTTCCGGATCGGAAGGATTCTGTAAAACAGAAGAATCCATTGAATCATTTTTATCTTTTTGAACGCGTTTTGAATCATCGGCAGGATCAGGCTTTGTTTGTTCACCAATAGCTCTTAGTAGAAGTTGATAATCTTTGTTATCTGCATAGTATTTCTCACACAGTTTTATTAGATCAGATGCATCATCTATAACTGTTTGAAGTTTATCCTTTGCGGATGTTTCTTTATCATGATATACAACCTTGTTTCGATTATTTGAATCATGATAATGATTGAATTTTTCAGGAAGATTTAACACACCATCTTCATATATAGCATTTACAAGATTGGCAAGGCATGTATAAAGTAGTTCAAGCCTTCCCATACATCTGATATTTGATTCTATCATCATACTGTCCATTCGTTTTATGGAACCATCAAGATTCATATATTCAGCAATGTATTTTGAAAGCTTTATAATGCATTCATGTATCAGATCAGTTCCGGTAAGAAGTTCATAAGCGGCACATCTGGATTTGAATCTGCTAAATGTTCTATCGCTAATAGGCTGTTCTTCAAAGCTTATTGTATGAAGAGCATACTGAAATCGGAAATCAAACTCCATTGATTCGACTATTTCATCATCTGTCAGTCCTGTAAATTCTTTAAGAATCAAAGCTCCTATAATAACATTAATCGGAGCATTTGGCCGAGAGCTTGTATGCTCGCTGAAAAGAGGAGCAAATATGTACTCATCGATATTCAGAAAAATATGATCTGAAAATGCTTTAGCCCAGGAATTCTCTAACATGCGTTTTTTACGATCGGACGGGAAGTGAAATGAATCGAATAATGATAGTTGCAGATTAGCTTTAAAAGACATATGAACACCTCACGAATGTTTGAATTTACTATATCTATTATACAAAATAAGAAGTGTTTCTATCCATAACTATATTCAGTTGTCAAGGTACATTGAGGTGTCATTCTATACTTTTGACACCCACATCATTATATTGCTTCATATACGTTATTTATATATTTACTACATTGGTTGATAAAAGA
>CAMNGU010000012.1 GCA_946538525.1 uncultured Lachnospiraceae bacterium
AGCTATCTTTGGTGGATTCCCACATTTAATTTCCGAATGTAAATTTACACTGTCGAGATTTGCTTTGTAGTTGGATTATTAGTGAAAAAGTGGTATCATTGTAATATGTTTTTTCGTATAGAAAAATTGGTTTTCTATATCAATATGGGGGGTGAAGTAATGCCATTTGGTATTATGGATAAAAAGGTATGTTAAGGTGTTTTATTTGAAAGGTATTTGCAAGAAAAAAAAGGTGGGCAAATGATATTATTACTTTTAATTGTATTTGGTGTTATTGCTGTATTTGGATATATAATCTTTTTGATTGTATATTTCTGTTCTCTTGATAATGAACAGAATAAGCCGGCACCTAATTATGCTCCCGTGGACAGACTTGCCATGGATTATGAATATACTGAAAGTCGTGTCTCTGTTATCAAATATGTTCGAGTCACATTTAGGGACTGGAATCATAATATGAAATGTGAAGATATCACATTTACTCTAAGTAATCCCAAGCCATCAGGAAATAAATGTATGTTTATGATCGATTCAGTGGTTTTCACTATGAAAAACCTGGAGATTTTTAATGTGGTTTTTCTAGATGGAAATCAGAACCTTCTTCCTTCAACAGACTACGGATATAGCTTTGAGGAAGTTAAGGATGGAGGATATGCGAACCTATATATCTGGCTGGCTAATAAGAATTAATAGTTTATTGGTTAATAAGATAACTTAGAAAAATATAAATAAATAATAAAATAGCCCGGTTTTACTACAATTCTAAAAAAGAAAATGAGAGCAAAAATATATGAAAAAGACTATTTTAAGAAGGCTTAAGAAACCATTTGTGATCTTCCTTTCGGCATTTCTTCTTTTATCCTGCGCAGGATGTGGTGATGAAGAGTATTGGGATGATGAGGAATATGACGAGTATGGCAAAGAAGATTATGATGAAGAATATGACGAAGATTATGATGAAGAATATGACGAAGATTATGATGAAGAATATGAAGATGAATATGAAGAATATGAAGAATCATCAAGTTCTGTTCCAAGTACAGCTTCAGCCATGAAGGGTACGCAGATGAGTGTTAGTGGTTCCACAGGCGACCTTTCAATCCAGAGAACTTTGGTGTCCGATCTTGGAGAGGTGGGAGATGCAAATACATGGACCATATTTATCTATCTTTGTGGAACTGATCTTGAGTCCGATGGAGGAATGGGTACTGACGATATAGATGAGATGTTGGGCGCCACTGTAAGTGACCATGTTAGGTTCATTATCCAGACTGGTGGAACCAGCCAGTGGAATACCAGCGGTGTGGATGACAGTGTGATCCAGAGGTTTTTGATTAGTGATGGCGTTATGGAAAAGGTGGATGAAAAGCCACTGGCCAGCATGGGTACCACAGATTCTTTGACAGACTTCTTGGTTTGGGGACTAAATGAATTTAAATCCGATAAGATGGGGCTTGTTATGTGGAACCATGGTGGCGGAAGTATATCCGGCGTATGCTTTGATGAAATGTATGACAATGATTCTATCGATCTGATGGAATTAGATAATGCACTAAGTGAATGTGCAGCTACCTACAATCGTAGATTTAAATTTATCGGTTTTGATGCCTGTCTCATGGGAACTGTGGAGGTTGCAAATGTGCTTGCTACCTATGCAGACTATATGTATGGTTCTGAAGAGACTGAGCCTGGAAGTGGTTGGGATTATAAGGCTATTGGCGATTATCTTGCTGAGAATCCTGATGCTGACGGAGCTGATCTGGGCAAGGAAGTCTGCGACAGTTTTTTAGCAGCCTGTGAGGCTCAAAATGATGATGAGCTTACAACACTTTCAGTTATCGACCTTTCAAAGATTGATGAACTGCTAACTAATTTCAATGTTTTTGCAAAGAATATGTATGAGGCCGGACAGGATTCCTCTAATATAGCGGAAATGGTTCGTGGGATTCAGTCAGCTGATAACTATGGAGGTAATAACAAAACTGAAGGTTATACCAACATGGTAGATATGGGTGGGATAATAGATGCTTGTTCCTCATTTGCAGATGGTGCAGATGCAGCCAAGAAGTCCCTCGATAGCGCGGTGGTTTATCAGGTTACTGGTTCAACACATCCAAATGCGTCCGGACTTTCAATGTATTATCCGCTTTCAATTCAGGGTTCAAATGAGCTTTCTATATTTGAGAAGATTTCAGTAAGCCCATATTATCTTTCGTTTGTTGATAGACAGAATAAGACTGGTGCCACAGATGATAGCTTTGAGGACTATGATGAGGAGCAGTTCTTCGAGGATGATGGTAATTGGGAATACGGTACTTCTGATGATAGCTATTGGAATTACCTGGATAACTATGAGCAGACAGGTGAAAGCTCATATATCACATTTACCACTGAGCCTGAAGTTGATGATGATGGAGTATTTGGATTCCAGCTGGATGAAAATGGAATCAATAACGCTGCTGGTGTTTACGCACTGGTTTATACTTTGTCGGAAGATGGAAATGACCTTATAGAGCTTGGTGAAACTGTAGATGTTAATGGTGACTGGTCTACAGGTAAGTTTTCCGATAACTTTGATGGCTACTGGCTGTCCCTTTCTGATGGACAGAACATCGCTACATATGTGGTTGAGGAAACAGAGGATTATGTGGTATATACATCGCCTATTCTTCTAAATGGGGATGAAACCAACCTGCGTATGAAGCAGTATTATGATGATGGCCGGGTTGAAGTTGAAGGAGCCTGGGATGGAATAAGTGAGGATGGTGTCGCATCCAGAGATATTATAAAGCTTAAGAGCGGGGATGCTATAACTCCTTGCTATTATGCTTACGATATAAATACTGATGAAGAATTCGAATATGAAGGGGAAGAATTCAAAGTATCAGGAACACTTGAGATAGGTTACGATATGATGTATGTGGGAGAATATAGATATTCTTTCTGCATAGATGATATATATGGGGATTATTATATTTCTGATCATGTTGAATTTTCTATAGATGAGGATGGAAATATAACCTTCTAAAAAATATTATAGGAGGGGTACTATGGCAAAGAGGGAAATCTATGGTGTGCTCATAGAGCGATTGATTCAGGTTACTCATCAGATGCACTTTGACAGGGATTTATATGTTGAGCTTATTCATGAAATATGTGAGGTTTATCATCTTGCTAAGGGAGCAATCGAATTTTACTCAACACCTATGATGGAATCCTTGGGAAAGGGCGAATATTATTGTGATTTCGATAATGGTAAAGCGGAGAGGATTGTTCTTCGTGAACGGGTAGTATCTACTACAAAGGCAGTTTTAATCGGAACACTTTATGCTGAAAAAGGTGATCCGGATAGGGAAACTGAGGAATTGAATCAGCTGCAAAACATGCTTCGGATCATAATCGGTTTTGTGAGTCGTAGAAGACTTATAGCTACTTTGGAAAAGTTTGGTTTTTCGGATATTGATGGTTATAATAATTTCCGTGCCTTCGCTCGCTATCTGGATATAGAGAATGTAGAGAACAGACTTGGAGGCAAAGTTGCATTTCACATAGATCTTCATAACTTCGGTATGGTAAATCATGAGATTGGCCGTGAAAATGGAGATAAAGTTCTGAAAAATTATTATATGATGCTCCAAGAGGCGATTGGAGATAAGGGCTTCGTTGCTCGTTTGGGTGGAGACAAATTTATAGGAGTTTTTGACCGTAAGGTTAAAAGAGCTGTCTATGACATATTTACTGGAACTCCTGTTTCTTATGGAGATGAAAGCGGAAATAGAGTTTTGATAACAGCCGCTGCTGGCATATATATGTTACCAAATCCATTTATGATGAAGACTTATGGTGATATCATGGACAGGATTATGATAGCCAGTTCAACAGCTAAGCGTGAGGCCGGCGGAAGTATTGTTGTATATGATGATAAGATGAAAGCTCGTAAAGAGCATGTTAAGAAGGTTCAGGCTGAATTTCGTGAAGCGTTAAAGAATGAAGAGTTTGTAGTTTATTATCAGCCAAAGGTTAATATTGATACGAAGAAACTCTCTGGCTCTGAAGCCCTTTGCAGATGGATTAAGGATAAGAATATAGTTCCTCCTATTGAATTTATTCCTATTCTAGAAATGAATACGGATATTTGTGACCTGGACTTTTATATGCTGGATCATGTATGTTCAGATATAAGAAGATGGCTGGATGAAGGTCGAGAAGTTGTAAGAGTATCAGTAAACTTCTCAAGAAAGCATTTGGTATCCATTGATTTTCTTGATCGAATCATATCAACAATTGATAAGTATAATGTACCTCATAAGTATATTGAGGTAGAGCTTACTGAGACTACCACAGATGTGGAGTTCAACGATCTTAAGAGAGTTGTATGTGGTCTTCAGAAGGAAGGCGTGTGGACAGCTGTAGATGATTTTGGGGTAGGCTATTCATCGCTGAATTTGATAAAAGATTTACCGTGGAATGTACTTAAGATAGATAAAAGTTTCGTGCCAAAAAGTGTTGATGAAGAGGATAGTATCTCCAATAAGATGTTTAAGCATGTTATAGCTCTTGCTCATGACATCGGTCTTGAACTAGTAATCGAAGGAGTGGAGACTTTGGATCAGTTAGATGTACTGAGATTAAATAATTGCGAGATTGCCCAGGGATATTTCTTCGATAGACCACTTCCTCTTAAGGACTTTGAGGATAGACTTACTCAGATGGTATATTCATAGATCAGAATATAGCTGATTAATATTTTAAAACTAATTAGAAAGATACAGCTCATAGAGTGCCTGATCATATAGGAATCTATGAGCTGATTTGTTGATTTAGGATTTAACAGAAAAATAGAAATAGAAAGATAACTAGGTTAATGGAATTAGATAACATAGAAAATAAAGATAATCAAGATAATATAGAAAATACTCAGATAAAAAATACTCAGATAAATAACAGTCGTAGATTTTATGTAAACCAGGTTAAACCAATGCTTGAAAATGAATTCGCTGAATATGTGGACAGAATAGCAGTGGGACTGGCTGGTGAAGGTTCGGACTGTTTCGGTTATGAAGATTTTATGTCCAGAGATCATGACTTTGGTACAGGTGTTTGTCTGTGGATTACAGATGAAGATATGCAGGTGTTCGGGGAAAGACTAGATAAAACCTATAACGATCTGATTGACAGTCACCCTGGAAATAATCTTACAGCCCGTCTGAGAGAGCGAAGAGGAGTCATGACAATTCATGACTTCTATTCAAGTATTTTAGGAATAGACCTTGATACTAAGAACTGCAGACTTACAGAAAGTGACTGGAGAAATCTGGATCATTCCTGTCTTGCAACGGCGGTGAATGGAGAAGTATTCAGGGATGATTTGGGTGAATTTACAGCATTTAGAAAACTCCTACTGGATTACTATCCGGATAATGTTTGGAAGATAAGAATAGTAAATGAGCTGCATAAATTCTCTGCATCCCTGCAGGTGAATTATGCCAGATGTATGTCCAGAGGGGATAAGGTGGCTGCAAGGCTCTGTCATCTCCATGGGCTGGAAGCGGCTATGCAGTTATTCTTTCTGATGAAGAGAGTTTATCCGCCATATTATAAATGGACCTACAGAAGACTGGCTGAATTAGATAAAGAGCAAAATAAAGAACAAAATAAAGAGGGCTTGTTCTCCAAATGGATTCTTCAACTGTCTGAAACAGATATTGATCTATCCAATTGGGAGGGTAGAACCTATAGCGCCAACTACCTTAACTTGAATGATCAGGTGGTTCTTCTGGCAGAAAGGCTGGCAGAGCAGATAGCAAAGATGATGATGGGGCATGGCCTTATCGATAATCCGGATCCATATCTGGAAAGACATATAGATGAGATTATAAATAATTAGGTAAAACTATTAAGAAATTAATTAGAGATAAATAATTAAGAAAAAAATTAGGTAAAAATTATGTTAGGAAGAAAACAGGGAAAAAGCTTAAATACATTTGTAGATGACTATGTGGTATTCGACTTGGAGACCACAGGTGTATCAAGAAAAAAAGATAAGATTATAGAGATATCAGCTATTAAGGTTAAGAACCGAAAGGTGGTAGACACATTTAGCACTTTGGTAAATCCTGAAAGGCATATATCTCACTGGGCAAGTGATGTAAATCATATTTATGATGACATGGTGAAGGATGCACCACTTATCTCAGAGGTGATGCAGGATTTTATAGACTTCATCGAAGAACTGCCGGTGTTGGGTCATAATATTCTGAGGTTTGATATGCCATTTATCTATAAGGAGTGTAGGGATATCCTGGATGGCATTCCAAACAATGACTGTATTGATACGCTTCCTATCTCAAGGGCGAAGCTGCCAGATATGGAGCATCATGGTCTGGGGGACCTGGCTAATCATTTTGGTATATCTACTGAAGGGGCTCATAGAGCTTTGAAGGATTGCGAGATGACGCAGCAGGTTTATGAATTCATGAGAGATATTTGAAATTATGAAAATCATAGGGAATAATGATTAAGAGAAAAATATCTAAGAATAATAAAGCTATAATCTAATATTGAATTATCTGTTGGTTTACATAACATTTGAGGAGGGCATACATGGAGAAGATAATATTGGCGCCAGGGGTTAGTGGAAATGAGCTTTCTAAGTCACTGGCAATGCATGGGAAGAACTCATTTAATCTTCGTATATGTGGAGATAAGGAACTGGCCAGGATTGGTCTCATGAGATCCGGTATCTCGGTAACTGAAACTTTTCTGGATTTTCATGAGGAAAATAATGTTGTGGCAGAAGCTGTAGATGCAGTTAATGAGGATATGTCCGATAGTGGTCAGGATATTTACTTTTCAAATCCATCCAATTCAGATATACAGCAGATTGCAAATGCCTTAAGGCGTATGAGGAGTTTTGTTGTAGCTGAAGACTCGTCTCAAGAAAAATCTCAAATAATAGAATGTCTTAGTAAGGGTGAATTCATGGATAAGAATAACGCCCTTATTTCAGTATATAAAAAGTTCATGGATATAATTGAGTCTAGAAAACTTATGGATTCTATTTCTCTTATCCGTCTTGCTATTTCCAGGTGTAATGCTATTACCGGAACTGAGTTTTATGTTCTTGAGGAGTTTCCACTCAGTCCTATTCAGGAGAAGCTGCTTGAGGTGCTTTCCGGTGGCACATATAAAGAAACAAATCTATTTGAATTATTTGGCACTGAGAAGATTGGTGAAGATAATCCACTTAAGATAAACAGCATAAAGAATTGTTATGGAGCTGCAAATGAGGTTGAAACAATTCTTGATGATATCTATAGAAGTAAGTCTTTGGACAAGTGCACTGTAGCAGTAACTGATCCTAAAACCTATAGTCAGCTGTTCTTTGATTATGCTGTTCTCTACAATATTCCTATCACTTTTGGATGTGGAATTCCTATTACCAATTCCAATCCGGCAAAACTACTTACGATGTATAGTCACTGGATGACAGATAGCTTTTACAGCGGAGCAGTACTAAATGATTTGTTCAGTAATAATACATTTAATTCTGCAGTTCTTAAGAAAACATTTAGCAATAATATAAGTGATTATGATGAGGATAAGTATTATGAGATATTCCGTGGGGTAAAGCGTGTTCTTGAGCATCTTAGATTAACAAATGATATGGCAGTAAATAGGAAACGCCTGTCAGATTATAAGCAGGTACTTTCTGATAAAATTCAAGAAAAAGACGAATATATAAAAGACGAATATATAAAAGATAAATATATAAAAGATAAATATGAAAAAGAATTAAAATGTATTCCATATCTGGAAGTTTTATCCGAAGAATTGGCTCTTCCGGTTGAAGATTTCATAAAGAAATATGCATACATTCGTAAATCCAGTAAGACAAATTCAGAGAATCTTTTGATGCTTCTTGATATGGCTGCTGTAAATACAATATATGACGAGATGAAAATTTTTAGAGGCTCCAGCGTGGAGCAGAGCGAAGCTGATATGATTCGAAATGTGCTTTCTTCCTCTGTTCTTAAGTCCAGAAGTGAGCAGGGAAGTCTCTATGTTACAAGCGTAGAAACAGCTATCTCATTTATTAGGGATAATCTTTTTGTTGCTGGACTTTCAGCATCTAAGTATCCTGGAACCCCAACTGAAACTTATCTGCTTCTAGATACTGATCTGGCCCTCTTTGGTGAAGGCACAGAACAGTTTTCTTCTGATTATTCTTCTGATTTTTCTTCTGTTTTTTCTTCCGTGTTTTCTTCTAATGGAAGGATTAGAAACAAGAGGGAGAAACTGTTTAATCTTGTGGAGCTGGCATCCTCGTTGGGAAGTGAGATAAATATATCCTATGCGGGGCTTAATGTATCCGAGCTGAAGAAGGATAATAGATCTTCTCTTATCTACGAGTTATATCGTAAGGAAAAGGGAGAAGGCGCCTCCTCTGATATGCTTGATGCAGATACCATAAATATAGGTTATTTTGAACCTGCAATCTCCGTGAATAGAAAGGTTGGAGAGGCATATAATGCAGGAAAAGTAATAATTCAGCAGGAGATGAAGGAGAGAGCTGAGGTTACTAATGCATGTTCCTTAGAAAAAGAGTATTCACCTACTGTGCTGGATGATTTTTTCAAGTGCCCAAGAAAATATTTCCTAAAATATGAATTGAATATAAACGAACCGGATGAGAGAAATGAATTTGAGATTATCTCTGCGACTGAATCTGGGGTTTTGGCTCATGCTCTTATGGAGGAACTGGCTAATTCAGATATGGATGAAGCTGAGTTCATGGATTTGGCAGGGGTTTATTTTGACAGATTTATTCGTGAGTATACTCCAGTTGTTCCACAGGATGTGCGAAATGAAAAAGAACAGTTCATGGATATGATGAGGATATCATATAAAATGGATACTCACAGACCTGTGATACTGAAGGAAGAGGATCTGCACTTCGTTCACGAGTCAGGAGTAAAGCTACATGGTTTTCCTGATCGTGTAGAAAGATTGGAAGATGGTTCTGTTCTTATAGTAGATTATAAAACAGGAAGAACCGTGTCTCACGAACAGGATAGCATAAAGACCTGCCTTCAGGTTATTATCTATGCTTACCTCATGGAGAGGGCTGGTGAAAAAGTGGCAGGATGTGAATATAGATATATTCGTCTGGGGGAAACGGTAAGTTGTAAATATGATGAATCTATAAAGGATTCCCTTAATAAGTGGCTAAGTATATTTAAAGATAAACTTGAGAAAAATGATTTTCCAATTCCGTCAACTGCTGATAATGAGGATGACAGCCTGAATCCTTGCAAATATTGTAAGTTCGGGGCAATATGCGGAAAGGGGGATAAGTAAATGAGTGAGATAACTAGTCTTGAAAAAGATACCCAGGCTCGTAATGATATAGTGAATCATATAGATAGAAGCTATTTTGTTGAAGCTGGGGCTGGCTCCGGCAAGACAACTATGCTTGTAAATCGTATGGTTGCCATGGTTGAAGCTGGTATTGATATAGATAAGATTTGTGCTATCACATTTACCAAGGCTGCTGCAGGAGAGTTCTTTGAGCGTTTTCAGAATCTGCTTATTGAGAGAAGTCGTAAGGATTATGTGTGGGAGAGTGCGGGGTATGCCGGTGAGCTTCCGGAACCTACTGAAGAGACCAGACGGAATTGTGAAAAGGCGTTGGAAAATATTGACCTCTGCTTTATGGGAACAATAGACTCCTTCTGCAAGATGGTTCTGTTAGAGCATCCTGCTAAAGCTCACATTTCTTCTGATGTAACACTTATTTCTGATGCAGAAGCAGAAATCTTTTATAAGCAGCTATATGTAAAAATATGTGATGGAGAATATGGGGCTGATATTCAGGAAAAATCCAGAGTATTTAAGCAACTATATACGGATGCAGAGGATGTATTTGTGAAGGCTGTATCCATATTTATGAATAATAGGAATGTGGATTATAAATATCCTGTATGTACAAACATGGATATAGATACGCTGTTTTCTGCTGAAAGAGACAGAGTTATAAAACTGGCCTCTCTTTTAAATTCACATCATGAACTGCAGTTCCAATCCGATTACACTAATACCGAAAAAAGTGATATTGCTTGGAAACAGATTGCTAGTATCAAGAGAAATGTAGAGAAAAAATGGAGTTTGGTCTTTCCGTCAGTTGTATATTTCATTGATAAGCTTAGTGATATTATGTTGTGTCCAATTGCTTTAGAGAAATATCCGACTGAAGTGAATGGGCTTTATAAAGCAGCTGGGAAAGGCAGAAATGTCCATCTTGTAAGTAGTATTGGCGAAACAGGTGGAATTCTTTCCAGACTGCAGGGCTTTAAGTATAACATAACTATGCCATTTATCCTTGAGGCAGTGAATATTATTTCTGATGCCATGCATGAAAAGGGTTATATGACCTTCTTTGATTTCTTATTCTATCTGAGGAATATGCTGGCTGAAGATGCTAAAGGGGACGGAAAACTTATAAAACATATTTCTGAGAGACATAGTCATTTCCTTATAGATGAGTTTCAGGATACTGATCCTATGCAGTCAGAGATATTCTTCTATCTGGCAAGTGAATCTCCAAAGGCTGACTGGAGAGAATGCGTTCCAAGACCAGGTTCCCTCTTTATTGTAGGTGATCCAAAGCAGTCCATATATAGGTTCAGAGGGGCTGATGTTAGTTCTTTTCTGAAGGTGAAGGCTCTGTTCGAAAAGAATGGGGACGATATTCTGATCCTCTCTAGAAATTTCAGATCCACAAGTAGGATTTGTGATTATTTCAATCGTGTATTCACGAAGATGCTTCCAGAGCAGACTTCGGAACAGAATAAATATGAGGAGATTCCACTGCCATCCGAAACCGTTGGTGAGTTCCAGGGAGTTTATCTCTATAGGACATTTATGGGAAAGACTTTAGCGGCAAGTCCGGAAATGTCGGATTCTAAACAGATTACTAAGATTATTGAGACAATAGTGGATAATGATGATTTTAAGATAACAGATAAGGGGGATGCGGCTCCAAGGAATATTAAGTACAAGGATATAATGGTCATTACCAATAACAAGAAGAAGCTGGCTCCTATTATGGCTGAATTAAAAGATAGAGGGATACCTACCCGAGTGGAGGGAAGTGTACCATTTGACTCCAATGAAGCTCTTATTGAAGTTGCCAGACTTTATTCGGCAGTGGCTGACTATAATGACAGAATTTCTCTCTATACTGCATTTACTGGCAAGATTATTGGACTTAAGGAAAGTGAATACCAGAAGTATATTGCATATGTAAAGGAAAATGGTATTAAAGGCTCTATTGATGTGGAAAAGTGTAAGGATGAAGCTGTTCTCCTGGTTGCATCAAAGGTAAAGGAGATACAGAAGCTTCGTGAGGCGTCCCTTTCTTTATCTCCGGCGGCGCTTTTTGAGAAGATAATGGATGACTATCAGGTTTATAAATATACTCCAGCTGAAGAACTAGAAGTGATTTACTATACTTTGGAGCTCCTGAGAAATGCTGAACAATCAGGTCTTATTTCTTCAGTAAAGGATGCGGCTGATTATCTTTCTCTTTTGGTAAATAAAGAATCAGATGAGGAGAGATGTCTTTCACTAAATGATAATATTGATGCAGTTCATCTAGCAAATCTGCATAAGGTAAAAGGTCTTGAAGCGCCTGTTGTAATTCTGGCATCTTATATTCGAGGCATAAATGATCCTCAGAAGAGAGTGGTTCATAAAGATACTGGCACTGAGGGATACTTCTTCAGTTTAAGCAAACCTATAGAAGGTAATAAAGGATTTTATAACAAGAAGTATTTTAAGACTGAAGCCTATAAAGATGAGTATGAAGCGGAGAAACTTTCTATAGACGCTGAATGTAAAAGATTAATTTATGTTGCTGCAACAAGAGCTAGAAATGCACTGTTCATCTGTCGTGGAGAATATAAAAATTTTAAAGGTGATATAGAATATATGACATCTTGGAAAGATCTGATTGAGAATAATTATGATCATCAGACAAAGTATTTCTTTGATGTTTATAATAAGGATTATACAAAAACCGTATCTACACCTGAATCCGCTAATTCCACAGATCTTTACGATGAGGCTAAAGCCACCATTGTACTAAATAACCGTAATATGGAAGAGGAAACCTATGTTCTTAAGACTCCAAGTAGAGATAAGCTGGAGTCCAAGACCACTGGTGATACCTCCAGCGATTTTGATGATTTAGGTGAAGAACTTGCAGGGGTTACCCGCGAGATTGGTGCTGATGATGACACTGGCTCTAATCCGACAACTGGTGTTGTATCATATACCGATGCTGACCAGGATAATACCGAGCTTCATAGCTTCCCTGATGTGTTAGGAACCATGACTCATAAGCTTCTGGAGATGCTGGTTTCTTCCAGAGGTAGTATTCAGGTTTCAGATGCAGTAAATGAAACTATAAATGAATTCATGAAACCAAGTTTAGAAGATTATAGAGATAAACTTGTAACAGCCCTAACTGAAGTGGCTGAGACCATGAAAAATGGTGGATATCCTCAGTCAAATGGACTGCCACAGAATATGCTCCAGGTACTGCTGGATGCTGATGAAGTATATGCTGAGGTTCCATTTAGCTGTACTGTAGATGAAACCGAGTCCATCAAGACTCTCTGGAATGGTATTATGGATATTATCTACAAGAAGGATGGTAAGTGGCACATCGTGGATTGGAAAACCAATAAAGAAGGGGAAAATCTGGATGTGAAGTACGCCAGTCAAATGGAAGCGTATAAGATGGCTTTCAGAACCATCTTTAAAGATAGCTTAGATGTTGATACAGATGTGGATGCTCATACATACCATATAGATATTTAGTAACAAATTTAATGATTATTTAATATAATGATAATAATATTAACCTTGTAGATTGTTTCAACATAGCATAGTATGTGATATAATATATTAGGTGATTAAAGCAGTTGATTTGTCCTGTAATGGGATGAATTAACTGCTGTTAAGTCACTGTCCACCTTTAGAGGGGAAGGAGGAGAGGGACGAATGGTTACTAACGCATATATCGTTGCATTTGGCATATCATTTATACTTTCTATCTTTTATGTATTCATTTGGAAGAAGCATTATAATACCAATATAACAGCGCTTTATATATTGATCCCGATTATTTATCTGGGGTACATATTCTATTCAAAAGCCACGGACTTTAATACAGCCAAGATAGCTCTCTGTATTAAGTATCTTGCTGGCTGCTATTTAATATTGTTCATGACCTTTGTAGTCTTTAATCTTTGCGATATTTACATCAACAAATGGTTGAGACTGATTGGTTTCGTGGTCAATTCTATAATTTTTTCCCTGGTTCTTACCATAGGCTATCAGCCATATTTTTATAAAGAGTTTTCTATTCAAAATACATCTGATGGAGTGGTGATAGTAAAACAGTATGGTCCTGTTCATACGATATTTTATGGTGTAGTTATTTTCTACTTCCTTGTGGGTGTTTTAGCTATCATCTACAGTTTTATTAAGAAAAAGCAGATTTCAAATTATATTCTTTTTATGCTTATTCTCCCTGAGGTTCTTGCGATTATTGGCTATTTCTCAAATGCATTTATTAGAAGTAACTTAGAACTGCTTCCATTTGCCTTTACATTAGCGCAGTTCTCATATCTATTTATAATTAAGAGGATGAGTCTCTATAACATCAGTGAAAATGTGGTTGAATCCATGGTTCAGACTGGTGAGATAGGGTTTATTTCTATTGATAGTAAGATGAGGTATCTTGGAGCAAATGAAACAGCAAAGAATATTGTGCCTGAACTTCGAGAACTTTCGATTGATGAAAAGATTGAAGAGGTCCCGGGGCTTGAGAAAACTGTGTGTCGCTGGGTGGAGCATTTTAAAAAGTATGAAGAGGGAGAAGAGAGTGCTGGAAATGAGATAAACAGAATCAGGTATGTAAAAAAGGTTGAGGAACCAAATGAGGATAAATATTCGGAGGTTGGTAAAATTGGTCCTAATTCCCTGAAAAATAAAACGGATTTGTTGTTGAAGTCTCTTTTTACAGAAGATTTTGATGATTTCGACGGTGAGAAGATTTATCTGATAGATGTCACATATCTTCATGATGGCGAGAAAAAGTGTGGATATCAGATACTAATCAATGATGATACCAGCAATCAGAAATATATTGAGCTTTTGGATAACTACAATGAAGAATTAGAGGATGAGGTTAATGCTAAGACGAAGCACATTCTGGAAATGCATGACAACCTGATCTTGAGTATGGCAACCATGGTTGAAAGTAGAGATAATTCCACTGGAGGTCACATTAGAAGAACAAGTGATGTGGTTAGAATGCTCATTGATGAGATAATGAAGGAAAATGTATTTGGGCTTACTGATGAATTTTGCAAGGATATTATAAAGGCTGCCCCAATGCATGACTTAGGGAAAATTTCCGTTAGAGATGATGTTTTGAAAAAAAAGGGAAGGTTTGAACATGAAGAATATGAAGAAATGAAGAAACATGCGGCTGAAGGGGCTAAGATAGTACATAATATTTTGAAAGATACAGATGATGAATCTTTTAAAGTGATTGCTGAAAATGTAGCTCATTACCACCATGAGAGGATGGATGGTTCTGGATATCCTGAAGGCCTTGTGGGTGAGGAAATTCCGCTTGAAGCGAGAATCATGGCAGTGGCTGATGTGTATGACGCTTTGGTTAGTAAGCGAGTTTATAAAGAAAAATATAGTTTTGAGAAAGCTCATAGCATCATGATGGAAAGTATGGGGAAACATTTCGACGAGAGACTAAAACCATATTACCTGAAAGCAAAACCAAGGCTGGAAGAGTATTACATGGCTCTAGAAGAAAACACACAAGAAAATTCACAAGAAAAATAAAAACTTAAATCTAAAATTTTTGAAAACCTAAAATATTTAAAATATTACTGTTGCGCTTTTGTTATCCTTTGAGTGTTATCATTTGTTCAAATAGCAAATTTAACGGAGGGAATATCTATGAAAGAGTATAATGAAGAATTAAATATAGATGATGTTTTGAAAGACCAGAAGGGTGACGATGCTTTTGATAAGAGCACACAGTTCTTTAGTAAGTACGGAAAGAACAGCCTTGAAGAATTGGAAAGACATGCCAAGATAAATACAGGTTTCCATGATTATGAAGAGGATAGTTTTGCTGATAAGCAGATGATAGGAAATCTCTGCGATCTTTACAAGGTTTTCTTTGAAGGAAATCCGCAATTTAATTCATTTCTTAAGGAAATGAAGGAATATGCTGAACTGGATCCATATACACATGAGAATTATACAAAAGAAAGACTCTTTGTTGAAAGTATTCCTGCAAAATTGGATGCGCTTAGAGAACTTATAGAAGCTGAAGAAGAGGAATTACAGGATGAAATAAGGCGTATTGAAGAAACAAAGTTCTCGGAGAAAAATAATGATGGAAAGACCCCGGAACAGAAAAAGCTGCTGGAGAAAGAAAAAGCGGAATACGATCGTAAATGGTTATTGAGACAGGAAGTTCTTGATAATAGAAGTAGAGCTCTCGCTTCCTTTGATATGTATTTTTATAACATGGCAAAAGGTGAGATGGCAGACCTGGACGAATTAAGTGATATAGAGATAAAGATTCCAAAGGTTGAAGAAGATAAAAAGGCTGATAATAAAGAAAATAATAAAGAAATTAATATAGAAGAAAAGGTTCAGGAAAAGGTAAAAGATATCATCGCCAAGACAAATAATGAGAAAGGACGAGGATATGCTGAGTTTTATAATAACAAGGGAGTAAAGTGCTATTATATTAATTCATCAGGAGTTGAATTGGATTTGTCTATAAAAGGAGAAGGACTTAATACAGTTCAGAAGATGCTTGCTGGTTTGGCCAATAAATCTTCTTCTGAAATTGATATAAAAAATGCTCCAATCTTCCCTCATGAGCCAAGAATGACTGATGTGTCACAGCATGTTTCTGGTGAATGTTATCTTTATGCTGGACTTCAGAATATAGCCAGACTATATCCTCAGAAGATTAAGGAGATGATAAAGGACAATGGAGATGGAACAGCAACAGTAAGACTATGGGGGAAATATAAAAATCCTAAAACTTTCGAGAAGGAATATAGACCGGTTTATGTTCGCGTTGATAAGAAGATTTCAAGGTTTGGAGCAGTTGGTCTTGAATATGAAAGAATGGCAGAAGACTGTCTGTGGGTTAATCTTATAGAGAGAGCTTATGCCATGAGTGGACTTCATGAATCGGAGCTAAATGATATTAATCTTCCTCTTAGTCCAGAAGAAATTAAAACTAAAAAATGGAAGCCGAGTGTATCGGGGATTGAGGGTGGTACAGAAAATTCTTTCCTCGAAAAAATGCTTGGGCCTGATGGTGAAAGTCATTCCATCACAATACCTAATTCGGGTACAATTAGAGATGAAAGACTTAAGGTAGAAAAAAATATGAAGGCTCAAGAGATTATTAAGGATGTGAATATTACAAATCCTGAGTCTATAGCAAAACATGCTTTTTATAGATTTTATAAAGATTATGTTGAAAAAACAGGTGGAGAACTCTTGTCTGAAAAAGAATTTCAGAATCTTTCTGAGGGAGATGTCATTAAACAGGTTGAAAATCTTTGTACACTATTTAATGTCAGTGATTTTTTGCATTTGGAGAATGCGTATAAAGTTATCAAAAAGACTGCGGAGAATGTTCTGAAGGAGACAGAAGCATCTGGAAGAAGTACAATGTATATTAATCATAAGCTGGGTGCGGCATTTGAGAATGCGGTTGATGAAGTTTTGGCGAAGGCAGAGTATGATGATAATGAAGCTGATAATGCAAAGTCTGATTTCCGAAAGGTTTATAATCATGTTCGTGATGGTATTAGCGAGATAGGAATTGCTGAAGATATTCCAAAGAGAGAAAAAACAATAGAATTTTATAATACAGTAAAAAATCTACTTGATAAAGGACTTCCTGTTTCCTGTTCTACTTATAATAATAGGAAGGATATGCTCTCAGATGAACGCCATGCATATTCTCTTATTGGAGCTGTGGAAACGGATGGAGTTCCGAAAAGATACTTTTTCAGAATTAAGAATCCTCACACAAAGCTTGAAAGCACTAATGGTGCTGAATATAGAAATGAGAATGGTGAGATAGTTGGAAAATGGGTGAATGTTAAGGATGGAATATTTGATATTGAATTAGAAAACTTCTGCTATGATTTTGAAAATCTTCACTACAATGGTGGTGAGGTTCTTACTAATATGACTGCAAAGAAGATGGTGGGTTACGATATCATTTCTCCTGAGCAGATAGCTGAAAATGAGAAGACTACCGTAACAAATGATAAGCTGGTTGATTACATGAAAGCTGCGAATGATTTATATGATGCACTTGTTTGCACCAATTCAAAGTATTCAAAAGATTCACAGCAGTATAAAGATCTTCTGGAAGGTTTTAAGCAGTTCCGTCATAAGCTGGCTGGAACTAATGGAAAAAGTATTGAATCTTTAAAGAGCTTAACGCAGCCACTTATGGGACTTGTTAAAGCTTATGAAGATCATGTAGATGGCCAGATTCTAAGGCCAAGTAAAAGACAGAATAGAAGAAAGAATGTTTGCTCTGGAATTCGTGAAGTAGTAAGTTCTATTGAAAATGGTCATAATCCTCATCAGGAGTATGAGAAGAAATATGCAAAGACTATCATGGAAAAATATTATGATATTAAAGGTATTGATGATAAAGCGGCTATTAATGAAGTGGCAGAAAGACTTTATAACAACAAGGCTTTTAGGGGGATTGCTAATAATACAAATATAATGATTATGAAAAAGCCTGCTAAAGGTCAGCTTGAAAGAGATATAGAGAAAATCGAAAATAGCCTTAAGGGACGAGGCATTGATAAGAGAATTGATATGGCTACGATGAGAGCAATCAAGGATCCTCTTAGTTTAAATGCAGCTGAGAAGAATAATCCGAAAAAAGGGGCTAAAAAAGGCTCTGGTAAAAATGATAAGAAAGACACTAATAAAAAAGAAGAAGTGAAAAAAGTAGTTAAGAAGTAATTTAATAGTGGTTCAATATAAGCCATTCATCTTTACAGGTGGGTGGCTTTTTCATTTCACACAATTTACATACTACTATGTCAGTTTTGAGATAAAAATGTCATAAATTATAAAAAAATATGAAGAAAATTCTATAAACTATAGTACATCATGCTATCTATTGGTACAATATATAAAAAAGATATTCTGTGTTAGGGTTTTAAACTTGTATATAATTAGGCAGAATGAAAAAGAAATATATGTTTTAGGATGTTCTAGGGGGTTAAATGAAAAAATCATTAGCACCATTTGTGATTATTATTTTATTAGCGATTGTGGCGGTTATTATATATACCTGTATTCCAAAACCAGGAAAATTAAATGCTATTGCTGGTCTTGAGGAGCCGGTTCAGACAGAACTGAAAAAAACTGATGAAACTGGTACTAGCTTTAAGAAAGCAGGATATGATGTAAAAGTAACTTATCTATATAAATATGATGTTGATGCATTAGTAGTATCAGCCCATGATTATACAGGAATTGGTTTACAGGATCAGCTTTCTCCAAAGGATCTGGCTTTAGCATGGGGAAAGATTGCTGAAACTAATACACTTATTGATTATCAGTGGCATCAATCTAATAGATTTGTATTCTGGCAGGTGGACTCTGGTGATCTTTTAGCGTCTGTTGGCGGTGTGGAAGGTGTGACAATGGGGTGTTCTAATAATCATATCATTCCTGCAGACAGCGTTGTAAAGAGTCAGCTCAAGAAAGTAAGAAAGGGGGACCATATTAGACTTCATGGCTATCTTGTATCTTTAGAGGGCTCAAAGTCCAATGGGGCAACCTTTACTTGGCATTCAAGTACATCGAGAACCGATGATGGTAATGGTGCCTGCGAAGTGATTTACACGACAGGTATAGAAATTGTTGAATAAATATATTTAAAAAATATATTTTATTTGTTATTATATTCCTTGCTGTTTGATACAGGAGATAATCTAAAACAAAACAAGGCAGAAGGAAAATGAGTGACAAGAAAAACACTAATTTGAAAAAAAATAACAATACTAAAGCAAATAAAACTAACTCTAAAAATTCTAAACCGAATACAACTAGTTCGAATAAAAAGAAAAAGAGTTCAAATTATTCACCGGGTTCAACCTATGATCGTTTTAGGGTGAACAGACCGGTGGATATCGTAAATATTATTTACCTTATCTTTATTACATCTATATTTTCGCTTTATATGCACAATAAATATTTTGACATCACAGGAACCCGTGCTAAGACATTTGCAAATGTCAGCATAATCTATGTGGTTCTTCTTGTGATGGCTGTTGTGATAGAAGTATTTATGATCTGGTACTACGAGCCACAGTTATCCTTTAAAGATCTTTTCTATAAGGATTCCAAATGGATTGCCATGCCGGAGCTTTGGGCGATTCTCTTTGCAGTGGCCAATATCGTTGCATGGTTCATGTCGCCGGATAAGAAAGGTTCCTGGGATGGTTCCACTGGAAGATTTATGGGACTCAGCTTCATATTGGTGCTGGTTCTGGTGGTTGTTTCCCTTTCGAGAGAAGCGTGTCCAAGTAAATTTATACTTATATCCCTTTTTGCTACTTCCATAATAGTCTACACCATAGCAGTTTTGCAGCATTTCGGAAATGACCCATTTGCCCTAAGAGATAGGGTGGTAGACCGTCAGAAGGAAATGTTTATTTCGACTTTTGGAAATATCAATACCTATGGATCTTACCTGGCTATAATTCTTCCTTTATTTGTGGCTCTTTTCGTGTTCAGCGAGAAACTCTGGATAAGAATAATAACAGGTATATCTATTACCATGGCGGCCATGGCTATAATTCCTGCCAAGAGTGATAATGTATATCTGGGCACAGGAGCGGCGTTCCTGGTGCTTTTCTATATAGCTATTTATTACAAGAGATTTACTGAGTACATATTCTCAGTGCTGCTTATGGGAGCGGGACTTCTTTTTATGGCCTATGCCAACAGTGTGCTGAAGGGAAGTCAGAAGCACATTAATGGTGTTGCGGAAATCGTTGAAAATCCAAAGGTTATGTGCTTGTTTGTATTTCTTATTGTAGTTATCCTGATTCTTTCGATGACATTTAGAACCATGAACTACGAAATGTATAAGCGTATTCAGGGTTGGAAACTGTTGGTTGTGATCACAGGACTACTCCTGATTGCAGGCGTTGCAGTGGTAGTTCTTGGTATTAAAACTAAGAATTCCTTCTTCGTATTCAATGATAAATGGGGAACCTACCGCGGCTATATCTGGAGACGAAGCATGGATATCTTCAAAAATGGAACTGTAGGGCAGAAGTTATTTGGACACGGAAATGAGACAATTGCCCTGAATATGAGAACCTACTATGATGAGATGGTGTCTATAACAGGCAAGAAGTATGATAACAGCCACTGCGAATTTATTCAGTATCTGGTAACAACAGGTATATTTGGCGTTATTACTTACTATGGATTTGCTGCATCAGGATTCATCTATATATTGAAGAGAATGGAAGGCGACGCCGTAGCTATAGCAGCGCTTGCTGGATGCATAGGTTATCTGGTACAGGGACTTGTAAACCTGAACCAGCCAATAACAACACCATTTTACTTTGTTCTTATGGCTTTCGGTATCGGATACATCAGATATCGCGACCAGGGATATGGAGTGTTTAGAGACTAAAAAGATATACCACAAGGCTAGGGCTTCAAAAATATTATAATGGTGACAATCCACCATAAAAATGATATAATGAACTCTATGATTTGAGGATTAATTTGATATAGTTGGAGGAAAAGAAAATGCAGATTTATGAGGAGCTTCTTGAGCGTGGACTTATCGCTCAGGTAACTGATGAAGAGGGAGTAAGAGACCTTATCAACAATGGTAAGGCGACTTTCTATATAGGATTTGACCCAACAGCAGATTCTCTGCATGTGGGTCATTTTATGGCGCTCTGCCTTATGAAGAGACTTCAGATGGCAGGTAATAGACCAATTGCACTTGTTGGTGGTGGTACAGGAATGATTGGTGATCCATCAGGAAGAACTGATCTTCGTAAGATGATGACAACAGAGATGATAGACCACAACTGTGAGTGCTTTAAGAAACAGATGAGTAGATTTATCGAGTTTGGTGAAGGAAAGGCTATGATGGTTAATAACGCTGATTGGCTGAGAGACCTTAACTACATCGAGTTCATCCGTGATATTGGATCAATGTTCAAGGTGAATAACATGCTCCGTGCTGAGTGCTACAAGCAGAGACTTGCCAGCGAGGAGGGACTTACATTCCTTGAGTTTAACTATATGCTTATGCAGAGCTATGACTTCCTGAAGCTTTACGAAGAGTACGGCTGCAACCTTGAGTTTGGTGGAGATGACCAGTGGTCAAACATGCTCGGTGGTCGTGAGCTTATTCGTAGAAAGCTTGGCAAGGAAGATGCACAGGCTATGACAATTACACTTCTTCTTAATTCTGAAGGCAAGAAGATGGGTAAGACAGGAAAGGGCGCTGTATGGCTTGATGCAGAGAAGACAACTCCATACGAGTTCTACCAGTACTGGAGAAATGTTGATGATGCTGATGTCATCAACTGCATTAAGATGCTTACATTTATTCCATTAGAAGAGATTCATGATATGGAGAAATGGGAAGGCGCAGAGCTTAATAAGGCTAAGGAAATCCTGGCTTACCAGCTTACAGAGCTTGTTCATGGGGAAGAAGAAGCTAAGAAGGCTGAAACAGCAGCTAAGTCAATCTTTGGTGGCGGCGGTTCAGAGAATATGCCTGAGACAGCACTTGAAGATGGAGACTTTAAAGAGGACGGAACCATCGATCTTATCAGTATTCTCGTTAAGGCTGGTCTTGTTACAGGCCGTGGCGAGGGTAGAAGAGCTATTGAGCAAAATGGTGTCGCTGTAAATGGGGAAAAGGTGACTGATGTTCGTGCAAGCTATACAAAAGACGCTTTTGCTGAAGAGTTCGTTGTAAGAAGAGGAAAGAAGAATTTCCGCAAGATTGTTCTGTAATTAACATTTAAATAACTTAAAACTAAATATATTGCTATTATTTGTGCAGAAGGGGTAAGTCTGCATATTATATAAATAATGGGGGTACATTATGGGTAAGATTACGGAAAAAGGCAAGGAACTTATTTCTGAGAATATCGAAAATATCAGAAATAAAAGAAAGAAAAAAGGCAGTGATGTAGAATTTTCGGGTCTTTCTGACAAGAGGGTTAATATTGAACACGAGCTGAGTCTATATACGCAAGATGGTCAGTTCTATGTTTTAGTGGCTGATGCAGACGCTGATGAGAGAGTTGAAATCGAGCGAATGATAGATCAGACCGGCTGCTTTATTACTTCTGTTTCCAGTGGCATTGAGTGCATGGATCAGGTTAATCATGATAAATATGACCTGATCCTTTTAGCGCGCAATATGCCTAGAATGGACGGGATTCAGACTTTCAAGAATATCAAGAGCAGTCCGTCATCTAAATGTCGTGATGCGAAGATATATGTGATTGTTGAAGAAAAGTCTGATGAACCTGATATTTACTTTGAAAATGTGGGCTTTGATGGAATACTTCGTAGACCGATAGAGAGGACTATCCTGCAAAATGTTATTATTTCGCTGGTTCCTCCTAAGATGCTTCCTGATGATGAAGATCTTATAACATCTATCAAGAAAACAGCTGCTAATGCTGAGGTGTTAAAGGGCTGTGGAGTGAGATTTATCGAATCTCTTAATGAATATAAAGGTGATCTTGCTGAATATAAGAAAGATGCGGCTAAGTTTGTTGATGATTATGAAGTTGTCAGCTCCGATATGATAGACGCTCTATATTCAGGCAAGAATCTTGAATATATGGAATATGCCAGAACTTTGAGGGAGGAAGCTCGTAAGATAGGAGCAACCTATCTTTCATATTGTTTCGATGACCATGTGAATATGGCTAAGGATGATAGTCTTGATGTTGCTGAAACTAATTGGCGTACACTTATAGTAGAGTGGGAAAATGTTGTTTCTGGAGTTGCGAGTTGGCTGGGTAAGGATAATGTTCAGCTTGGTTCTACAGAATTTCTTACTACAAATACCAACGGTATAAGACTTCCTATGAGGGATGTTAATGTTAGAATAGATGAGGTGCTTACTAATCTTGAGTCTAATGACAAGGACACAGCGCTAAGAAATATTAATAAGCTGGCGCAGTACGAACTGGATCCTGACATTAGACTGAAGATAGATAGAATCATCAAAGCCTTTGATAAAGATAAGATCAATACGGCTGTTGATATTTTGAGAAGCATTTAATTGTTTAGATACATATTTAAAAGCTCAAATAATGTCTCTTAATATGGAGATTAGTTATCATTACGCTTTTTCCTGGGAGAGCTTTTCTTGGATTCAATATATTTTTCGATCTTTTTTCTATGTTTATCGGAAACGGTGGTTTTAAATACATGCTTTTCCGCCACATATTCCTGAGGGAGATTGTTTAAAACGTATTCAAATAGGTCCACCTCATAGATGTCGGACAATACTGCTATCATGATAGCAGTAGGCTTAACTCGTCCGAGTTCGATAGAGTTGTAGTTCTGCCTTGAGGTATGTAGGATTTCTGCGACTTCTCCTTGAGTGAGTCCGTTGTCCTTTCTTAAGTCGGTTAAGATTGGTGACCAGTTAAAGGATAATTCCATAGATGTCTCCTTTCGTTATGAGAATGCTTTTGAGTTTGATTGCAAATTGATTAAAAAAGAGTATATGCTACAAATACAGGCAGTAACCATGGTGGTACATAACCTGTCAAAATTTGTAGATATCCTGTAGATATCCTGTAGATGTTCTGCAGGATGTATAGTGTGTTAAATGGAGGTTGTGCTTTGAGTAAGGCTGATGAAATTTTTATTAAAATGTGTACTGACATTCTCGAAAGTGGAATAAGTACAGAAGGTGAGAAGGTCAGACCCAAATGGCCGGATGGTTCATTTGCATATACTGTTAAAAAGTTTGGCGTGATAAATCGCTACGATCTGCAGGAAGAATTTCCGGCAATTACTCTTAGAAAGACTTATATCAAGTCAGCTATTGACGAGATTCTTTGGATTTGGCAGAAGAAATCCAACAATATAAATGATCTTAATAGCTCCATCTGGGATGAGTGGGCAGATGAAGATGGCTCAATCGGTAAGGCTTATGGCTACCAGTTGGGGGTTAAGCATAAGTATAAAGAAGGCGAATTCGATCAGGTTGATAGAGTGCTCTTTGATCTCAAAGAGAATCCATACAGTCGTCGTATTATGACGAATATTTATGTGCATCAGGATCTTCATGAGATGAGACTTTATCCCTGTGCATATAGCGTGACATTTAATGTGACAGGAGATAAGCTAAATGCGATTCTCAATCAGCGTTCACAGGATGTGCTTGCTGCGGGTAACTGGAATGTGGTTCAGTATGCGGCACTTCTTATGATGATTGCCCAGGTTACAGGCTTCAAGCCGGGTGAACTGGTACATGTAATTGCTGACGCTCACATTTACGATAAGCACATTCCGATCGTTAAGGAGCTTATTACTCGTGAGACCTATCCTGCACCAAAGGTAACTCTTAACCCTGATGTGAAGAATTTCTATGACTTCACACCAAAGGATTTCACAGTTGAAGATTACCAGACTGGTCCACAGATTAAGGATATTCCTATCGCGATTTAGTTAGGGAAATATTAAGGTTATTAAAAGATAAAGAGGAATAGAACATGAAATTAATAGCAGCAGTAGACAATAACTGGGCAATTGGAAACAAAGACAGTCTGCTGGTTAGCATTCCAGCCGATCAGAAGAGATTTAGACAGATAACCACAGGACATACAGTGGTTCTTGGTCGTAAGACTCTGGCAGGTTTTCCAAATGGACAGCCTCTGAAGAATAGATATAATATCATTCTTACACAGAACCCAGAAATCACATTTGACAGTGAAGAAGTTGATGTGGTTCACAGCATGGAAGAACTGTTCGACATACTGAGGGTTATGGTGTCGGATGATATCTTTATAATCGGTGGGGGTACCGTTTATAAAGCACTGGAGCCATATTGTGATACTGCCTATATTACAAAGCTTGATTATAACTATCAGGCGGACACTTATTTCCCTAATCTTGACGAGATGGAAAACTGGAAAATTGTTGAGGAGAGTGACGAAGAAACATATTTCGATATTTGCTATACATATGTGACTTATAAAAATAAATCTCCTAAGCAGATTCCGTAATTTCGGCTTTTAATAACAACTGAAAAATGCTATAATAAACTGTATGTTAAAATGACCTAGGAGGGGTAAAAAGGTGGCAGAAGATATTTTAGTAACTAGTGGAACTGGATTTGAGGGGTATGCAATTTCAGAGTATTTAGGATTTGTATCGAGCCAGCAGATTCTTGGCTCTAATTTCATTTCTGGAATAGCAGCAAATGTAGCGGATTTATCCCGTAAGGACATGGCTAAACTTGAGCAGTGCCGTGAGGATGCTGAAACTCAGCTGATTAAAACGGCTAAGAAGAGGGGCGCAAATGCAATCATTGGAATGAATATTACATATGCACCATTTGAAGCAGGCTCATTTGGCATAATCATGTCGGGTACAGCAGTTAAGGTTGTAAAGCATATCAATATAACCGATGCAGTTCATAAGGAAATTTATGTAACGAATTATTACAACAGATTAGTTCCGAGACCAGTAAAGATTGTTCTTGATGGTGATTCGGAGCAGATAAATATGCGGCTTGTCTGCTATAATTATAACCACGACGATGTTCAGGCACTTCGTTGCGACATCGAATTAACAAATCTCTACGATGAGAGACTTGTAATCAAGAATGTTGACTTCGTATTTACAGAGAATATTAATCTTTCAGTTATCGAATCTGATTTCATTAGAAGCAAGGTTGCTCCAAGTGATCTTCAGCTTCTCAAGGATGCAAAGATTACTCTTACTAAGTATGCGACACCTCGTGGTGTATTCGCAGTAAATGATCAGCCTATAAATGTAACGCTCAGCACAAGGCGTCTTGAGGCTCTTAAGGCTAAGAGAGGCATCGATGCTGTTGAGAAGTACAGAACAGATGGAATGATCTGGACATGTAACTGCGGACATGTAAATGAAGCTGGTTCGGAAGAATGTGTTATCTGTGGTCGTAAGCAGAAAGACATCATGACAAAAGCAAGCTTCAATTACGAAGAAATGATCGATCGCATGAAAGAAAAGGAATATGTGGTTGAGATTAAGGATGTTTTGATGCAGTACATCAAGGAGATTGATTCAGGAATGAGACTTGAACTTCTTGAGATTATGGAGTCAGGACTTCAGTATGAAAAGACTAGAGGCAATATGAAAGAGACTGTTATCGAGAAGGTAGAGAAGGTCTTTGAAGATGCTTCAGTAGATGATTAAGATTATTCTAGGGTAGTCCCTAAGAATTATTAAGAAATATATTTGTAGAGGTACGAAAAGTTGGGTTCAGGACTTAGCATGGCCAGTATCAACAAAATAAAAGAGCTTGCAGATGCTCATGAGTATAGTCTTGCTGCTCCAATTCTAGATTCACAGGATCTTGAAAAGTCATATAATGCGCAGTTTTTAAGACTCTGCGGTGAAATATATGAAAATGTTGGTCGACTCAAAGATGCAAGACATATGTATGTAAAAGCACATGTTCTTGCTCCAGAGGCAACACAAATCATTTTCTCACTTATCGAGTTCTATCTTAAGCGTGGTTATTTTGAACTTGCAGAAAGATACTTTGAGGAATATATAGAATATTGCAGTGGAAGAGGGCGTGAACTCTCAAATGTCCGTTATATTATGAAGAAAGCGAAGCTTCCTGATTTCATAGAGCTTTATGATATGCTCTTTCCATATTATCGAGATAATATGGATGAAAAGTGGAGCTTCGAGCTTTTGATGCTTACAAAGCTTATCGATAAGAGCGATCTTGATGTTATAGCTTCGGATTACAAGGCTACATTTAAGAATGGTCTTTATACACATTTAGTTGATGAAGTAGTAGATAATAAGGCAGCAGCATGGGATAATTTCTTCGTTTACGCTGAGAATGAGGTCCCTGATGATGATCCTGATCAGCAGGAAATCCGTGATATGGAACAGGAACAGCTGAAGGCTGATTATCTAAAACTCAATCCTCCTGAAGAGGAAGAGGCAGTTATCACTGAGATGGTTTCTGTTGAAGAAAAGGGATCTGGTGAAGGCGGTCTTAAAGAAGGACTCAAGAATGTTAAGAATGTAGAGAATGTAGAGAAGGGCCTGAAAAACTTCATTAAGAAAAGATTCAAGAAGATTCAGGATGAGGATCTTGAAGGCGAAGAGAACGAATCAGAAGAAGATTCTGATGATGAAAATGATGTTGAAGGCGTTGTAGCTTCTGCTGAAGAGATTGAAACAGCAGGTGCGACAGATGCAACACCTAAAGCCGAGGAATCTACTGAGAGTGCTCCGGCTGGACCGGATGCAAGCATACTTGGAGGAAGTGCCGAGAATGCAGGAGATTCAGCTACTGATGCTGAAAAGGGTGAGGCTGATAAAGAAGCTAATATAGAAGCTAATAAAGAAGCTAATGCAGATTCAAATGCCGAGTCTGATGCCGAAACAAATGAAAAAGAAGAGTTTGTTCAAGACTTCGTAACCTACGAATTTGATGATGGATTTGCTCCAGAGTCAGATACCATTGCAGGACTCGAAGATATTGATGATGAATTTGAAGATAGCACTGAAGAAGCATTTAGTGCATTTAGGGATTATGTTCAGTATCAGGATTCTGATCAGGTTGTAGAATCATTTGTACCTGATGAAGAAGCTGATGGAGAAGCTGTCGAAGAAGAATATGTTCCTGAAGTAGAGGAAGAACCAGAAACTACTCCAGTATTTGAGAAAGCTGTAGAGGAACCAGTAGATACTCCGGTATTTGAAAAGACTGTAGAGGAAGAACCAGAAACTACTCCAGTATTCGAGAAAGCTGTAGAGGAACCAGTAGATACTCCAGTATTTGAAAAGACTGTAGAGGAGCCAGTGGTTACTCCTGTTGAAGAAGAATTTGTACCTGAAGTAGAAGAGTTCGTTCCAGAAGTAGAGGAAGAACCAGAAACTACTCCAGTATTTGAAAAGACTGTAGAGGAAGAACCAGAAACTACTCCAGTATTTGAGAAAGCTGTAGAGGAATCAGTAGATACTCCAGTATTTGAAAAGACTGTAGAGGAGCCGGTTGTTACTCCAGTTGAAGAAGAATTTGTACCTGAAGTAGAAGAGTTCGTTCCAGAAGTAGAAGAAGAACCAGAAACTACTCCAGTGTTTGAAAAGACTGTAGAGAAAGAACCAGAAACTACTCCAGTATTCGAGAAAGCTGTAGAGGAACCAGTAGTTACTCCAGTATTTGAAAAGACTGTAGAGGAGCCGGTTGTTACTCCAGTAGTTGAGGAGCCAGAGTTTACAACTGTTTCAGAGGAACCAGTTGCATTTACTCCAATTGCAGAAGAAGAGTTTGTTCCTGATGTTGAGGAATCGCTTGAGGAACTTGAAGAAGCAAATGAAGGCTTCAATACAATTCCAGAACCAGTATATGAGAAGGTTGAGCCATACATTGCTCCAGAACCAGAGGTAACTCCAGAGCCAGTATACACAGTAGAGCCAGAAGTTACTCCAGAGCCAGTATATACAGCTGAACCAGAAGTTACTCCAGAGCCAGTATATACAGCTGAACCAGAAGTAACTTCAAAACCAGTATACACAGCTGAGCCGGAAGTTGCTCCAGAAACTGTATTTGCACCAGAGTCAGGGGTTGCTGAAGAGCCAGTTGCAAGTTCAGACAATCTTCCAGTTCCGGCTTATATGAAGGATGATATTCCTGCAATAGACTTTACACAGTTTAGTAGCGACTTATTCCCAGGACTTAATACAGTCGATGCGGGAAGTGCAGTCGTAGAAAATAAATTTAACAAAGTAATTGAGACCGAGGGGGAGAAACTCGACGAGGGCTTGAAGGAAGAGGAAGCTAAGCTTAGAGAAGCTGAAGCACTTCTTGCTTCACTTGGCATTAAGCTCTAGTTATATCCGGAACAGGTTTTAAGTACAAGGTATAGAAATGAAATAAGGAGGTAGTAGCACAGTGGCTGTTGATCAAAGAGAGGCGCTAATCGCTGCTGTCCGTGCGCAGGTAGAGAAGGAACGTGCGGAGAAACAAAAGAAACTTGAAAGAGAACAGGAAGCCATGGCTTTATCACATAAGAAGTCTGGCGATAAAAAGAAGGATGAAACCAAGAAATATAAAACTCTTTCACCTGAAGAACTTCGTCGTATCGAAGAGAAGAAGAGAAAGAAGAGAGCTGAGGAGCTTGGTATTCCTTATGTTCCACTTGAAGATGATATTAAAACTGAAGAACCAACTGCAGAAGATATCCTTAAGGCTGCAGAAGGTTTAGGTGGAAAGAAATCAGGAGGTCTTGGTGAGGCTGGGCTTGGCGGCGGCCTTGGAGATACACCTAGTGAAGGCGGTTTAGGAAGCGCTGGACTTGGCGGAGGACTTGGCGAAGCTGGCCTTGGTGGCGGCCTTGGCGCTGATATTGGAGTTAAAGTTGTTGATGGTGGGGCTGATGATAAATATTCATTTGCCAAAGGTGAGACAGTATCTAAGGATAATGGTTGGGTAGCAGATGAGTCAGCGCAGCCATTTGATGATATTGATAGCATAATCCCAACAAATAGAACAACTCCTACAGATGATGTTGATTCAATGTATGACATTGATGATGAGGATGCAGGTTTTGATGCTCAAACATCTAACATGGATGGTTTCCAGGATGCCGGAAAGTCTGAAGAAGGTTTTGAAGAGATATCTGATGATAAAGAGCATACAGATGAAGACGGCAAGACTGATAAGAAGCATAAGAAAAAGGGAAGCAGCATAGACGATCAGGAGAGAAGACTTGCTGCTGCCAGAGAAAAAGCTGCTGCTCGTAAGAAAGCTGAGTTTGATAAGGACTCTGCTGAAGATAAGGGCAAGGTTGATATATCAAAGAAATCTGAAGAAGATTCTGCTAAGCAGACTGAAGAGGATGCAGCTGCTAAGGCTGAAGCTAGGCGCAAGGCTGAGGAAGAGTATAAGAAGAAAGCTGAAGAACTTGCTGAAAAAGAAGCAGAAGAAGCTGCAAGAAAGCAGGCTGAAATTGCTGAGAAGCGTAGAGTTCTTGAAGAGCAGAGACAGAAAGCTGCAGAAGCTGCTCGTAAAGAAGCAGAAGCTGCACTTCGTCTGAGATATAGAGAAGAAGCAGAGGCTGAGATTAAGGATGCTAAGGCTGCTGTTGAAGAAGCTGAGAAGGCCCTTGAAGAAGCTAAGAAGACTGCTGCAGTTAAACCTGAAAATGTTGAGGTTGTTAAGTCTGAGGCTGAGTCTAGTGCGGAAGCAAAGGTTAAGGAAGCTGAGCTCAACAAGATTGCAGCTGAGGAAGCAGTAAAGGCTGCAGAAGTTGCAGTAAAGGCTGCTAAGGATTCTGTTAAGGCTAAGGAAGCTGATGTTGAAGCTGTTAAGGCTGAAATCGAAACTGCAGTTCAGAAGGCTGCTACAGATAGAGAAAAGGCTATCTCAGATGCTAAGCTTACAATAGATGATGTTAAGGCAAGCATTCTTGAAACTGCTCTTGCGCTTGCTGAAAAGACTATCAGAGAAAAGGCTGCTGAAGAGAAGAAGGCTAGACAAGCCGAAATGGAAGCTGCTATAGCTGAAGATGATAAGAAGTTTGAAGCTGAAGCTGATGTACTTCGTGGAAATATAGAAGCAGCACATGCAGAAGTTGATGCAGCTGAAACAAAGGTTGCAGAAGCTGAGTTTAATTTAGAGGCTGCAAAGGTTGAGATTACATCATCTCAGGATAAGGTGAAACTTGCTGAGGCTGAACTTGAGTCTGCGGAGACTGGTGTTCAGTCAGCTAAAGATAATGTAGAGTTAGTAAAGGGCGGAATTGATGACGCAAAGGCACTTGTATCTGCTGCTGTTGTAGAAGTCGGTGATGCTCAGGAAGTAGCTGAAGCTGCAAAGGCTGCTGTTGAAGAAGCTCAAAAGGCTCTTGAAGCAGCACAGGCTAAGGAAGCAGAAGCTCGTGCTGGTGTAGAAGCAGCACAGGCTAAGGTTGAGGCAGCACAGGCTAAGGTGGCTGAAGCTGAGAACAAAGTAACTGAGGCAGAAGCTAAGGTTAAAGAAGCAGAAGCTAAGGTTGATGACGCTAAGAATGAAGTTGAGATAACAAAGGCTTCAGTAGAAGTTGCAGTAAATGCAAAGGCTGATGCTGAGGTTGCTCTTGAAGATGCTAAGAATGTTGTTCTTTCTAAGAAGGATGCAGTTAAGGCGATTCAGGATGATCTTAGTGCAATTGATGCTAAGAAAGCACAGTCTGCAGAAGATAGAAAGAGTGCACTTGAACTTGCAAATAAAGATGCAGAGAAGGTAGTTGCTGAAGATCTTGCTAAGGCTCTTGAACTTGCTGAAAATGAGTCAGTTGAGAAGGCTGAAGCAGAAGTTGCTATTAAGGCAGAAGAAGCTGCTAAGGCTGTTGATGAAGAGCTTGAGAAGACAAAGGCTGAGATTGAAGCTAGAGTTAAAAAGGCTGAGGAAGATGTTGAAAAGGCGCATCTTGGTGTTAAGGCTGCTGAGAAGATTAAGAGTAAAGCTGAAGCTGAAGTTGAATCAGTTGAGAAAGAGATTGAAGCAGCTAAGGCTGAAGTTGAGAAAGAACATCAGAAGACAATTGAGGATGCTGAGGCTAGAGCTAAGGCTGAGTCAGTAGATGTAGGAGAGTTTGAGAAAGCTCTTGAAGCTGCTAAGGAAGCAGTTAAGGCTGCTGAGCAGAAGGCTAAAGATGTTGATACTATGGAGCTGGATCTTACACATATTGCTCCAGGATCAAGACTTCCGCTTGCAGCTAATTACCTTGAGAAATATCTTGGTATTGCAGGATCAGCCGATGAAATCGTTGAAACATTTAACGATATTGCAGCTAATATGGAAGAGACAATCCGTTCAAGAAATATCGTTATCCTTGGACAGTACGGATTTGGCTCATTATCAGTTGGTGAAGACTTCGCACGAAGCTTCTATGATATGGGTATCTGTAGCGCTAGAACAATCGCAAAGATTAAGGCTACTGCACTTAACAAGATGCCATCTGATAAGATTAAAACAAACATGGAGAAGCTTGCTGGTGGATGTCTCATAATCGATAATGCTGGACTTCTTGTTCCGGATAAACTTGTTGAGATAGTTAATCTTTCAGCTAAGGATGCTAATGACTTTATCATCATTCTGACAGGTGAGATTGAGAACCTCTTCAAAGTTCTTACAACTACTGAAGTTTCTTCAGAGTTTGAGTACCTCATCGATATGACAAAGATTGAAAGATCTGATATGGTTCAGGTTGCTCTTGGTTATATCAAGCAGAGAGGATATAAGACAGAAGACGGAATTGAGAAGAAGATCAACGACATACTTATGGGTATGGAACAGGGTAACCTGGATAGAATGATCACAGCTATCGATGAAGCAATCGCTAAATGTGATAAGAGAGATGATAACAAGAAGATTATCATTTCAGCAGACTTCTAGATATTACAAAATTAAAGACTTTATGTATGTGCCGAGACCTGTTGGTTTCGGCACTACTTATGTGTTATGATATTTTGATGCAAATTCTTAATAATATATGTTTTGTTTGTGGCGGATTTAGTGTATTATAGTCACAGAAAAAATTTTCATGGAGAAATTATGTATCGTATAGACATTGGAATTGATTTAGGAACCTCAAAGGTTTCTGTATATATGAGAGACAAGGGAATAGTTATCAATCAGCCTTCGGTCATTGCGTATGAGAAGAAGGAGAAAAAAATTATCGCCGTAGGTAAGAAAGCGAAGAAGATGCTGGGAAAGACAGGCGAAGGTGTTATCGTAGCTCAGCCTATAAAGAATGGAGTTATATCCGAATATGCCCTTGCAGAAAGAATGATTAAGGCCTTCGTTAAGAATGCTCTTCGTAAGAGAAGGATTCTTGGCCGTCCGAATATCTGTGTGGCTGTACCTCAGGGAATCACTGAAGTAGAGCGTAGAGCTGTTGAAGATGCAATCGTAAAGACTGGTGCAAAGGAAGTCTTTCTGCTGGAGTCACCTATTGCGGCGGCTCTTGGAACCGGCGTAGATATCATGGAAACCATGGGCCATATGGTCGTAGATATTGGCGGTGGTACCACAGATATAGCTGTCATCTCAGCCGGTGACATTTCCTATGGAATATCCCTTAAGGTTGGTGGAGATGATTTCACAGAAGCCATTGCCAGATATGTTCGTCGTAAGTACAGTATCGAGATGGGCGAGCAGTCTGCGGAAGATGCAAAGATAGAGATAGCCAGCGTTATATACAGAAAGGTCGACAGTTCCTACGAGATTAAAGGTAAGAACATGGTAAATGGTCTTCCTGTCCGCCTGGATCTCAGTGCAAATGAGACTATTGAGCCACTTGAGGAGATAACCAGCCAGATTATTGACGGTATTACTCAGGTGCTTGAAAAGGCTGAACCTGAAATTGTTGCGGATGTGGCTAAGGAAGGTATTCTTCTTTCAGGTGGAGGAAGTCTTATCTACGGAATGGATAGACTTATCTCAGACAGAACCGGAATTAGAACAATCATTTCAGATGAGCCTGAAAATGTGGTTGCTGCCGGTGCGGGACTTGCAGGTGAGTATATCATGGTTCAGGATGAAGAAAGTAAAAAGTAAATTGTTAAAGGCATTTTATCTGATTGATAAGATGCCTTTTTTATTGTCTAATAACAAAAAATACACTATATAGTGGTTTTTGTGGTTGACACATACATCATATAGTGGTACATTTGAAATCCATACAGTGAAGAATAAAGATATAATATGACATAAGTGTCAAAAGTCAAAATGCGTTCCTGCTTGCAGGAAAA
>CAMNGU010000013.1 GCA_946538525.1 uncultured Lachnospiraceae bacterium
AATCCGTATGTCATATGGTGTCAAAAGGTACTTTTGACACCCACATCATAATATATCAGTTAATCTAATCTCTTCTCACACCTTCGAAGGATAGCGTCACAACCGTAGTAAACAAGTCATCTGTGCAACTGCTCTGCACTATTCCATCATACTTCTCAGCTGCTGTCCTGGCACTCTTTATGCCCCAGCCATGAAGTCCACCGTCTGTTTTACTAGTCTTAAAGTCTCCCCCTTCAACCACCGGTTTTTTCTCATAGGTATTCTCAACCTTAATTATCAGCATCTGCTGAATCCTTCTAATAATCAGTCGAACCTTTCGTCCGTCCGGTTCAGCAACTTTTTCGCTGGCTTCAATGGAGTTATCCACAATATTCCCTAGAATTGCACATAGATCACTACTTTTAATGTTCATATTACGAGGAAATTCCACATCTGCCTCAAAGGAAATACCTTTTTGCTCTGCCAAGGCTTTCTTACTTCCGATAAGATAGTCCACAGTCTCATCTCCAGTCCAAACCTCTGAACTATATGAACTCTTCTCTCCAGTAAGATCCTCCAGATATTTCAGTGCTTCATCAGACTTATCTTTTGCAAGGTAATTCTTCAACACTCCACAATGATTTCTAAAATCATGGAATAGCTTGGCATTCCTTTCATAGGACTCGCTTAAGGAATGATACTCTCTCTCCAGCAACATAGCCTCATTAGCTTTCATTTCCGCCAGTTCCCTCTCCACATCATACTGCTTTCTCATCTGTAGAATCAAGACCGCGCCTAAAAGTCCAATAGCATAATACATCCACGAAAATATATCGTCTCTATTAAGCATTTTATTATCTATATTATTATCTAGAGTAAGCAAAAGATTTATCAGAAACATTGCTACGATTGCAATACCTGCCACCACTCTCACTCCAATACGAGCGGATAGCTCTTTCTTAAAGTAAGCCAGAATCGCAATCACTAGAACTATAAATGCAACAATCAGATATATAATGCAGCCACGAACCTCAAATGGATCCAGATACCTCTTATCATTTAGCATAAGCGCAATAAAAGCTGTAGCAAGTTTCGCAATAAGCAAATGAGCCATCTCATAAAAGACGCAGATAAAAATCTCCATTCGTCTATCCTCTTTTGGAGACTTAAGATTGCATCTAAGAATACATAGCCCCTCAGCAATGGTCATGACAAAAGACCTATCTCCTCCCCATTTTGTAGTGGCAACTGTGATCAATGCCATAGCAATCACAGAGAAGATTGCTGCAAAGATAAAATCATTTTTATCCAGCTCTTTTTGGGGAGCATTTATTAAAGCTCCTTTTTGCATAGCCATAACACTTATGATAATTCCACCACATATATGGTAGAACATACTTAGAGTGCATAAAATAATTACTAGATTCATCCTATATGCGTCCCCCAATATGTATTCAGCTTAAGCTTTACATCTTGAAGATGGGACCTGCTTATAGGCAGATGCTCGCCATTCTTCATTATGGCTTCGCCATCCTTAATCTGCATTACATGAATTATATTCACGATGCATCCTCTGTCCGTAAATATAAATTCTTCACTATCCAGCTCATCAAAAACCTGCTGAAGACTCTTTCGAACCTTCTTAACCTCATTTCCATCAAATATTTCTGCATTCTTTCCTTCACGCTGAATGTACATGATGTCCTTATATGGAATCTTCTCTAGGCGACTACTGTTTTGAATCGTATATACCTTGCCACCCTCAAGAGTGATAAGACGGATAGCATCCGTTACAGCCTGTGGAAGCTTTACTTCTCTATTATCTTTTGGAACATATCTAAAGATAGACAGTTCAAATGCGTCTATTGCATATTCGATATGTGAAGTGATAAATATGATCTTCACATTCGGTAGATATGGCTTCAACTTTCCTGCCATTTCCATTCCGTCATGACCCGGCATCTCTATATCAAGGAGAATCAGATCATAATAAAACTGATCTTCCGTCACATCACATAAGAGATTATCTGATACAGTGTAAGTGACAATCTCCCCCATCTCATTACACTCTCTCAGGCACTCTTCAATTACTTTCTTATGAGACGAAACCATCTCCTGCTCATCGTCACATATTGCTATTCGTAGCATACTTTTACCCTTTTTAATTTTCTAAATATCTAAATATCCACTATATATTTTCAACCGAAATTCCATTAACAGTCATGTCATCAGTAATCTCGATAACCAGACACTTCTTTCCATCAATGATTCGAGTATCCATTATATCGGTATGCTTACTTTTAACACGAAGCAACATATTCTTATTCTTAACCTCAAAGTTTCTCAGTGGAGCCACATTATCTGCAAAGAGTTTTTCTTCAACCTTAACATTTTGCTCAGTATCGAACTGTTCCTCAAACTTCTGGTCAAACTTCTCCAGTTTTTCCTCTGAAACACCGCTCCTCTTAAAAACATCTTTCATAACTTCCTTATCAAGGAATACTGCTTCACCAGCCGCCTCAGACTTCTTATTAGTCACTGTCTCCTTAAGATTCTCCTGAATAGAGAAAACTGTATCGAAGTTAGATTCATTTCCCAGCACCTCTGTTACAAATTCCTGGAAACCTTCCTTCTGCTGTTTAGCCGGAAGTGTAGCTGTAACATCCAGCACCTTCTCAATAAGTGCATCTTGAAGAATATCTGCCTTTCTGCTGGAGAAGAGGATATTATTATCATCTGTACTTCTCTCATTAAATGCAGGGAACAGGAAGCCCACATCAGGAAGTTGCACGGCAAATGTTCTTCTAAGTGTATGTATCTCACCAAGATCATCATCAAAACCAAGTCCCGGCTTTGTAAGTTTCATAGGACAGATACTACAAAGGATGTAACTATAAATCTCATCAGATGCATCCTCCATCTTAAGTCCATCATCTGTGATTCCTGGAATATCATAGTTCTGATATACGAGAAGGATTAGATAATTTCCCACATAGCTATAGGTATCAATAACCTTATCGTAGAATTCATTTAAGGCCGCTTCATCCTTTAGTTCTGAAGCTCTCAGTTTCTGAAGCAATCCCTTTCCTATCGGATTATTATCATATTCTGTATTTTCAAAATGCATATCCATCAGATTTTTACCTGGTGTACCCGACAGAGTTCTTCTAAAAATCTCCAGATATTTATGCATTTCCTCTTCAGGAAGATCATGGAATGATTCGCTAAAGGTTTTAACTTTATTTCTGTCAGCATCTACATAACAGCCCACCAGTTCTCTTATTCCACATTCCTGAATCGTATCAAATAAAGCCTTAATCTCATTTATTTCTTTCTTAGTCATTTTATATGTCCTTTTCTATTTTCTTTATTTCTATTCTTTATCTCTATAAATTCAATTCACTTTAATAAACACTCTTTAATTCTTTCTTTAATTCTTTCTTTAATTCTTTTCTCTATACAAAATTCGCGCAGGATTTAATATACCACAAAACCACTAAAATCTCCACACGCGTAGCGGCCATTAAAAGAATTTACCCTGCAATCCTAAAGTAAAAAACTGCCCTTGGCACAAAAAAGAGCGCCAGATTTCTACCAATCATAGCGCTCTTCCTGAAATCATATTTAATTATCCTAATTCGACAGATAATCCAGATATTCCTCTAAGCACATATTCTTCTGTCTCATCTGTGCCGCTGCCTCTTTACCCACATAACGGTAATGCCATGGCTCATAGCCGATGCCCGTAATATCCGACTTATCCTCTGGATACCTTTTTATAAATCCATACTTATATGCATTATTATCCAGCCATTCATATAATGCATCTTTATCTTCATCTTGTTCCGGATTAATATCCACGCAGATTCCTAACTCATGTTCACTGGTTCCAGGAACAGCCACATATTGCTTAGCCAACTGGACAGCCTTCGAATAGGAGTAGCCCTTATCCTGATACTGCTTTATTCGGGTATTCATAATGTTCTGCTGATCTTCTTTTGTACGATATCCTTCTCTCACATAGAGATTCAGGCCACTGGCTCTGGCAGCATCAAACATGTTCTGAAGTGGGGTATAGATTCTGGAATCAACCTGTTTTCCATTTCCTAAAGTCCAAAGATTGACACTGTAATTATCAGGAACCGGATTATCCTTATTAACTAGAATAAGCGCCCAGTTTATCTCCACCTTATTTTCATATACATAGCCATCCGAGCCAAATGTATATTCTACGCCATCAATAGTAAGACTTTGATCTGCCGGATACCAACCCGATGCATCTTCATACCACCAGCCAGTGGCATCCTGAATCCAATGTCCACCACTGTAGGATTCAACCCATGCACCATCAGAACCTAGCCAACACCCATCCCTATATGCACTATATTCAATATATCCCGTTGACGAGAAGTAATAATACTTTCCATCAATCTTCTGCCACATATCCTTGGCATACCAGCCGGAAGTATCCTCATACCACCAGCCCTTACTATCACTTTTCCAAGAACCATCAAAACAGTAGGTTATGGACCCGTCGGAGTCATACCATTTTCCACCTGCCCATTCAGAGCTATACTTAACTGCACTTCCCTGTTCATTTCCGGCAGCAGTTACATTTCCACTGCTAACTGAAAATGAGCCCGCAGCCAATACAGCTGTTAGAACTATACTCATCAACCTTCGTTTTATCACTTTAAAATTCCTCCTGATAATAGGTACTTAATGTGAATATGCCCTTGTTGGTAAATGTTTTGGAAACGCACCAATAACTGACTTTTTATTCTTCGGATCATAGTAGAAATAGATTCTTATCATCTGAGAATCATTTCCTTTACCAGTCTTTATATGCATATCCATTATCACATCTTTCCCATCAACTTCTATTGTATACTTATCTTTATGCATTTCTGCAGAGCCTTGACCACTTTGAACAGGTTCTACTGTATAACCAGAATCAGTTGGATCATAATCTCGAGCTGCACTAGAATCCAGCGCAACTCCACCATTATTTCTATACTTCGTATAGCCTGCCAGATAATGAATCATCATGCAAACTTTATTCCAGTCCAAGGCCCTGTCCTCATCCTTTAATGTCTTTCTAGCATTTTTATGAATCACTATGACATCAGAATAATACTTCTCAATCCACTGGATAAGATCTTCTTTATTATCTTTTGTTATAACGGGCAGATTCAAAAGAGGCATATATCTTTCTTTTTCTGAACTTTTATATGCATTAAAATACACACCATCCGCCAGCTTTTGAGCCTCCAGCCTTTGGTTCTTTTCTTTTAGATCGTTAATAGAATCGATTAATTCATCTATTTTAAGCCTATATTTCAAATTGTCACTATTAGCTTTGGTAAAATCTTTATCAATTTTACTATTTACTGCTTCAATATCGTTTATCTTATGCTGCAATACATCATTATCATTTCTCAAAATCTCCATCTGATTTTTCAGCTTAGTAATCTCCATCTCGTATGCAGCAGTTGATTCTTCTTCACTTAACTCTTCTGTACCTGAAGCATGATTCTTATCGTGCTCCCACCAATTCGGCTTAAAGGTATTATCCTTAAAGTCTATATTCTTCCTGCAAGGTTCCTTATGAGCCTGTGCCCTAATCTCTTCCAATAGATTTTCGGTATCAAGCTCATAATAGTCAGATGAATACTCCTGCCTGTTTGTGGTACGGTAAAAGATCAGCTGACCTTCACCTGCCACCTCTGCCAATTCTTCTGATTTCATTACCTGATTAAAAAGCTTTGCACAACTATTCTCCCACACCACAACATGAGCAAATCCCAGCAGACTTATAGTCTTCTTATCCACCTCCGAGGCATGACTATTATAGAACTCTCCTGGCACAAATAGTATAGGCATCTGTCTATTATCAGAACAGATCAGTTCCTTATATAAAGTTTCACAAGCTTCGCCAGATTTTCCATTTATCTTTATTGGAGTTTTGGGAAATGCATATTTTTTACCAAGACCAAATTCAGAAATAATAAGATTATCGTCATAGAACATATCCCTGACAAATCCAGGTCTATAGCCTGATGCATCCTCAGAATTAGATTCTGGCTCTCTGCAGGATTCCCTAATTCCCAAAGCAACCGAATCAGAGAGTTTATTTACAAATATCTCAGTGGTAAATGTCCTTCCCTGAACTCCACTATTCTCATTTCCATTATCCGGTTCAGTAAGTTTCGCCAACCAGTTACATTTATCATTGATATAAGCAGCTTCAAAATCTATGAAACTGAATCCATTTATATTTCGTGATTCTTCCAGATTAAAATCCTTATAATTCTCCGGCTCAGGAAAATCCTCTTTCAGATAAACCGTCTCTGGATACCTTTCATAAATATCTACTCCAAGTCGATTACGGAACCAGCGCATTATATATAGGATTGTCTTATAGTAACAACCTTCCACATCTATATCATCCCCAGGATGGACCTCAAGAAACGCCTGGTAAGTATAGTATTCTTTGAAAAATGCTAGCTTCGTAGTCTTCGCAAGTTCAACATTTGACTCCGACTTCTGCCCCGCTTCCTTTTCCCGTTTCTCCTTCTCTTCTGCCGCCTTTTTCGCAGCCATTTTTTCAGCCTCTTTTTCCTGCTTTTTTAGCAATCTAGAGAACTGCCTTTTCTCATTTCTACTCGACATATGCTACCCCCTCATATGCTATCTATTCTTAATCTCAACTGGTCCCCACCAGTTATAAGCCACACACTACATACATTCTAAACGACACACCATACTCCGTCAATTTGTATGAAAGCTGAAATATCAAAAATGAGATTTGACAGCGCCACATAGAGCGAATATAATAACCGCTTGGAAAATATTAGAAGAAGGCGCATTTGAAATGAAAGAAAAGGCAATTATTTTACTGAAAAATGATACAATTCTTATCGTATCTGGACTACTTGCATTTATCTCATGTTTCATCATAACTCCAGACAGCAAATACCCAAGTTATATAAACTTCCGAGTACTTGCAATACTCTTTTCACTTATGCTGGTGGTAAGTGCGCTTATAAGAATCGGTACATTTGACTTTCTTACTTCCAAACTCCTTGGAAGAATTCATTCCGAAAGATATATATCGCTACTTCTGGTTGTTCTTTCATTTTTCATGAGTATGCTACTCACAAATGATGTCACTCTCGTAACACTTGTTCCCTTCGCCATAAATGTTCTCAAGGAATATAAGGACAGACGAAGAACTATGTATACACTCATTCTGATGACCGTATCAGCGAACCTGGGAAGTATGCTGACTCCTATAGGAAATCCGCAGAATCTTTATCTTTATTCCCATTACCACATGAAGCTAAGCAGTTTTATAAAGCTCATGCTTCCATACAGCGCAGTATCTCTAATCCTGCTGGTCATCAGTGTTTTCATCCTGAACTTCACAGATAAAACTCTAGATACAGCCGAGGAAAATGAGACTAAGGCGCCAAAGATGATTCCACTTTTCATCTACATCGCCCTCTTTATTGTCTGCGTACTTACAGTATCTAATAAGCTGAACTATTTCATAATGCTGGGAATCGTAGCCATAGTTGTACTTATCTGCGACAGAAAAGCATTTAGAAATGTGGACTATGGACTGTTACTTACATTTGTATTTTTCTTTATATTGATCGGAAACCTGGGAAGAATCGACTTCATCAATTCTGCCCTTTCATCTATCGTTGATAAGAACTCAATGCTGACTGCAGTTCTTTCCTCACAGATTATCAGTAATGTTCCAGCCGCAATGCTGCTCTCCACTTTCACTGAAAATGGAGAAGCTCTTGTAATCGGTTCAAATCTGGGCGGACTGGGAACACTTATAGCAAGTATGGCCAGCCTGATAACCTACAAGTTTTTCAACTCCGTAAAAAAAGAAGGCGAGCATTATCTACTCGCCTTTACTATCATAAATGTCATCTTCCTGGCAGTACTGTTCCTGGTGCAAATGATCTAATATCTGTTATGCACCTTCTCGGCGAAGCACATCATGTCCTTCACCTCGATCACAGTACCGTCATCCAGCACAGCCTTTCCACTCATTCGTCCGAACACCTGATGCTGGTCTGACACAATAACCTTGTAATCCAGACACGCAGCCCTGTCCAGAACAGGAACGAAGTCCATCTCAAATCTTCCATCAGAGGAAGTAAATGTCCATGGCTTCATGTAGCTGTCCTCTGGAATGTGGAACTCAATATCATCCAGTTTATGAGCCCTGCCATTATAGAAAATCACATTTTCTGTGGCAGCCTCAGTATTTCCAAAACCATATCCTATATTGAATCCAAAACTATTACCGTTTATATCCGCATTTCCAGAACCCCAATGCCAGGTATTGTCATAGGTCCATACACCTCGTCCCCAATCCAGAGTTCCGAAATCTGTCTGAGGATTAAACTCGTATCTCTTTCCATCAAACTCCATATATCCCGAAGCCCGCATACAGTTGATCTTCTGATTATAGTAGAAGGCATGCTTCTTATCCCATGGTGTTGCGATAACCATGGTATCCATATCCGACTGCTTCAGGATGATATCGCATTTAAATGGTTTTCCATCACAGAAGTTGTCAAACTTACATCTAATCCTGCGCTTTCCCTTAGCTACATCAAACTTCATACGAAGCCTTTTATCCATGTACTTGGTTGGCCCAACATTGGAATCAGACGGAAGACTTATCCTTCCCATAGGAAATGCATTTAGCACCGTCTCCGTATGCTCCCAAGGTTCGCCATCAAATGTAAGTAGCGAAACAGACTGGAGCCCGATATAACCATCATCCGAAATTGTAAAGGCACCGGCAAAGGAATCGCTGAGCACCAGATAATAATCCCATTCTTTGATCCTCCACTTAGGAGCACGGATCATACTTCTATCATATCTTTGAACAAGCCTGCGCGACCATCCCGGTTCCCGCAGTTCACCAGCATCATCCAGCAGAAGCTGGCTGGTTGTAACCTCATGATTTCTCCCCATTGTAATACCCCCTTTATCCAATATATGCTACTGATTTATTCGCAATTGATACGATTCCGTCCTCCGAATATCTTTCAAATACATCTACTATGGCCTGCATGTATCCATTGTCCCTCCTAAATACTTAACTTTCACATAAATATGATACTATATATCAAAAATGGATGCTATAGGTTTTACCCTGCAACATCCATTTGAATAATTCTTTTTATCGATACAATAATCAGCGGCAAATACATGAATATTAGATTTAGTCTTTGCCATAATCCCTCGTTTTGTATGACAGAATTTTCAAACTCCGGCTTATCTGACATGACAAATAAAACAAAGAAAAACATGGATATGAAAAAGCATATTATGACGATTACTCCCAGGAAAGCTTCACTGTTTTTAAATGATAATACTCCCATCAACAGTGGAACAAACAGAAATAGCATGAAGCCGATAACTGAACCAGCACCATGAATTTTGGATGCTGTAGTAACAATATCCTTAGATTCATTTACACTGAAAAAACCTGTGAATATACAGGCACCAATGGCAAATATGGCGACAAATAAAACCACGGTTTTCGTTAGGCCGCCAGATACAGAACGGTAATACTTATATATGGCTGGAATGGCCGTAAGAAAAAGTAGCCCTTCAATTATCATCCAAATATTAAATGGAATCCTAACCGGACTACTTGGATTTCCCAGCGCACTTATAGACATCTTGGTGATGCTATATCCGCTATAAAACTTTGCTAGAACAAGAGATATGATGATATCTCCCAGCATAGCAATAATTAAAAACAGCCAGCCATTTTTATATAAAAAATCTATCTTCATGATCAATAACCTTTTTCAGTATTTTCTTACATTTGCAACTATTGTTAACATTATTATATTTTCAAAAGGTTATCGAATCCACCAACCAAGCATTACATTTTAAAGAAAAAATGTTATGCTCAGTTGCATTTATCCCTTCACTCTCTGTCCACCAAATGCATGGATAGAACGGGTTCCTGCTTTTACTCGGTTTTTAATTTCAAATAACCAACCAAAATGTATGCTTATTCTTTAATTTTATCTAATATTTACTTCGAAACCTCCAGCAAATCTCCCGTTTCAGCGTCCACATAGATATGCATGTCAGGTTCTTCGAATACCACTTCAAATTCCGCTTCTTGTTTGACATCTTTCTGTGACATAAACTGAATAGGAAAATCCCAAGCTGGTGCATAAATAGATGAAGACTCGTTATAGTAGTAAATGAGATTTGAACCGGTGGTAAATACCATATCATTATCACCGATCTCACCGGTAAAGTCTTCCGACTTAAGAATTTCTATCAACGCATCTTTTATCTTGTCAGCTTTAAGAATTCGGGCAGGATATGCTTCGTCCACATGGAGCATCTGAACTATATCCACTCCAAAGATCCCCTTACTGGTAACCTCAACCACACCAGAATTAATCGGTGCTGATTCAATATAGTCCTGACTGAAGGAGCTATAATCCGCCGGATTATAATTATTCAAAAATCCAGGATTCAGATATAGTGCATATCCATCATATGTATATTCTATCTTTTCGTCTAACTCTTCGGTCCAGTCAAGATATTTGTAAGGATCCCAAAGGGACTCTAAAAATGGTTTTTCTTTCCTAAGGGCATCTCCAATTCGGTCATCCTGTTCAGCCAGAATCTCCACGCTTCTTGGGAACTGATCTGTATTCTTCGCCTCAACTCCATTCATATCAAATGTCGGCTCATAATCTATAACTGAGTGAGCAAAATCAGAATTTGAGAATACAATCTGAGATATAGAATTTTCGCTTCTATTCCCCTGCTCTTCTCCCACATATCCCATAACTGGTCTTGATCTCATGCTGTAGGAATTATAATCATTTCCAAGTTCTGATTCGTAATCAGATATGCCCAGCTTGTCACTAAGAAATGTTCCAACCTGCTCCTCCACATCGGAAGGCGCCAATGTACATTCATTACCTACACAAGGATTGCCATTCATATCAACGGAATTTCTGAGCATCACCGTCTTGAAATTCTTGCCCGGATAGTACTCCTCAATATTCACCGGATTAAAGTATATATACCTGGCCTGCTCCACCTTATCATAGGCGATCATAAGACCAAATCTCACACCTTCATACTGGCCCTCATAAATGTGGATGTAATAGTTTTCGTTATCCACCCAGTCATAGGACTGAGCATCTCCAGGAGTTGGCACAGTATCTTCATCATAGTTGACTACGCACTCAAAATTATCATATTCCTTGTTTCGTGGTTCTTTCTCGATGATAGACTTTATAGTTTTGTATTTATTGAGAAATGAGACAAACTCGCCTGCTTTTTCATTTGAAATGGTTTTGACCTGCTTACCGGTATCTCCAAATATGGATTCAACGATTTTTTGCTCCGTCTCCTCTGAATCAGAGATTTTTGCCACCGTATATTTCTTCAGATCGTTCAGATTAGTCTCCTTGCTGTAGGTGGAGAAAATATTGTAACTTATACCACCTTCCTCAAAGTCCTCATTCAAAATGAGATCCAACTTTACAGCCCCGTCTTCACCATCTGCCTGCAAAAATGCTTCTACATCCTCTGAAGTTGCTTCTTCTGAACTTATCTCCTGATCTCCGTAGTCAGTTACTACCTCATCCGCCTTGGCACCACAACCAGAAAATGCCAAACAGAACGCAAGTGTAGCAGCAGCCTTCCGAATTTTTGAATTCCTATATGCTTTCATATCCATCCTCAATTCCGTCTCATTCCAAGACTCATTTTACCTTTTTCCAAAACACAGAAAGTGTAGTACTCATATGTATCTATCTTACATCAGTTTTGTAAAGTTTTTGTAAAATTGATGTCTCGTTAGAATCTAGATATTTAGTTTTTTCTAATTCTCCCAAACCTCGATTGGGGAAACATCGTAATAATAAATCATGGAATCATAGAGCTCCGATGGAGTCTTTGTAATACTATTTGAAAAGCTGAGATACTGAATCATAAGGTTATACTGCTCGCCCAGAGAACCCATTTTAACTGGGGAATTAACAGCCTTTCCAAGCTTGCTGTTTCCATCCACCTTGCTAAAATCAAGAAAGTACTTATCCTCTGACATGTCCTTAACCTGATATGCCAGCTTATCATTTGAACAGAACTCCTTCACAACTCTTTCGTCGTTGTAAGGAAGATTGTCTTTTGAAATGTAGTAATCTGTTCCGATTGTGAAGTATGCATCCCCATATTCCTTGTCCAGATCTACACCGAGAAATGTTGCTGCAGATGAACTCGTCTCAGACATATGTCCATTGTGGCATGACATCATAAGTGCACCCTGATGCTCTCTTTCCTCAATCTCAAGAGCCCAGTCAACAAACTCCTTCATCTTGGAGTCTCTATATTTAGAAGAATAATTCTGCTTTTCGTTCAGGTCGAGATAGCATTTGATTGCTACAGTTGCCTGCTCACATCTTTCAACTTCAGCAAGAGAAGTGCTGGCAATATAAGCATCTCTGTTTGCCTGAATATCCTCATTAATCTCATCCATAAGACTGATGATTGCGTCATAGTCCGCAGAATTATATGTATCCTCATTCTTATCTATAACAGCATCAATCTTTGAAGAATAGTCGTTATACTTTCCCTCATCAACCACTGCATAAAAATCTTCAATTAATTTGGCATTGAAACATCCTCTCTGAATGTCCATACCATAAAGACGAACCTTGTCCTCTTCGTCAGCAGTCATGTTATAATCATGCATCCACTGAACCAGTTCGCACATATTGTCCGTTCTATAAATTCTGTAACCAAGCATCTTAGTTACTTCTTCCGCTGAGCCTTCGCCGCCCTGAATATACTCATTTGCGATGGCACATCCACCAAAGTCGCCTTCCAAAACCAGAGCTCTCACATTTGAATTCTCAACCAGAGACTTGAACACCTCAAGCTTAAGCTCCTGGAATTCCTTGTTGCCATGAGTGGCTTCACCAAGGGCAACAATTCTGGTGCCCGCTGGAATCTGGATGTTATCAACGGTTGTAACCGCTGAATCAAATCCATCAATTTTTCCTGGCTTCTTAAATGCAAAAATAGCTGCTCCTGCCAGCAGAGCTGCAACTACACCAACTGCTATAATTATTTTCTTATTCATGTCGTTTCCTCCGTGTGTTAAATGTTTTTCCTGATGTCTGAATAGTACACCAGAGGATTACCTTGATATCGTAATCTGTTGTAAGTTGTTAAAATGTTGTCGTAAATGGGTATTTCACCATGATGCCTTACCCAAAATCCCTCCACAACAAACAGAACCACGAATCTGTCTAAATTGTGGTATAATTTTACCGTTACTGATTTAGAGGCATTTAACCAACAGGAGGCAAATATGGGGGATATTCTAAATATCAGGTATTCAGAACTTCGATTTACGGTAAGACTAATCTCGGATTCTGAATTGCCACGATTCAAAACATCTGCAATAAGAGGCGGCATGGGAGATATGTTGCTGGATGAGTATTGTATCAGAGAAAAAATCCGAAAAGAAAATGGAAATAAATGTGATACTTGCGATTATCTGGATGAGTGTATTGTCCAGCGAATCATGTACTCCAAAATGGATATAGAACCTGCTTTCATGTCCTCTGGTAATAGTATCGGTTATATAGTCGAATGTCTGGACCATAGAGAGCAATTTGATGCAGGAGATACTTTTGAATTTAAGCTTATACTCTTTGGAAAAAACTGCTTCTATCTAAGCCAGTATCTTTCAGCAATTTACCGTTTAGGAATGAATGGTATAGGAAAAAATCATTCTCAGTTCGAGGTTATAAATGTCCGGAACATGAGAAATGAAAACATTTTAGACGAAAACCGTATTTATAAAGACAAATACCGAATAGATACAATAAATGACTATGTTGAGTGGCGTATGAAAGATCTATCCGAAAATAGTAATCTTCATATACGACTTAAGACTCCTCTATCAATAAAGAAAAATGGAAATCAATTAAATGAATTTGATATCGAATCATTTATAGACAACTTGAACAGAAGATTATATTCACTCAATTGTTTTGAGGGAAATGAATATCCAGAGCTTTTAGATAGAAAAGATAATTATCCACTGACAATTAAATCAGAGAGCAGGTCAGTCAGTATACCAAGATACTCCTTTAGAAAAAATCAAAAGATATTCCTTAGTGGTATATATGGCAGCGTTGATTTGAATCTAGAAAATGTAGAGGACTATTTAGAACTTATTCGAAGACTTTTGGCAGGAGAACTAATCCATGTGGGCAGTAATACCAGCTTCGGATTCGGTGGATATGAATTGACGGAGGTACGGTAGTTCAATATCAAGAATTGTCTAAAAGATTTATGGGAAAATGGCCCCATTATTGACAATATCTGGATAGAACTGTCATAATACACTTATGTTTGTGTAGAAATAGATGCAGCCCGGTTGAGGGCATTGACACTCATTTTTCTATTTCTCCTTATTCTGTCTTTTATTTAACTGTAGCAATGAATGTGGCTCGGTTGAGGGCATTGACAAGCCATACAAAAAAGCACTTACGAATGTAAATGCTTTTTTCATAATCTATTCAGTTATATAAACATTCTTCTCTTCTATTCCAGGACATCTATACCTGGATAATAAAATAACTCACTTCTACGCTTTTCCACAATCTGATTAAATGCATCAAGTTGCTCTTGTCCATGTAATTGAAGAACTACCGCTGCATCATCATTACCTTTGAAAATACTATCATTTATGAGCGACATTATAAATTCAACTTTCCCAAGTTCAGAAAGTTTAATTTTTTTCTCTTTCTCATAACAATGACACATTCCTTCGAGTGTATACATATCAATTATTTCAAAAGGAAATCTATATAGTTTCTTCTCCGCATCAATACACTCAAATCTGTTTAAATCTAAATAATTATCTGCATAATCAAATTCAACTCTTCCATCTTTCTTACGAATCATATAAGCCCTAGAGTTAAGATAATCCATAGCAGCCTCTTTGGTGGCAAAGCGAACTATGCTGGCATTATTTTGATATGCCTCTTTCATTACATCCGGAAGGATATTAGGATTATCCTTGTTCTCCACATAAATCTTTACTGTATCCGCAAATCTTAAAGCATAATAATATTCTTTTTCAGGGTCATATGACATTTTTCTATCCTTTGCAATATATGCTGTTGGCCAGATTGGATACCCATAAACAAGTTTTGGATAATTTCCTTTTTTATCTTCATCACCATATAAAATATAATCCTGATCAAAATCCACAAAGCATGTCCTATCAATATATGGAACTTCTGAATTAATAATATTATAGATCTGGTCTCCATCAATTTCACGCAGGTATCTCACAGAAAATGCTAATGCCTCAACTTTTTCCCATTTATCTTCAAGTATCTTTAGCGTCACATTCATTTGTTCCTGAAGAACCTTTTCGACTTCATCCCATATTTTTTCTTTTCTAGATTCAGGAAGAATATCCTCTTTGATAACTCCATATTCCTCACCAATAAAATTGTCAGGAACAACCGAAAGCATTCCTTTAAGTCCACAAGAACAAATATAATGATAAGCAAGACTTGTTGCTTTCTTAAGATCAGAAGAAGCCCCAACATTAATGGCATTATCTAATTCAAATTGATAATCATCTTTATCTTTAGAATATTTTTTTGCATATATTATCTCTGCAGCTCTTCCAGCAAGCGCAATACGGATGTGCCTTAAATAATCATTTCCAGAATACAGCTTAGGATCAGCCATGGCAAAACCATTAAAACGGTCTCTTGGTACAACTGTAATATATGATAATCTTCGTCCGTTTATCCACTGCAACACTGAATGACCTGCCTCATGGAAGCATGTTCTCAGCATTTCCACTGTTTCTTCTCTTTTTTCTCCATAGTTGATTCTCTGCAATCTATCCAGAAGATAATCAAGAGTCACATCACTCTTATCAAATTTATCTTTCTTTTTATATACAATTTCTGCGATAGATTCATCCAGAAATGTCTCAATCTCAGAAAAATTATCCTGAAATCCGAACATATGCCTTACTAAGACATTAGAATATTCTGTTGGAATATTTAAACCTTTCTTCTCAAATAATCGACCTAAAAATTCACATCTTTCAGGCCCTGAAGGTCTCTTAAATTCAATCTTTTCGCTAAATCTCCTTATTATCGCGTCATCAATCAAGTTCAACGAATAATTAGTTGCACCTATAACATATACACCTGTATTATCCTTGCCGACACCATCCATTTCCTGCAGAAACTTTTCTAATACTAATTCTGCAATACCACTACTGAAATATTTCCTGGATTTAGCTATAGCATCAAATTCGTCAATAAAGATAACGCAAGGCTTCTTCCTTCTTGCTGTTTCAAATATATTCTCCAGTTCCTGAATTCCGTTACTCTCAACAAAATCCGATCCCACAGAAGAAATAAATGAAGCCCCTGATTCATATGCAATAGCTTTTGCCAGCATGGTCTTTCCCATACCAGGTTCACCATGCATAAGAATACCTCTAAGTAGTCTCACTCCTGCGCTTAGATATCTTTCAGGATATTTGATGTTATCTATACATCTTCTAGCTACACTAACAGCCTCTTCATTACCAAATATATCACTTAAATATACTTCTTTTTTCTCACTTAACAAATATCTGTTATTAAGAGCTCTTTCCCTTGCTGATTCAATGTTCGCATTCTGAATAGAGATATTGGAAAAGATTATATTCATCTCTCCATCTCTTGAGTTATAATCCATATTCCGAATAGATGAAAAACACTTTTCTGCTTTAGCTAGTTTATTGAACGAGGAAATGAAATAAACATTCTTCAGATCTTCCAGGAAACAAATCTGTGCCTTTCTCATATTCGGCATTTTCTGTACATCTAGAAATGCAATCACATTTTTCACTAAGAGCGCCCTTTTATCTTCGTTTGAGAACCCTCTATCTACTACAAAAACAGGCACCTCATTTTTCTTTTCATATAGACATTCTAAGCATTTATATCCCTCTTCAGCAGTTATTATTGATTCCTTTGAATCAAACATATCAATAATATATGCAGCATAACTCGTATCACTATTAGGGTTATTATCCATGCACTTCTGTTCGAAGTCATCAAACTTCTTAACTATTTCAATATCCGCCTGATCAGCTACATACTTGAATGCCGTTTTTGTTTCCTTACCAAAATATAAAACCTTTCTATTAGGAGGCATAATTAAATAGTCCTTTGCCTCCTCTGAAATACTATTCTCATCAATGGAAACATTAATGCTCTTAAATCCATTCACATTTCTCTTTCTATCTGAAATATATGAAGAAGAATCAAGAAATAGATCCGTCACAAAACTCTTAGTCTTGGAAGATATATTTCTGGCATCTACTGACCCACCCTTACTGAGAATAAATAATCTAGCCATTAAGTCAGCATCATAAGTCATTTTTTCCAGATTTTTATTTCTTGTCTTAATTCTTTCACATGCATTTTCAATTGATATTTTTACCAGATTAGCAAGAGCATCTGCTTCCAGATAATTAAATACGATGATATTTGAGGACGCAAATCTAGAAAGGAGTTCCGGCGCAAATCCTGAGCTCTCAAGTCCGGCAACTACTGAAGAATCAGGAAGTGCAGTAAGATTTGAATATCTATTATTTAAATAAATATCCTTTCCCTCATTTGTTGTAAAAATAAGAATAGTCTGCGAAAAAGATACCTGTTTTTCCAAATACTTATCCGTAAGTTCAGCACCTTCCAAGATACTAAGGAAGAGTAATCTTACTGATTCTGAAGCTTTTTCTATCTCGTCTATGAGCAGAATTGCTCTAGGATTTTCATCTACAAACCCTGTAAGAGTTCCTTGTTGCGCATTCTTCCATGATTTCTCAAATCCAATTAATCCAGAAACATTATCAGACGTTCCTGAATAAGCACTCATATCAAATCTCTTATATTTATAGCCTTCTGTTTGAAGAATATCTGCAAACTGCTCAGCCAGATATGTTTTTCCTACTCCTGGAGGCCCTGCAAATAAATAAACCGCTTCAGGTTTATTCTTATCAACACCTGCCGAAAGTGCGCGGGAATATCCTCTCACAAATTTTTCTATAGCAAGATCCTGTCCAATAACCTTTGATTTCAGTTCCTGGACCAATTTGTTTTGTATTTCGATTGTTTTACTGAGATTACCCCTGAAATCAAGATACTCGGTCAGTTTCTTAACTTTTTCGGATGGACCAGCATATGGGTCATTTCCCTTGATACGCAGTAATAATTGAACTAAGGCCCTCTCTATAAGAATATCAATAGCAAGTGTATCCTGGTGGCCTTCTGTTTCAAAAAGATTATCCATATTATATAGACTGATTTCTTCCTCTATTGGTTCAGGATAATCATATCCATCTACATAAGTAACACGATAAAATGTTTCTTCGATTGTTTCATCAGCCAGGCTATTCTTTAATTCTGTCCATTCATTAAACATTTTATCAAGAGCCTCAAATCGAATATCACAATCAGCTAATATACTTAATGAAACATTGTATTTCTGAACCTGTTTTTGAAGAACATTATTTATATCCCTATAAAAACTGGAAACAATATCATATAGCTCTTTTCTTTCGGATAAAACATCAGTCTCATCCATTCTTCTTTCAAGATCAAGAACAAACTTAGAAGCAGAATGAAGAATTTCGCATACACTTAGAGCTCCGAATTCATCATCTCCCTTTACCGCTTTTACATGTTCCTTAAACCACACCCAATATCTTGTCTGTTGCATATTTACACTCCTCCCATTAAATTTGTAACCCCAATTCCTATTCTACCATCAAAATATTGAGATATCCACAGCGGTAAACTAATAGTTTCAAGTACAATCCTGGCCTTTTAATATACGGACCAACTTCTCCGCATCTGACCTATAAGAGAAATACCACTTTTTTCTATTCGGATCCCACCTTCCTCCCAGGCGCTTTGCTATTTCCCTCTTTTCATATGGACAAAAAACATAGTATCTAATGTTATAATATGCAGCATATCTATCCTTTGGTATTTTAAGGCCTATATCATCTAATTCTGCTACATCAGCATCATAATAATCACCATAATCAGCTGGATCATAATCATCATATCCGTACATATCTTCCCAATCGATTCCCATAGCGTTTCACCTCCGATAATTGTTTTTCTATAAAACCATTCTACCGGTATTCCCAGAATATTTTTTGCACAAAAATAGCAGTGCGGTTAGCACTGCTATCTATACCTTTAGATATATATATAATCTCTTAGTCAATCATCCCCTCATACTTTACATAGATTGCCCCTACGGAATAAAGATCTTCTTTTACCTCGTGCTGTATCATCTCATACAGCCATGATGATGTATTATCTTTCCCAATTCCGCTCAGTATACTAGCTCCTATTCTATATTTCCCATCTCCAAACCAAACATCCGTATAAGCATACTTTACTGGCCAATAAGTTTTATTCTCATCTTTTTCTATACTCTCTGCCAAAGCTCTCCACTTTGGGATAAGAGCTTTTATCTCATTTGGAATATTTTCCGAAATCCCAGATACATAAATCGGTTCTCTCAGCCATTCATCATAGTCCATCCATACTACATCTGATTCCGGATTAATAAAATCCAGTGGTAGCTTTACTTGAAGAATATCTGCATCATCTGGGGTTTCCCCTTTTTTTAATCTAATGATCATCTTTCTATCCTCCTTAGTTGGCACACTTACATAAATAACTTCCATTTTACAAAAGAATCATCCACAAAAGGATGATTCTTTATTCACTTTTTAATTGTACCTATACTAATCTATAAAAATTCTGTTTTCTACCGTCAGGATATTTTTTTGATCTAAGAAATATCACATTAATTTTTTGTCCCTTAACAACAGTTTTACCACCAAGATCATCATAAAAAATCATTCCATTTTTTTCATTTTTTCCATTTACTTCAATAAAGACATTTCCATTCTTACTATTTATTCCAGTAACAACAGCATCTTCAACTTTTGCCTCAGCTTTATTTGTTCTAAATCCATTCCTGCTTATTCCAGCTTCACTTTTACCTATTCTAGCCTCATAAAACTCTTTATACATCTTATCCGTATACTTGAGCCCTGTCTTCAAGGCTTCTATATAATAAGCAAACGCTTGGTAATCTCTCTTATTCGGAGATTTATCGTCCATATTTTTATTTTTCTTGACTGCAACATGATTATTAGTAAACCACGTAAAGCCCTCATCGCCTTCCTTTTGTCCAGGAATAACAGGATAACTGATTTTTAAATCTTCAGGAACACTATTAAAGCCGTTCATCACCCTAAATTCACTAACAATGTCAGAATCGAATAATTCATCAGGGGTAACAGTCTCCTCATATGGTTCTGTCATATATGATATTCCATTTTCGTTTATTTCTATCTTTCTAATCTGAACATCATCAACTGATACAGCTATACTTCCTAACCCAAGCGGCTTAGCTGCTCCCAGTTTATATCCAGATTTTTTATCCTCAATTTTTCCACCTTCACCGGCATTGAGCATCCATATCAATCTCTCAAGTTCAGTTTCAGATATTTTGTCAAAGTATAACTGACCAGAAAATGTGATTCCTTTCATTACAGGACGAATTGTCATATTAAGCTTTGTTACTTTTGCGCTTTCACTGAGCTTTTCTAACTTCATGTTATGCCAGTAAAATTTACGACCATTCAACTCAGGATTAACAATAGGATGCATCTTATGCTCCCTATCTATGTAGTAATCAAATGTCCAAAAAACCGCATCAGGCGCTGGTCTTTTAACATAGAACTCCGTGTTACTAATCTTTGGAGAAGATAGTGGATATAATGTAACAATCGAATCATAACAATCTTTAGCATCCTCTACTTCACTAGACATTTCTAGGTCAGAAAATCTTATTCTTGATGCAACTGCTTCCTTTTTTCCTGTAATCGTTCCAAATAAAGAACATGCCGGACAAAGATCCTTCTTACATGAACAAGGGGCCAGATTCTTAATTAATTGCTTAATTCCATTCTTATATACTTCTCTTGTTATACTAGCTGGAGATAAATATATGATACCTTTAGTACCTTCCGAATAGTAAACCGGGAAGAATTCGCCAATATTATCTTCTGATTTTTTGAACTCTCTCCATTTAATACCATATTCTTTATATGCGTAGTTTCCACCTGATTCACTGTTATTTTTATAAACTTCCAACACTTTATCAAGACATGATATGTCTAAATCTTGCTCAACTCGATTCTGAGTAACTACAAAAATATGACAACAATGCTTCTGTGAAGTTTTCCCACTGCGATCTGGCTGCATTTCCGGTCCATCTTCGCCTTTTAATACATACCCTATTTCTTTAGGCGCTGATGCCCATTCACTAAAATGGTCTGCACTCCTATTCGTTGGCTTCTGTAATCTTGCCAATGGTTTAGCTTTTCCTCTTTCCAATTTTCTCGCTAATTTATAGAAATCAACTTTTTGGCCTTCAGCTATTTTAGTTTGAATATAACTCTTCTTTTTATAATCCCTACGGGTATTCCAATTATCTAAATCTGTTTGATCATCTGCCCCCTCTGTTCTCCACAGGCAGTCTTCAGCGGAATATAGTTCATATCCATCAGAGGTCTTCTTAATAAGACCAGACTTAAAAACCTCAGCAGTCCTCTTGCTGAGCAAAACATCTTCAAAACCAGAAAGGCAGGAACTTGTAAGTATTTCATACTGATTCCTAAACATACCTCTTATCTCACTTCCAGGAATTACAGGCAGATAAAAATCTTCACTTCCCTCCTCCAATTTATTGTACGAAAAGAAGTCATATCTCTTATGTTCTTCCTTAATCTCTGCAATTTTCTGAGCTCTATCTCCGCCAGTTGCATCTCCCGTATCTATTCTTCCATCATTTTCACCAAATACCACTTTTTCAGAAAAAGCCTTATCAGTGCTGGTATTGGCAATAAATAGAGGTGTCTTAGTAAGAACAGTATAATTAATAACTCCAGATAATACCTTCTCTTCTTCTGGCGGAACCTTATCAGATTTTTCTTTAAACGGTATAAAATTGTATGGATTTACAAAGTTTATTTCTTTACTCATTTCTCCACCCCTTTAATCTATACATAATCTGTAATCATCAATAAAAGCCATACCCTCAGAGGTATAAGCGATATGATTTAAAACCTTAATCTTGTCCTTATGTAATTCTCTTGATTCTTCCTTATTCAGATCAAGAAATACATCCTGAATATAAGTCTCATCTGTGTCACTAGTAAATTCTGCTAAATGATCAACAAACCCTGATTCATACCTGCTACTTTCAGAGGAAAGAATCCTATACTCACTATCAGAATTAAACAAATGAATTTCTAAAATATCAGAACATTCGCCCTCAAATATCCCTTCCAAAGAATTCTTATCAGAATAAATCTTGAAGATTAATTTCTTTCTTGTATATGCAAGTACATATCCGCTATCCGGAGCATTTTTTTCTATTGTGTCTTTAATCAAACTATACTTCACTATTTTGTCCTCCCTTCAAGATATTTCTTAAGACTTGCAAGACAATCATTCACTTCCAAATCTCCAAATTCATTGATTTCCGAACCTGTAAATATGCCTCTACCTACAGCCGTCTGTCCACCTATTGGAACAAAACCATTCATGATATCTTTTATGACAAGATAAATGAGACCCATTATCGCCTTATAATCTTCCCCTTTATCAACTCTTACCAGGACCTCAAGTTCAGTCTCTCCACCAAAGAATGATATTTCTGAATATAGCGCTCCTGCTACAGCAGAGGAATCAAATCTATTTATCTTTACTCTTGTCATTGGAAGCTCTGTGGCTCCAATAATCTTGCTCTCAGAAATAACAATCTTAGATTGCTGCGTTCTGTCTTTATCCTCTTTATCAACAGTTCCAAACCAATCATTTATTACTTCTTTATAATCCTTACATCCCAAAGAATCTCGAAGTATTCTAGCTGCGTCGCTCCTTATAGCTCCATTCCAACTACTCCCCGGAACCACAGGGATTCTTTTGTTTCCATCTTCATCCTCTTTGATTGTCAGCTGTTCATAATCAGCCTCACCAGGTCTGGTTGAATACTTACGAATACTGATTCCACCCTTAAGTTTTAGTGGAACTCGGATCTTAGCATACTTAACCTTTACATAGCTATCTTTATATTTTTCTTTACCTACTTTCCACTCTTCATATCTCGTGCATTCTAAAGCTGGAAAACCTTCATCGTCACTTGAAGCATTAAATCCTAAGAACTCCAGCCACTTTTCTGCCTGATCCTTCTGAGTTAAGTCAAATTCTTTTTCTCCTACTTCAGTAACCTTTAACTTTCCAAACCCTCTATTCTTTTTTGCACCAAGACGAATATTTCCTTCGGCAAGATCTATGATAAAACCTTTTATTTTTTCATTTGCATCTGTTTCATCATCATTTTCTCTTTCAACAATCTCAAAACGCATGCAGCCTTCTGCTCCAGGTTCAACCACCTGCATATCAAACTTTCCGGTACCTGCTGTGATCTTTTCATTATCTTCCAGTTTAATTCCGTCTCGAATAGATATATTTACACTATCTGAAGATTTCTTTACTAAAGAAACATCAGATATGAGGATCTGACTCATTCTGCCTATCTGTTCACTCTCGTCTTCTGTTTCGCTTGATTTACTTACTTTAGAAAATCCCATTACACTAGATTTATTCTTCTTATCCATAAGGCTGTTTCTAAAAGCACCAGCTATAGATGTTCCAGGAATAAATGGTTTTCCTTCTCCATCAAGCATCAGATCATTATCAGCTATATCGCCCGTTCCGCTAGAAATACATAAAGGAGATGCTAATTTAAAATGCACTATATAATAAGTTCTTTTTGTCACTCTTGATGATTTACTCATTTTTTTCGCCCTCCTTTTCTGCTCTAATACTATACTTTAGACACACTAGAAATTCCTTTAATAGAAGCATCTGACAGTTTTCGTTTCTATATGAACTAATCGAATAACTCTCTTCAAACTCTTTGATCATCCTATTTGTCTCATCATCTGTATTATCTCGTATAAATCTAATTATCTTTTTAGCTCTCTCTTTCTTCTCCTTTTTCTCTTCTGAAACTTTATCATATCTTCGAATTACTGATTCTTCTACTCCCTCAAGAGATGAATTCTCACTACACATAAGGATCATATTGCTAACAGTAGGTCTATATGCTTCTTTCTTCTTTCTATCAAATCCTTTTATAAAATCTTTAAGAATCTTGCTAGCATAGAAAGGAACATATTTGGCAAATAGCATATCAGCAATATCTTTAGCTAACTTATTCTCTGATACATCAACTACAACCAAGTCTTTTATTTCGCTATCTGACTCAAGCTTATATTCTTTATCCTTATTTACATTGACTATGGATACTTCTCCCAAACCCTCGACAGTTCTTTCTCCTATCACAAAGTTCTCTGGAATAGTTATATTCTGAGCCTCTTTAAATTTAATCTTTACAAAGCTGCCCTTCTCAAAAACTCCGACGATTGGTTTTCTGTATCCCCAGGTAACATTAAAGCCCCCTATCTGACCATAATTTATAAAACTCTTAACATCTTCTATAAGATCTTCTTTGTCTCCTTTTATTCCAAGACACGATAATATCTCATCCACAAGAACATCTTGATTCATTGAATACATCGCGTTATCATCGTAAATCAATGCAGGAGATTCAAGTTTAATATTCAGCTCCTTAACGGGCTCTTCCACTTTTTCTGTCTTGCAAATCTCACTCTTCACCAAATTGATTTCTACCAGGCCATATTCAGACATTCTTGAATATCCAATATATGCTTTAGAATCTTTTGAAATCAACTCAGAAATCTTCTCAATTTGTTCCGGAGCACCATGAATAAATCCACAAAACTTCTGCCCTTCACATATCGAAGACATAGAATAGAAATCACTGTTACCATCATTTTTTACGGACCTGCCGATAGACTTATCTTCAGGTCTTCTATGATGATATCTGTCCTCCATCTTAACAGTTGTCTTCTTTATTATCTTTCCATCTTTCACTGATACATAGCAATGCTTTACCTGATTGAGCTGACGAGATTCCTTATCCGATTGATCAACAACTGCACTATCAATGATAGTTTTATCATCATCCTTTACAGCATATAAAGATGCTGGAACCTCTACCATTCGTTCATCTCCATCTGCTATATAAGCATTCGAGAAGAACATTTTATTATTCTGTAGAAAGTCAGTAATATCCTCACCTGACTTCTTCAGTCTTTCAGCTATTATCCCTAAAACCTTGCTGCCTTCTATATAATCAAGCGATCGAGCTTCACCACCATTAATACTTTTTACGATTACTGGTTCTTTTAAATCAATGGTGTAATAAAGCCTATTTGCTTCACTTTCTGGCTTAAATGAAGTAACCGAATCACCACCTTCTTTTTCCTTAAGAGAACACTTTACTTCACCTAAACCTCTAGTTCTAGAAATTCCCATATGTCTTAAAGCGACAATACACTTTTTAAGACTTTCCGCCATGGAGTCGTCCATTATCTCTATATCAGCAATAAACATATTTCCTTTTTTCACAACTCTCATGCTTCTAAGTGATGTCTCATCAGCAACACCCTTGTCATAATCTACGCTTGTCTGAGTTCTAACATATGTATAAAGATTAAGGACATTTTGAGGATGATAAAGCTTACTATCATTATTCTTTATCTCCTTACGGAACTCGTCTATCCCATCCAAATATGCGTCTGAAACTCTGATCTGCCCAACAGCATTCCCTTCTGCTCCAAATAGTTCATCAGCTTTTACGCCTAACCCCATATCTTCTAGTTCTAAAGCAATTTCCCTGAGACATCCTTTAATTCTTTTAGCTGGTATATATGGAAAACCATAAGAATCATAAACAACTTCTGTATCGAGAGAACTGTTATATACTCCACCATCTGATACACACATATCACTTAATAAATTAATCGATAAAACATATTTACTCATCACTATCACCAGCCTCCTGTTCTCTCATACTTTTGCTCTCATAGTATTTAAACTGCGGAGAATAATAGTCTAATATTTCCAAAGCATCATACCATTTGGCTATCTTACTTCCATCTTCTTCAAGATACATATCAAACTTACCATCAGGCATCGTATGTTTTCTTGATTTCAAAAATTCAACATAGCTTTCTATCACTCCTGAACCTTCAGGATATATATTTCTTATTTCTTTACTTATGCTTCTTGGAAGCTTCTTGGTATCCTTAAAATATTGGATTGCTTCCTCTAACTCACTCAGCTTATGAACATCTGAAATCCTATTTTCAAATACGCTGTAACATTCTGCTGCATTTTTATGTTGCTCTATTGAAACATAATAAGGTCTTCTATACAGAATTTCGTTTTCAGCGGTGACATACTCTCCCGCTCTCACATTTTCCAAGTCAATCGCTTGAATATTTTTACAAATCTGATAATCTACCCAATTGGATATCACGCCATCTATCTTATTGGCCTTTGCATATTTCTTAGCACTATCACAACAGGATTCAGCTTCATCATATGCTACATAGAATGGAAAATGACTTGTGAAAAATGCTATTCCAGCGCACACGCTGAAACCATATTTTTTCAAAAACGCAATCTCCTCAAGTCCATCCTCATTCTTGATCATGGTTCTATCTGAAATAGCATTACAATAATAATTTACTGTATCTATAGCGATACCCGCATTACATATGTATGTAATATCATCACCTGCAACAAGTATTTTCAAAACAAAGTTATTATTTTCTTTATCATCAATGGAACCAGTTTCATTGTAATAAGATACCATCTCATTAAAAACGGATTTATAGCTATTACTAATATTGAAGGAGATTTCTCTTACCTTGTTTACCGCCTTCTCATAATCAGTTATATCCTGTACAAGCTCTCTAATCCTAAGTCCCATATTGTTTCCATCAATATGAACTACCGCAAGATTACTATCTTTTCCCTTCTTGGTAACATAGTGATCAAATTTCTTATCAACATTTTTCTCAATAGAACTCTTTTTTTCATCTTTTCTCTTCTTTATAGATGTCTCTTTACTAAGATTATCTTCTGTTTCAATTGGATATCCGGTTTTTATTTCCATCTTCATAATAGGAAGTGTTCCAAGTGGCGATGAGTTGATCATCTTTGCCTTAATAGAAGCAAGCTTCTTATTTACCTCGCTATAGTCATTTGCATAATTATCAGATTTATTTATAAATGCAATAGCAAGCTGAAGAGAATAAGTATTCTCTAAAATATACTTAGACATTAACTTATTTATCTCAAGACATAGTTCTCCACTACTAAAAAGAAATGACGCATTTCCACCGCCAGAAAAAAGGATCTGAATATCATTATCATTATTTGAATACTTAATTGGACCATTTCCATCAAACCATTTTATTTCTGTTTTTATGTTTTCATATCCTGATCTGCTCTTAACTATACTTATTGCCGATTCCATAGCATCAACAATAATATTTTCGATCAGTTCGGAAGCACCCCTGGCATCTTGAACTTTTATCGTTTTAAAAATATACTTTTGAATTCCCCTAACATCATACATTGCTAGCACAGGTTCATTCATATTAACCACTTTATGATCATTTACCTTTATATCTGTCATCGCACCTTATCTCCCTATTACAAACTTTTTATATCTTGCCATTCCATAATGCATATAATTCGGATCAAGCATCATGTACACTGATCACCTCTATTTTTTCTCCACTCTTGTTCAAAACATTTTTCAACTGATTAAGATATATTTCTAACTGAACCTCTAATTTATTATTCATAACAGTATAGTTTTTATATGACACATGATTTATTTGATTTCTAATATTCTTTATCTTTTTATGACTTTGTATCAACCTAAATACACTATCTGTCGCCGTAATTTTTATCTTCTTTCTATAGCTTGTATCATTTATTATTTTTCCTCCGATGAAATCATTATTCCCCACTATTCTAATAAATCTCACCACACAAACATTAAATACTGTATGAACAGGTTCATTTCCACTTCGTTTTACTATGTTATCAATATAATCTTGATCTAAGCTATAACTAAACATATGACAATCTTCAAGTAAGTAGGGAACAAAACTCTCTATCATAGTTATCAATTGCTGATAATATCCTTTCGAATAAGTCCACCGCATCATCTCTATAATATATTTCTTAATATCTGTATTCTTATACTCAATAAAGTTATAGTCATTTACTATTTCGTCAAAAAAGAGTCTTAAATACTCATCATTTAGAACTTCTTTTCCTTTTCGTTTTATATCATAAAGATCATCCAAACCTTTCTGGAAATTAGCAATCTGATTGGTCTGAATACCCATAGAAATATGGTTTAAACACTCAAGAAAATCTTTATCATTTTCAGCTAATTCATAAGCGCCCTGTGCATCCTCTAGACCATAATACTTTTTAAGCGAATCCATCTTTCCATAATTTCTTAATTCATTTATACCTGATACGAAGTTTTCAACCCCTCGTTGCGCTGGTTTTATGGCAGCTTTTCCGTCGTAGTATTCAATAATATTCTTCTCAATATGTACATTTGATGCATCCCTAATAAGAGACATTATCATATCAAGATATGAAGGAATCTCTCTAAACCCACCATTATTGTAATAATGAATACGAGTTTGATCATGTTCTGAAATACTTCTTATAACACTTATGACCTTCGAAACAGCCTGTGCTATTCCAGACTCAGACTTATCTTCTACCGAAACATATATAATGCGTGGATTGTCTGACTTCTCAATATCACTAAAACTATCAGCCATTTCACTCCATTTATTCAAAATGTTTTCTTTGACTTCAGTATTCTTTAGGATATTTCCTCTTTCTAAGATTTTTTTCACAAAATCCTTTTCTGAGGAACTGATTTCATAGAATTCTTCATCTTCATTATTACTTTCTGCCCTAACAATTATTGGGGTCTTTTTCTCAATGGCAGTACTATTAGTAAATAAAACTATTGCGTAATCCAATCCATTTTTCCCTAATGTAGCTCGGTCTTTTATAAAGCCTACTTCCTGCTGGTAGTAGTATTTATATGTTTCTTGATCAACACTAATAACATTTGTATTAACATATTTTTCCTCGCCTCTAGGCTTTGTATATGTACTTAGCGCAAAGAGAGCAACTTCCTTTAAATCGATTCTTTCTTCAAGCTTCGGAAATATGTCTTCCGAATAAAACTTATCTATATATTCTTCTTCTGATCTAAGATTATTTATCCCCATTCTTTATCTCTCCTCCCTTTTGGGATGGTTCTACCATCATAAAAAACTATTAGATCTTGCGATTATTTCTACATTAGATTTATTCCGAGATCATCTTTACATTTTTCTAACCAAGCAAGTATCTTATCAGCCAAGGCCTCAAGCTTGTCATCCCCTCTATATATATCAAACTTAGGATCGTCAGGATGAGCCTCTGCATTTCTAAAAAGCCTGGCTTCTTCTCTTAGCTCCTTCAGCCCACTGATAAACTCATTACATTTATTCTCATCTCCACCAACTTTACTCTTATCTACCTTTATACATTCTGGAAGAGAGTATTCCGGAATCAAAAATTGAATATATTCCACATCCATACATTTTTTTAATTCGTCTTTATATGCTGCTTTATCACTTATATATAATTTTTCCAAATTATCAACAAACTCATTTACCGTTTTAAGATAATATACTTTGACATCCTCACATATCTTTCCATATGTAGTAATAAATGCAAATGGAAATCCTTGATTGAAGTATATATTTCTAAGAACTTCATATTCTATGACATCATCAATACTCTTTATCTCAAATTTCTTATAAAGGCTAATCTTTTTATTTTTTAATTCATTTATGAAAAACTCATTATGAATATAATTGGCTCCTTTAAGCTGGAATCTAGGTTCTCTTTTTCCGCCGAATTTATCCTTATATAGTTTATTATCAATTTTTTTCAAATTTTTATAATGATTACTTGGCGATTCATTTATATTCGAATTTAGATATTTACACATGTCTAATACAAAATAAACCACACCACTCTTAAACCTTTTGTTATCGTCCTTTCTATAGTACCAATTCATACATTTGATAATATCGGCTATATTTTCATTTTCATTATCAGCACTTAATATTTTCTTTTCACATAAACTTCCAATAATTCCTTCATGGAATTTCTTAATAAATACATCTGGTTTAGCTTCTTTATTATTTGTCTTTTTCTGTTCCTTATATTCCGACACACTATTCGAAAGCGCAGTTTTATCATATCTATTGATAGCGCTGCTTATCATATTAACAAGAGACAAACCTTGCAAAGATGTTGCTATCTCAATATCATCTTCAAGTATCATTCTTGATTTTTCAAGATAAGCTTTCTGCTTTACAATCTTGTCATCACTAAGTTTTTTCCCAGCATCCTTGTAATATCTATCTATCAAATCAAGAGATAATTCCTCTTTTTTCAAACACTCATTAATCCTGCTATTCTCCTCACTAAAAAGAGAGATAAACATTAGATCAGATTTTGAATCGGCAATCTTAAACAGCTCATAATTCCTGGTCCAATCAAGAATTACAGCCTCTTCACCTTTCATAATACTAGAATATAAAACCTTCTTTACCTCAGCCATTTGATTCTGCTCATACCATCTTGACATAAGCATCGCAACAACACTGGTGATTCTTGTTCCACCAGTAATATCGATATAAATATTCATTTTGTCATTACGGACAGACTGCTGACTTTCAATATTCCTCTTAATAACTTCTATATCTGGATTATCATCCATAATGATAGGCTTACCATTATCAATCCTACATGCAGCTTTGATATATTCTTCTATAACATCCTCATTAACAATCCCAGTACTTTCACAATAACCGTTTGTCCTCATCCAAGATGTTATCTGTTCTTTCTTTCCATCTGTTATCGCCTTATATATCCTCTCCCTAATTATCATTTCAATATAGTCATATGCAGAAATGTTTTCGAATGATACTGATTTTTCAACCACTTCATTCTTATCTGTATCATAGTCGAACCCCTGAATACCACTAATGTAATTTAGATAAATATCTTTATCAGCCCTTTCCATTCCCCCTCTAAGAATTTTTCCACTGGAGTCGTACTGAATCTCACTGATGTCCACTTGTTCTATAGTTTTAGGACTACAGAAGATAACATACTTATCAAACAACAGACCTTGCTCAAGAAGATTATCAATGGCACATCTGATTCCTGGCTCACCAGAAAAATATCCTGGATAAGATTTTCCTTCAACCAGATTCCCACTTTCATCCCTAAAAGAATAATTAAGTTTCTTAAAGTTTCTAATATTTATATTACTTAATGCTGTCATAAAAAAATTTTTATTACTCATCCGTTATCTCTCCATTTAAAAAATAAAAAATCCCCTAGTAACACAAAAAGCAGCTTTTATAAACCTTCCGGAATATAAAACCCACTTAACCGCCTAATCACCAGAGAATCTGAAAATTTATATTCTTTTACTATGTCGTTTACTATATAAAAAAAACTTCTATATATTCTGTCGTTACCCATATAGTTTTCCCCTAAATCACCATCCCCATGGCATATAAACTCCATATTGAGAATTATACCACATCCATCTTTTGATTTCATAAATTTTGCACATATTATATATATCAAATATTATCAAAATATCACTTTCAAATACTTATTCTTCACTTCATCGTAACCCCCCAAGCAGCCTCCAGACTTTCTGTAGCGCAAAGGAAGCCAGAGTTATGACAGAATGAAAGACCTTTTATCCCCGTCAGTTCTTCTAATTCTTCTCTTGTCTTTCCTCTCCATTCAATAGGAAAACTTACATCTGTCTCATTTCCATCCTTATGTGGTACTGTCTGAATATTAAAGCCACCACGCGCTGATTTATAGATCACATAATCAATATCTGTATCCTTAAGTGCTTCTCTCCAAGGAACATATTCGCCAATATATAAGGTCTTTCCTACTGCCTCACTAAGTTTTTCTTTTACAATACTGTTCGCTTCTCTCTTTGACTGAATATGCTTAAACTGTGTTTCAAGTGTAAACATAGCAAACTCTACCGCCTTACTGAAAGCCTCATCCGAAGATACTTCTTCATTCCATTCTGGATTCATATCATGTATTAAAGAAGAAATGGGATTTCTACCTCCAGTATTATCTGTAAGATCTATCATCTGAACAAATTCCTTATCAAAAGCATCCGCATCTTTTTTATCCATTACATAGCAACCAAACCTCTCCCATACCAGACCAAAAGCTGCATATGGAACACCGTTTTCTCTCACTCTTGCATCTGCCTGATGATGATCAAATTCACCGAATCCAATATCGTAAACGATTCCCTCAAAATCTTCCGGAACAGCAAATCCTCTTTCCCATGTAAAGTCTACATTAAGAATTTTTAATAATGCAGTTGTAAATACATCGTCTGCATGAAAAATCCCACCATGCGTAAATCCTTTGTCTGGAAATAATTTGTTGTTCATTTCTTTTTTCCTCCTAATAAATTGATCTATTAATTTTTTAACTATTTTTCCTCCGTTTCAAATAAGAGTATATTCGATTCTATAAAGATTTTTTTGCACAAAAAAACCACCATTATGGTGGTTGATTTGATGCCCTACATCGGGCTACATCCATTTCTACAAGAAAGTATCAGGTACATTACCAGTAAAGGTATTAGTGTCAATGCCCTACAGCGGGCTCCATCCATTTCTACATAAGAATATTAAGGTTATTGAATCAGATATCAAGGTGTCAATGCCCTACATCGGGCTCCATCCATTTCTACTAACAACGTAGCAACTAACAACAAAGCTGATAATGCAGTGTCAATGCCCTTATTCGGGCTACATCCATTTCTACGCAATCTGCGACAGCATTCGAGCAAAGGAGAGTGATGTGTCAATGTCCTTAATCGGACTGCATCCATTTCTACTTTAATATGGCTTATATATATAAATACAATTGCACTTGTGTGTCAATGCCCTACATCGGGCTCCATTCATTTCTACGATTTACCGTACATCTTTGCGAGGCTATCTGCAGGGCGTGTCAATGCCCTTATTCGGGCTACATCTATTTCTACGGTACCCTCTGGGAACGCCCTAAACACCAGTATATTATGACAGCCCTATCCTGATATTGTCAATAAACAATCTAATGATTAAACAGTTTTAATACTTTATCCTTCAATTCCTCTATTTTGTCAGCGATATCACCAAGAATAATAAAAGGTCTAATAATACCCCTTGAAAGTAAATCACTTTCAAATTCATCTTTCCCTGTCACTTTCTTTCCTACAAGCCAGATAGAACAAAATATTGAAAACAATACAATATATACCACTATACCAAGTCCCAAAAAAATTGCCACCACACCCTCTAAACTCTGTTTTAATATGTTTTTATTTGAATGTTTCATATTTATCTACCTCCGTTTGTTCTTTACAATTGAAAGTCTAACACTGTTTTTGACAATTTTTTTGCACAAGAAATGCAGTGAGGTCTGTCCCCACTGCATCTGTTTATTCCTTAGCTTTCCATTATTTTATACTTGTCATCACATTTTCCATTTAATCATACATATTAATATCCCAAAATTCTGGCTTAACTATACATTCCCGTTCTTCTCTTAGCCTGATTGCTTCGTACTCGTCCAAAGGACTATCCCAATATTTCTCTTCATTATCATCATTTATAGGGTTTCCACAGGCGCTGCACAAAGATTTTTCTTTGCTTATATAATAGTCCCAAGCAAAATCTTTACTCTTTCTAGTTTTTCGTACGGTTCTTTATCTTTAAAGTGATTCTCTTCTGACAGTGAACTACTCGGCAATTGAATTGCCAGAGCATCTGATTTGCGGAGCTACACTCCGTAGATTCAGGGTGCGTCCATGACACCAATACTGCTTTTTACACAGCTACT